>NZ_JBGFSM010000017.1:0-84519 GCF_041679265.1 Autumnicola aciditolerans
GTGAGTAGTGAGTAGTGAGTAGTGAGTAGTGAGTAGTGAGTAGTGAGTAGTGAGTAGTGAGTAGTGAGTAGTGAGTAAAATTGAAAAAATTATCGCTGATGAGGAAATCAACCGGGGAAAGTTACTAACATTACCTAAGAATATTCTATTAAACAATGTCAGCATTTTTAAAGCTAAAGGCAAGCCATTTTCAGCAACTATAGATGGTAGGACAGCGTATTAATCAGGATGAGGTAAATTACAGAGAAAAACTTACAGCCTAAACCTGTAGCTTAAAAAGTTTTTGTGAGATGCAGGCCCACTCCAAATTTCGAATCTCTATAGGAATTAAGATCTGAACCAATTTTAAGATTAAGTAAAAAAGGCTTCTCCAGGATCCGGGCTTCGGAATAAAGGTACAGCGCATCTTCGTCTAATCCTTCAGAATTTAATGCTTCGGCATAAGTACCTTCGTTATGGGAATAACTTACCAGTATTTTGAATGGATATTCACGGGAGAAAAGATTTGCAATACCTTCCAGGCCAAAATGATGAGCAGCAAATTTATTATTGATAACAAGCTCCATTTCAGTGTCATAAAGAAAAAAAGGAGCACCTAAAATCTGGTCCTGGTATGCAAAACCCGAATTATACATCAAACGATGTCCTAAATAATTATCGGCACCCCATTTATTGACATCATGACTTTGGTCACGGGTATAATAAAATTCATAAATAATGGATTGAAACCAGCCGCTACCATTATTTTCAACAAAGATTCCGTACCGCCCATCAGGAAAATTGGCAAAACGGCTGCCTGAGCCATCTTCAAAAATATTATTATAAATAAATTGGGTAGTAAGATCGCCGCTCTTTTTAGTAATATACACTTCCCATGAGCCAAGATGGTTACCCAACGCATTGCTCACATCTCCCTGTCGTGCTCCTTCAGCACCCATCTGGTTGCATAGCAATTTCACCAGATCTATATTTTTCCATTCATTGAACCCACCAATATTATAGGAATCATTTAGTTTGCCTCTATGATACACAAGATCTATAGCAATGGCATGATCTATAACATACAACCAGTCCCGGGTGTAATTACCATCTCCATAAACTGGAAGGGGTTTTTTATTGATGATATTATGGATCATTAGGGGGATTAGCTTTTCCGGAAAATGATTGGGACCATAGTTATTGGAACAATTGGTTATTACTACAGGCAGGCCATAAGTATCAGCATAGGAGCGAACAAAGTGATCTGAAGAGGCTTTCGACGCGGAATAAGGCGAATGAGGATCATAGCTGGTTTTTTCGGTAAAAAAACCTGTTTCCCCCAATGCCCCGTAAACCTCATCTGTAGAAACATGATGAAAACGCTTACCACTAAAATCACGCTGCCAAATAGCTTTGGCCGCATTTAGGAGGTTTACAGTTCCCAGAACGTTGGTCTTAACAAATTCTAATGGTGAACTAATTGATCGATCTACATGGGATTCTGCTGCTAAATGTATCACACCATCAGGTTGTTCTCTTTTAAATAAATCCTCAATAAAAATAGCATCAGTAATATCTCCTTTTACAAATCTGTAATTGGTTGATTCCTCAATATCCTTTAGATTTTCAAGGTTACCTGCATAGGTAAGACTGTCGAGATTGATTATCTCATACTCCGGATAGTGGTTCACAAACTGCCTTACCACATGAGAACCAATAAAGCCAGCTCCACCGGTAATAATTATTTTTTTCATTTCTCTTGTATTATGTGAGAGGTTTTATTTTCATAATCAATGAAAACCTCTTAGAATCACTGATAAGAATTCCCCAATGTATTATTTTTGTTAACTAGAAAATACTTCATCACTCAAATTGCTGCTGTTATTTCCAAAAGAAGGTTAAGCAGTTTAATAAAATATATATTTACCAGTTGTTCCACGGCTTCGCCTCTATTAGCCCCAATTTTCGGAGTAATAAGACTATATTTTAGGAAGCCGCAAAGCTAGAGGTAGAAATTTTTTATCCAAAGCTTAATATGTTAAATTTTTTAACTATTAAATTTTTATACATTAAGAAATGATTAGATATTTTATAAAAGTTTTTGTAATTGTAAATAGTGGTAAGTTTATAATACCAATTAAAAAAAGATGCGCCCCTGTTTTTAAGGAATTCTGAAATTTAATAAGATCTTTCTTTTGGTATCTAACTCTAAAAAAATCATACTTTTATACAGATGATGAAGGAATTCATTTACATAAAGTAAATTAAACAGAAGGAGGAACTCGACCAAAGAATATTTACAAAGACAAAAACAGTTTTAATAAATTATTGCAGATGAATTTTAAAAATAGCATCCCCCACGGCCACTTCTAGCCCACCTGGGTTTACTAGTATCAAAGATCCTGTAGCCAATGCTGAGCATAAACTGGTTTAACCGCCCATCATCAAAATAAGCTTCCTGCATAATATTACCTATGTCCACAAACTGGTTTCTTTTAGAATCAAAGGTAAAATCAAAGCGAAGATCTATTTCCCACCTGTTAAGCACTACTTTAACACCCAGCTGGGTGGCAATATTCCTTTGTAGCTCCTGTATGGGAACAGCAGTATTTTCCAGGTCTGCCTGTAGAAAATTCTGATATGCAGGGCCTGCGTATATAGCCACAGGGCCATAAATATTATATCCAAATAGTAAAGGAATACTAATCTTATCTACGGAATATACAGAAGGCAGGTTTGGAAATGCGAATTCCCCTTCGGCATGGCTGTAAAACACCTCCGGGCGAACAAAGAATTTACCAAAACCCACTTCTAAAAAAGCCCCTCCTAAAAAACCAATTTTAGAATCTGCCGAAAAAGAACCGGCTGAACCAACTACTTCAGCAGCTTTTTCATTAACAGTATATCCCAGGCCTGCTTTCAGGCCAAAGCTATATTCCTGGGCAAAAACCGGAAATGCCCCGAACAGGAATATTAAAAATATTCCGATTTTAAATATGTGTTTTAACTTTCCCAATAGAATAGATTAAGCTTGAAACAACAGCTATTTTCAAAAGTAGAGAAAAAATGAGCTTTCGTTTTCTTATTCACAAATGTTTAAGATTATGTAGCTAGCTTTAACCTTAAAACGGGTATTTTGCAGATTTAGTCTCTGGTATAAAAAATTCCAGTAATTTTTGTTCTGTTAAGGCAGGAGTAAAGCCTTTTAGGTAATAACCTCCTCTTATTAAATGGCTGGAAGTTTTGCCTTAAAATTATTTACTACAGTATGGCATCCCGTTCGGAGCTAAAATTTTAGTTGTCCAGCTATAAAGTTCCCAGGAAAGCCCTTCGCCGTATAATAATTATTAAAAGACCTTTAATCCCTGATCCTTTTTAAAAGGTACTGGCCATAGGCGTTCTTTTGAAGTGGCAGCGCCAGTGCCCGTAATTCTTCTTTGTTGATATAACCTTTCTCGTAGGCTATTTCTTCTATACAGGCCACCTTCAGGCCCTGCCGCTTTTCTATGGTATGAATAAAATTGGAGGCTTCCAGCATGGATTCGTGTGTTCCGGTGTCCAGCCAGGCATAACCCCGGCCCATTAATTCCACTTTTAAATTCCCCTGTTTGAGGTAAGCTTCATTTACCGCCGTAATTTCCAGCTCTCCGCGATTACTTGGTTTTACCGCTTTTGCAATTTCTACTACAGAATTCGGATAAAAATACAAGCCAGAAACTGCGTAATTACCCTTTGGCTTTTCGGGTTTTTCTTCTATACTTATCACGTTGCCGCTTTTATCAAATTCGGCTACCCCATATCTTTCAGGATCATTTACGTAATAGCCAAAAACCATGGCTTTCCCTTTCTTTTCCACATTTTCCCGTGACTGCTTTAGAAGTCCGCTGAAGCCATGCCCATAGAATATGTTATCCCCCAGCACCAGACAAACGTTATCTTCCCCAATAAACTCCTCGCCAATAATAAATGCCTGGGCCAGGCCATCTGGGCTTGGCTGTTCTTTATATTCGAATTTCATGCCTAATTCTGAGCCATTACCCAATAATCTTTTAAAATTCGGCAGATCTTCAGGCGTTGAAATCACCAGGACTTCCCTTATTCCCGCCAACATAAGTACAGAAAGAGGGTAGTAAATCATCGGTTTATCGTAAATACTGAGCAGCTGTTTAGATATTCCTTTTGTGATTGGATATAAGCGGGTGCCGGAGCCCCCGGCGAGGATAATGCCTTTCATTATTCCTGGTTATTTAACTCTCTTGACCTTGTGGAGAGCAATTCTTCAAAATAAGCGATGGTTTTCACCAGCCCTTCTTCCAGCCCAACTTTTGGCTCCCAGCCACCTAGTTCCTCTTTTGCCAGGGTGATGACCGGCTTGCGCTGGGTAGGATCGTCTTTAGGCAGGTCCAGGTGGATAATTTTAGAATTGGAGTTGGTTAGGGAAATAATTTTATGGGCGAGTTCCAGCATGGTAAATTCGCCGGGATTACCAATATTTACCGGCCCGGTAAAGCCGTCCCGGCTGTTCATCATTCGAATGGTACCTTCCACCAGGTCATCTACATATTGAAAGCTTCGGGTTTGAGTGCCGTCCCCAAAGATGGTAATATCTTCTCCTTTTAAGGCCTGAACTATAAAATTGGAAACCACCCGGCCGTCATCAGGATTCATGTTAGGGCCATACGTATTAAAGATCCTGATGATCTTGATATTTACGTTATTTTGTAGATGATAGTCCATAAATAAGGTTTCTGCGCAGCGCTTGCCTTCATCATAACAGGAACGCTGGCCTATAGGGTTTACGTTGCCCCAGTAGCTCTCCGGCTGCGGATGTACAGCAGGATCCCCATAAACCTCACTGGTACTGGCCTGCAGGATCTTCGCTTTCACCCTTTTAGCAAGCCCAAGGGTATTAATAGCACCCATAACCGAGGTTTTGACGGTTTTAATGGCGTTATACTGGTAATGTACCGGGGAAGCAGGACAGGCAAGGTTGTAAATCTCATCCACCTCAGCAAAGTAAGGACGGGTGATATCATGACGAACCATTTCAAAATAAGGGTTGTCCAGCAGGCCTATAATATTCTTTTTACTTCCGGTGAAGTAATTATCCAGGCAAATCACCTCATTGCCCTCTTCCAGCAATCTTTTACATAAATGAGATCCCACGAAGCCGGCTCCTCCTGTTATAAGTATCTTTTTTCTTTCCAACTTTCTATATCTTTTTAATTTTTCGATTTAGCCTGTAAAATAAACCTAAGGATTAACTAAAGTATTCCTGACCGCCTATTTCAGCAGAACCTAAATAAAGTTTTATAAGTATTTAAAGGGTTTAATATCACTACTTCTTTAAAATTTTTCGCCTCTGTGCCTGCTTCAGCTTAAGCCAGAAGTTTTTTTAAACATACTGCTTTTTATAATACTCCTGGTAGGCTCCGGAAGTAACATTTTTTAACCACTTTTCATTTTCAAGATACCAGTCGATAGTTTTACCAAGTCCTTCTTCAAAAGTAACACTGGGTTTCCAGCCCAGCTCTTCATGAATTTTGCTGGCATCAATGGCATACCGGAGGTCATGGCCCGGCCGGTCTTTTACAAAAGCGATCAGCTTTTCACTTTCACCAGGTTCCCGGTTTAGTTTTTTATCCATCTGGCGGCATAGCAGTTTCACCAGGTCTATATTTTTCCATTCGTTGAATCCTCCAATATTATAGGAATTATCCAATCTGCCTTTATGAAACACAAGATCTATGGCGATGGCATGATCTATAACATACAACCAGTCCCGGGTATAATTGCCATCCCCGTAAACCGGAAGCGGCTTTTTATTAATGATGTTATGGATCATTAAAGGAATAAGCTTTTCCGGAAAATGATTGGGGCCGTAATTGTTGGAACAATTGGTAATAACTGTCGGAAGGCCATAAGTATCTGCATAAGATCTTACAAAATGATCTGAAGAGGCTTTAGAAGCGGAATATGGCGAATGCGGATCGTAACTTGTCTTTTCGGTAAAAAATCCTGTTTCCCCCAATGCCCCATAAACCTCATCTGTAGAAACGTGATGAAAAAGTTTATTGCTGAAATCATTCTTCCAAATTATTTTTGCAGCATTCAGAAGGTTTACCGTGCCCAGCACATTGGTTTTTACAAATTCCATAGGAGAGCTTATGGAACGATCTACATGAGACTCTGCGGCAAGATGAATAACCCCATCTGGCTGCTCTTTTCTGAAAAGTTCATTTACAAAGGTTTCTTCAGTAATATCTCCTTTTACGAAATAGTAATTATCCTCATTTTCAATATCTTTTAAATTTTCAAGATTGCCGGCATAGGTAAGTTTATCCAGATTGATAATCTTATAATCAGGGTATTTTTTTACAAAACGCCGCACTACATGAGAGCCTATAAAACCCGCACCTCCTGTAATAATTATTTTTTTTGAAAATGATTTCATTTACCTCATCCGGATTAGGCGGAAATATACCATTGTTATGGCTATTATGAAAATCCTAAGGCCGTTACACATCCGACTTTCCTTAAAGGAAGATCAACAAAATTGTAA
Organism: Autumnicola aciditolerans; assembly: GCF_041679265.1. NCBI lineage: Bacteria > Pseudomonadati > Bacteroidota > Flavobacteriia > Flavobacteriales > Flavobacteriaceae > Autumnicola > Autumnicola aciditolerans. The sequence continues at coordinate 6,542 of NZ_JBGFSM010000017.1, forward strand.
TTGTTCTATATAATTCAAAGGATTTACCCCATCTAACTACAATTATTTTTAAGCTAAAACCTTCTACCTGAAAGAAGAGACAGCTATGTTTTAAGTATATCCCTAAGAAGGGAAGACTTTAACCAATATTATAACTTTACCTGCTTATAATTTTCACTGTTTTGCAGGAACCATCCATAGGTTCTTTTAATCCCTTCTTTTAATGAGGTAGTGGCTTTCCAACCGGCGTTTTTCATCTTATCCACATCCATCAATTTTCGTGGGGTGCCATCCGGCTTACTGCTGTCCCAGATAATCTCACCATCATGGCCTACTATTTCCTGAATCAAGACTGCCAGTTCTTTTATGGTGATATCTTTCCCTGTACCTATATTGTAAAGATTTTCCGGCAGTTTATTATTAAGAGCAAAGTAAACAGCATCGGCAAGGTCATCTACAAACAAAAATTCTCGCATAGGATTACCAGAACCCCATAATTCCACAGGTGTATTTCCATTTTTAGCGGCATCATGGAATTTCCTGATCATCGCGGGAAGTACATGGGAGGTCCTTAAATCGAAATTGTCATGCGTCCCGTATAAATTAGTGGGCATAAGGCTTACAAAATCTTTTCCGTGCTGCTTTCGTATCGCTTCACAAGCCTTAACGCCGGCAATTTTGGCTATGGCATACCACTGATTAGTTTCCTCCAGCCTGCCGCTAAGGAGGTATTCTTCTTTTAAAGGCTGGGGAGCCAGTTTGGGATAGATGCACGAACTGCCCAGGAATATAAATTTTTCCACCCCGGCCTTATGTGACTCATCTATAAGGTTATTCTGGATTTGCAGATTTTCCATTAAAAACTGGTAAGGATAATCATTATTAGCCATTATTCCTCCCACCCTTGCTGCCGCATCTATAACCACTTCCGGCTTTTCTTCCGCAAAAAATTGTTTTACAGCCTGCTGATCACGAAGATCCAGCTCCTTAGAAGTTTTTCCGGTAATATTGGTAAAACCTTCTGCTTCCAGCTTTCTCCAGATCGCGGAGCCTACCATACCACGGTGGCCGGCGATGTATATTTTCGTATTATGTTCCATAAATTTAGATTTCGCGGATTTAAAGATCGATTCCGCCGATAGTTCTAAGAATATTTTAGCTCCCCTCCTTTTTTTAAGGAGGGGTGGCCAAAGGCCGGGGTGGTTAAAATTTACCCTTCCGTCTTAACCTGCTCCCGCAGGTTAATCCACCTTCCCTTTAATAGGGAAGGAGCTGCTTATATAACAATCATTCGGAATATTTAAAGACATTACTCTCATGTTTTAACCGCTTCCACCATTTTACTGTTTCACTGTTTCACCATTACTCGTAATAATTCATAATCTGGTACCCGCCGTCTTTGATGTGTTGTTCCTTCTGCATCAGTTTTATATCGCTTTGCATCATGTCCTTTACCAGGTCCTGAAGATCGTATTCCGGTTTCCAGCCCAGTTTGGTGTTGGCTTTAGTGGCATCTCCAATAAGCAGATCCACTTCAGTAGGGCGGAAATAATTTGGATCTACAGCCAGCACTTCCTTGCCTTTCTTCAACTGAAAATGCGGATTACTGCAGGATTTTACATATGCTTTCTCTTCTACTCCTTCGCCTTTAAACTCCAGTTCTATTCCTGCTTCAGCAAAAGCCATTTTCACAAATTCCCTCACGGGGGTGGTTTTTCCGGTTGCAATTACCCAATCCTCAGCCTCTACAGCCTGCAAAATCATCCACATCATTCGAACATAATCTTTAGCGTGCCCCCAGTCCCTTTGCGCATCAAGATTACCCAGGTAGAACTTATCCTGTAAACCTAAAGCAATCCTTGCCGCTGCTCGGGTGATCTTACGGGTCACAAATGTTTCTCCTCTTAACGGGGACTCATGGTTAAAGAGAATCCCGTTGCAGGCGTACATCCCGTAAGCTTCGCGATAATTTACCGTAATCCAGTAGGCATACATTTTTGCCACGGCATAAGGGCTGCGGGGATAAAAAGGAGTGGTTTCAGACTGCGGCACTTCCTGCACCTTACCATATAGTTCTGAAGTGGAAGCCTGGTAGATCCTGGTCTTCTTTTCAAGGCCTAAAAGCCTCACCGCATCCAGGATCCTTAAAGTTCCCAGGCCATCAGCGTTCCCAGTGTACTCGGGAATTTCAAAAGAAACATGCACATGGCTCATCGCGGCCAGGTTATAGATCTCATCGGGTTGAATTTGTTTGATGAGACGGATAAGATTGGTACTATCGGTCATATCCCCGTAATGAAGAATAAAATTCCTCTTCTCTTCATGCGGGTCCTGGTACAGGTGGTCCACCCTATCTGTATTAAACAATGAGGACCTTCTTTTAAGGCCATGCACTATATATCCCTTTTTAAGAAGAAATTCACTTAAATAAGCCCCGTCCTGCCCGGTCACCCCGGTGATTAATGCTGTTTTCATTTCCTCGCTAATTACATGGATTTATCGATTTAAAAGGATTGCAACAAGTTACGTTAGTTTTACTTGACTAAAAACCAGTTATTCAATAATTTTTCCCGGTTATAAAGCATTTCTTTTTTTGTGCTGTACTCGAGCACTTTTTTACCTGCAAAGCTACATATCGCCTGCCCGGCTGCGGTATCCCATTCCATGGTTGGAGCAAAGCGCGGATATTCATCAGCCGCTCCTTCAGCAACCATACATAATTTTAAAGAACTTCCCTTCGAGATGCTTTCCACTTCGCCATACTTTTCTTTCAATTCTTCAATATATTCAACCGTTTCCGGAGAAAGATGGGATTTACTGGCTACTACTGTAAATATTTTGGTGTTCGTTATGGGAAGTTTGGAGGCTTCTTTAATTAATTCTTCAACTGAAGTAACTCCATTATTTACTTTTGATTTGAATGAACCAGAATATTTATCAGCGAAATAAATCTCTTTCAGGGCAGGTACATAAATCACTCCTAAAACAGGCTTTTGATCTTCTACTAAAGCTATATTGACAGTAAACTCTCCGTTCCTTTTAATAAACTCTTTGGTTCCATCTATAGGATCCACAATCCAAAGCTGCTTCCAGTTTTTTCTTTCTTCATAAGGAATATCCTTGCCTTCTTCTGAAAGTACAGGGATTTTAGTTTCTTTCAGGAATCTCATGATGATCTTGTGAGAAGCAAGATCGGCTTTGGTAAGCGGGGTAGTATCTCCTTTAAAGCCCACTTCAAAATCTTCATTTTCATAGATCTCCATGATTCGATTGCCGGCGGCCAGGGAGGCTTTTATTGCTGTTTCGAGTAGTTGTTTCATTTAGGCTGTAGGCCATAAGCTATAAGCTTTAGGCTTTTAATTTTTTACTTAAACTGTATACTTTTTTCTTGATGAGATTTATTCCGGAATTAAGTTTTTCAACCTCTTCCTCATCCATAAATGATAAATCATGTGCCAGAATGAAAAAATATTCTAATTCGTGAGCAGATCCCAGGGCAATCTGAACGAACCGGTTAAAATCCTTATCAGTTTCTCTACCACATCCATCACTAAAATTTGAAGGGATGGAATACGCAGCTCTTTGCATCTGTGTAACCAACTGATATTTTTCAGAATCTGGAAAGGAAGAAGTGATTTTATAAACATCCAAAACCAGTTTATGGCTTAGCTTCCAAACATCATATTTCCTGAAATCTCTCACTTTTTCCGCTTTAGGCTTTAGGCATTAAGCTGTAGGCCATATTTTATTTTTAAAAAGCATACAGGCTATAGCTTACGGCTTAAAGCTTTTAGACTATCATCCCCGCCGCTACGGTCTCGTTGGTGTTCTCATCAATTAAAATTATGCTGCCGGTATTGCGATTATCCCTGTAGGAATCCAGCATGAGCCTGTGGGTGGTCCTTATCTTTACCCTGGCGATATCGTTCATGGCAAGATCCTTATCTTCTGTATTCCTGTTATAGGTATTGATATCGATCTTGTAAACCACATCCTTGATCATCGCACGCTGCTCGTTAGAAGTATGTATCACCGTATATTTTGCCCTTGATTTTGCCGAGTCATTATTTAACCAGCACAGCATTACGTCGAACTCCTGCTCTCCCTCGGGCTGATTGTTCTTCTTTACGATCATATCCCCACGGCTGATGTCTATATCATCTTCCAAAGTCATGGAAACAGACATAGGCGCATAGGCTTCCTGAATCTCCTGCTCGCCGGCATTGATAGATTTTATTTTGGAAGTAAAGCCCGAGGGCAATACCGCCACTTCATCTCCCGTCCTGTAGATGCCACTGGCCACACGGCCCGCATAGCCCCTGTAATCCCTGAACCCTTCACTTTGAGGCCGGATTACCGTTTGCACAGGAAACCGGGCATCAATCTTATTAATATCACTGCTTATATGGAGGGTCTCCAGAATATTCAGCAAAGTACCGCCCTGGTACCAATGCATTTTTTCTGAACGGTTTACCACGTTATCTCCAAGCAAGGCACTAATGGGAATAAACCGTACATCTTTCATTAAAAGCTTGGAAGAGAATTCTTCAAATTCTCCTATAATATCATTAAACCTTTCTTCTGAAAAATCCACCAGGTCCATTTTATTTACGCAAACAATCAAATGCGGAATATTGAGTAAGGAGGCGATAAAGGAATGTCGCTTTGTCTGTTCAATTACCCCTTTACGGGCATCTATCAAAATGATTGCAGCATTGGCCGTGGAAGCCCCGGTAACCATATTGCGCGTGTACTGGATATGGCCCGGAGTATCTGCGATAATAAATTTTCTCTTTGGAGTGGTGAAGTACCGGTAAGCCACATCTATGGTGATGCCCTGTTCTCTTTCATCCTTTAAGCCATCGGTAAAAAGTGCCAGATCCACCCCATCATAGCCCTTTTTTGCACTGGTGGCACTTATTGATTCCAGCTGGTCTTCAAAAATCGATTTTGAATCGTAAAGCAGGCGCCCGATAAGGGTGCTCTTCCCGTCATCCACACTTCCTGCCGTTGTAAATCTTAATAACTGATTGTTGTTGATTTCCATTTTTTTTTGATGCTATAAGCTGTAGGCTTTAGGCTATACTTACTGCATATAGCTTAAAGCTTAATGCCGTTTTCTAAAAGTAACCTTGTTTCTTCCTGTCTTCCATTGCGGTTTCAGAACGCTTATCGTCTGACCGGTCTCCTCTTTCGGTTTTACGCATAGCTGACACCTCCAAAGCAATTTTCTCTAAAGTGTCTGCTTCAGATTCAATTCCGCCGGTAATGGTAATGTCTCCCAGGGTACGGAAACGGATCTTCTTTTTTTCGATTTTCTCCCCTTCTTCCAGCCTCAGGAATTCAGAAACCGGAATAAAGGAATTGCTCCTTTTTACCACCTCACGTTCATGGGCAAAATATAAAGAAGGAATTTGAATGTTTTCCCTTTTAATATAGTTCCATACATCCATCTCTGTCCAGTTGCTTATTGGAAAAGCACGAAAATGCTCTCCTTCAAAATGTTTGCCGTTTAAGAGGTTCCAAAGTTCCGGCCGCTGATTTTTAGGATCCCATTCCCCAAAATCATTTCGGTGAGAAAAAAACCGCTCTTTAGCCCTGGCCTTTTCTTCATCCCTTCTTCCCCCGCCTATAGCGCAATCTACTTTATTGGATTCTATGGCATCCAGAAGAGTGGTGATTTGCAGGGAATTCCGCGTAGCATTTTTCCCTTTTTCTTCGGCCACCCTTCCCAGATCTATAGATTCCTGTACAGAGCACACTATTAGTTTTGCACCCAGCTCTGCAACAAGAGCATCCCTGAATTCTATAGTTTCCGGGAAATTATGCCCGGTATCCACATGCATTAAAGCAAAAGGAATCTTAGCCGGATAAAAAGCTTTTTTTGCCAAATGGGTAACCAGAATAGAGTCTTTGCCTCCCGAGAAAAGGATCACCGGATTTTGAAACTGTGCCCAAACCTCTCGAAGAATATAAATTGCTTCCGATTCCAGCTCATCCAGGTAATTAAGAAAATATTTATGCATCTTTAAGTATTAATTTAGGTGCTACTTTTTTTAAAATGATCTCTACCGCTTTATCAATCTCGCAACTTTCAGTATCTATAATCACATTAAAATCAAGAGGTTTCTCATAAGGAGAACTAATGCCAGTAAAATCTTTGATTTCCCCGGCTCTTGCTTTTTTATACAACCCCTTTACATCCCTCCTTTCGCATTCCTCTATAGAAGTATCTACAAAAACACCAAAAAAATTCTCTTCTCCAACAATGTCTTTCACCGTTTCCCGGTCTGCTCTTAAAGGGGAAATAAAAGCTGCGATCACCACAGTGCCGGAGTCGAAGAAAAGCTTTGCAACCTCAGCAATCCTTCTAATATTCTCACTCCTGTGCTTTTGGCTAAAACCAAGATCTTTATTAAGGCCGCTTCTTATATTGTCCCCATCTAAAGAGTAGGTGTGTATGCCTTTATTGAACAAGACTTGCTCTACAAGGCTGGCCAGGGTAGATTTGCCTGAACCGGACAACCCGCTAAACCAGATCACCAACGGCCGGTGTCCTTTTAATTTATTTCTTGAAATCCTGTTAATGTTATAATCCTGCGGAACGATATTATCCATTAGATCCTGATTTTGTTTCCTGTTTGTGTTCAGGGAGTCCGTAATTGCTTTTGTACCAAATTCTTTCATGGAAATAGTACAAGAGCATTTTAGTAATCACCTCGGTAAAGCCTATCTTTAATCCTGTTAAGGCATTGCCGGAGATAAGCCATGCAAGGAGCATGGTATCCATTGTTCCCAAAAACCTCCAGCTAAAGGTTTTCAGAAGATGCCTAAACCGGCTTTTTTTAATTTCTCCTTTTAGGTCAAGCCTGTACCAAATCCTTTCATGAAGATAATACAACAGGGTTTTAGTTACAACCTCTGCCATTCCTATTTTCATCCCGGTTACAGGATTTCCTGAGATAAGCCAGGACAGCAGGATGGTATCTATACTCCCAACCATTCTCCATGTTGCCGCTTTGGCCAGGTGCCTTTTATAAGCCGAATCTCCCATTAATATTTAACCGCCAAGCTTTTTATTCTTTCTTTTTCCAGCATAAGCCACTGCTTAAATCTACTCTGAAATTAAATTAAGCTTACAATTCCATAAACACCAAACATAGAACAAAGCTTCCGGGAATTTTGAGTTTCCTATTCCCAAAACTATAAAAGGTATTTGGAACAATCTGCCATTTTAAAGGAAGATTAATTCTAATCCAACGTAAAAATAAAGTACTGGAACAATTTCTTAGATGCCAAGGAGCGTAACGAAGACAACTGGTTTGTGAAGGGAAAGCTAAAATTTGCTCTGGCAGATATAGTTAGAATCTACCTGTTGTATTTCTCCTATATACTAAGTAGGAATGTAATAGGTTTGAACTTTGCAGAAGCCCTGGGCTTTAGCTGAAGCAACCTTTTTACCCCCTCAACCCGTAATTTAAACTTTAATAACACCTAACTAAACCCTCAAACCACATCTGATATTTTGGCCGTGACCAGGCAACCTATAGCGGGAAGGAAAAGCCGCATTCTCTTTTTCCCTATTTCCTGAATATTCGCCTGTTGGTCCTTTAATGCCCCCTGGGATATTTTTACCGTATCCCCAACGGAGTACTTTTCAACTTTTACCTCATCTACCTCATCGTTTTCCAGCCAGTTCCTCAGGGTTTCTATTTCTTCATCTCTTACCACAGCAGGTTTCCCTAACCAAAACAGGTAACGCACCACTCCGGGAGCATCAAAAACTCTTGGGCGGTCTTTATCGCTAAGCCGCACAAAAATATAAGATTTAAAGAGCGGGGAGGTGATTTTCTTTTTGCGATCGCTCCACTGCCTTAACTCGGTATGGGTAGGACAGTAGGTTTCTATTTTTAATTGCCGCAGCGCTTTATCCACCTTCATTTCCCACTTAGGTTTGGTATACAATACGTACCACTTCATGATTTCTTTTTTAATTAAACCATTCCAGGTAGGGAGCCGGAGGTTTTTTTAACACCCTAAATCTACAAATTATATATTAAAATGGCAGATAGAATTAAGGCCAGAAATCGCTTTATTGTGACCCATATTTTAAAATCTCCCGAGATTGCCCTTTTACCATGCAGCAGTAATCTCAGTTTACAGATATATTTTTTATTCCTGAGCAATTTTGCATAGAAGACGACCTGAAAAAGCAGGTTTAGATTTATAAAAATTTCCATGCAGAAATTATTTTTTCTACATTTACTAAATTGGAAAAGGTAATACTCAAAAAGTCTGTCTTAGGGGTCGGGAGAAATTTCGAGCCGTCATCGCTTAAAAATTTAGAATTTGCCTTTTAATTCCTTTGATTTTGGTATTTTCCTGGCTATTGTATTCAGTATTTATTGGGCTATTGCCAAAAATAAAATTTATCAATTGAAATTTTGAGCTTACTATATTTTTAATTCAAAAAACAAAAAACCCTTGCAAATTAGCTTTACAAGGGTTCTTAAGTACTCGAGGTGGGAATCGAACCCACACTTCCGAAGAAACTGGATTTTGAATCCAGCGCGTCTACCAATTCCGCCACTCGAGCAAATGGAGGGCAAAAATAATAAAAATTTCCCTCCGCAGTCAAAATTATCAGGGATTTTTATTCCCCTTCCATAACATTAGCCTTTCCGGAAACCACTAAGCTAAAAAACTGATTTCCCCAAAATATTCCCTGGCAGCTTCCAAAGTTTTGCAAATTCTTCGCGATATCGTACTTTCGCCATTTCCCATAATAGAAATAGATGTCTCAGTTTTGGTTGTATTACAGGCTTGGCCTGGAACATATTCTGGATTGGCAGGCGTATGATCATGTACTATTCCTGGTTGTGCTTATTGTGGGTTATACCTTTAGCAGCTGGAAAAAAATTCTCTGGCTTATCACGTTATTTACTATAGGCCACACCCTGGCATTATTCCTTTCGGTTTATGAAATAGTGAAGGTAGACACCGCCTATGTGGAATTCCTTATTCCGGTGACCATTCTTATTACCGCCTTTTACAATGTTCTTACTGCAGGTAAGAACGAAAAAAGCCGAAACCAGAACATGCTTTATTTCACCACGGTCTTCTTTGGCGTTATCCATGGCCTGGGATTCTCCTCCTACTTCAAAATGATTGCATCCACCGGCGAAAGCAGGTTCTTCCCGCTACTGGAATTTGCCCTGGGTATAGAAACGGCACAGGTTGCCGTAGTTTTAATAATAGTGATCCTGGGCTTTATTTTTCAGAATATGATAAGGGTTTCCAGGAGGGATTGGATCCTGGTTATTTCTTCTGTTGTTATTGGTATTATTTTACCCATTCTTCGGGATAATTTTCTGGCAATTTAATACTTTAGCTATTCTGAAATTTTCAGAAATCTGATTTTCAATACTTCAACTCTTCAGCATATATCCTGAAGTGCAGAACAATTACGCATGCAAAAAAACAAGCAACTTAAATACGATAAAGCTTACCTTAGGATCGCCCGGGAATGGGGAAAGCTTTCCCACTGTAAAAGAAAGCAGGTTGGCGCACTTATTGTTAAAGATAGAATGATAATTTCTGACGGGTATAATGGCACTCCCAGTGGTTTTGAGAATTTTTGTGAAGATGAAAACGGCTATACAAAATGGTATGTGCTTCATGCAGAAGCAAATGCTATTCTTAAAGTTGCCGCATCTACGCAATCCTGCAGCAAAGCCACATTATACATTACCATGTCTCCCTGTAAGGAATGCAGTAAATTAATTCATCAGGCCGGGATCACCCGCTTAGTATATAATATTGACTATAAAGATAATTCCGGGCTGGAGTTCCTTCAAAAGGCGGGAGTGGAACTTCAACAAATAACAGACTTAGATAATTGAAAGATAAAAACAAAATATATATCCCATTACTTCTTGGTATGGCCTGCGCCCTTGGTATTTTCCTGGGAGCAAAGCTGGATATTTCTACTTCACAAGGCTTATTTTCAGAAAATCCCAAGAAGCAAAAACTCAACAGGCTTATTGACTACATCGATTATGAATATGTAGATGATGTAAATACAGACAGCATTGTTGATGTTACCGTAAACAGGATCCTGGAAAACCTGGACCCGCATTCTGTTTATATCCCCAAGAAAGAATACGATGCTGTAAGTGAGAATATGCAGGGGGATTTTGTGGGAATTGGCGTTAGCTTTTATTCCGTGGGAGATACCGTGGTGGTTATCCAGCCGCTGGAAGGCGGCCCAAGCCAGGATGTTGGAATCCATGGCGGGGATCGCATTCTGTACGCAAATGACCAGCAACTTTTTGGAAAGAATTTGTCCAATGACTCTATAATTAGCCAGTTAAAAGGTGAAGAAGGCAGCAATGTGAACCTGAAGGTGCTGCGCAAGGGAGAAAAAGAAATACTGGATTTTAATATTACCCGGGGCAAAGTTCCTTTAAAAAGTGTGGATGCTGCTTATATGCTTACCAACAAGCTCGGCTATATTAAAATCAACCGCTTTTCAGAAACTACTTATGAAGAATTTGATAAAGCTTTGGAGAAGCTTCGCAAACAGGGAGCAAAGGAAATTGCACTGGATCTTCGCAATAATCCCGGGGGGTATCTTGCTGAAGCCATTAATGTAGCAGACGAATTTTTAAAAGATGACAAGCTTATCCTCTTCACCAAAAACAAAAGCGGCGCAATTGAAAAAACCTTTGCACAGCGCCACGGAGATTTTGAAAACGGTAAGGTATATGTGCTTATAAATGAAGGATCTGCCTCTGCCAGCGAAGTGGTTGCGGGCGCCTTGCAGGATAATGATGTGGGCACCATTATTGGCCGAAGGTCTTATGGAAAAGGACTTGTTCAGCGTGAAATGGACCTGGGTGACGGCAGCGCGGTGAGATTAACCATTGCCCGCTATTACACTCCTACCGGCCGCTCCATTCAAAAACCTTACGAGGAAAATAACGAAAAATATTTTAACGACTACCTGCGCCGGTATCGCAATGGCGAACTGCAATCTGCCGACAGTATTCATGTGGCAGACTCCCTGCGCTATATTACCCCCGGTGGAAAAGTGGTCTATGGCGGTGGCGGCATTATTCCGGATGTATTTGTCCCTAAAGATGTGGATGCTGAAAAAGAGCAGATTTCACTGTTGCTCAACCGCGGATTTATGAGCCGTTTTATTTTTGAAGTTCTTGATGAGAACAGGAGCTACTTTAATTCCCTGAGCAGAAAAGAATTTGAGAAAAAGGTTATTATTGATGACCAGATGGTTGCCGACTTTTTAAGATATATAAGGTCACATCCGCCCGGGTTAAACATTAAAATAAGCCATTATGAGCCCCTGCTAAAACAATACCTTAAAGCGGTTATGGCTGAACAATTGTTCGGAACTAATGCATTTGAACAGCTAAAAAATGAAGATGATCGAATAATAGACAAAGTAATCGAATTGTCGAAGGAAAAAACCTAATTTAGGTGATGTGAATACTACCTACGGATATCTATGGGCCTGTGTGACCATCTCCCCTCTATTATTTTTTATAATCGCGGTGAGCTTCCGGTTACTGGATAACAGCTCTCTTCTTTTTCTTCAGAAGGAGATTTTGGTAAATTCCTCCAATGTTTCCATAAAAAGTATCCAGGAGCAAATAGAAAATCATCCGGATGAAACCTTTAGAAAACAGCTTAAAAGAGCTTTGGTTTACAGGAAACTGCACCGCACCTTTATCTGGTTAATGGTACTTTCCCTGCCCATAATGCTGGTTTCGCTTTACCTGTTGTTACACTAATTTATCGTGCACTTTTACATGCTCCCCATTATTCCATTGGGTTAAAACATCTGTTGCCACCGCGGCACCGCTACCACAGGCAATGGCATACTGGCTCCTCCAGCCGGCCAGAGAACCCGCCACATACAATCCCGGAGCTACCAGGTGATCCTCATTTTTAAGCTGAAGCCTGTTTTTTGATGTTTTTGCCTTCTTATGCGGAATAATATACTTTTCCAATCCATTAATACGCAGTGAGGCTTCATATCCCACCGCCACCACCACGGTTGTGGCAGTATAACTGTTTTTATTGGTCACTACCTGAAATCCTCCGGCTGCAAGAGCAGTGATTTCCTTTACTTTTTCCTTTTCAATCAGGGCAACCTCAGGATAAAGATGTTGCAATTGCTCCTTGCCTCTTTTTAAAATAGAATTTCCGGTAGTTCCGGGCTCTAGACCCAAAACATTATTAAACAATGCCGATTGTAAATGAGAAGTTTTTTGATGCAGGATGATCCCGGCTGTTTTCCCTTCAGCAAAAGGTTTACTCATGGCAGAACCAATAACCAGGGCACAGGACATGCCCGCAGCTCCTCCCCCTACAATTAACACATCAAAATTCATTATCCCTGCTTTTGCTTTTTGGCAATTGTACGTGATATCAACAGGATAACCATAAGTATAATCACACAGGTACTGGCAAGGATAGCCGCCGAGGCTTTGGCACTGTCCCCATCCAGAAGATTATTAAAATCCAGGATACTTATATTATAACCAATTAAAACAACAGCCAGTAAAATTATGGTATATATAAAAAACTTCATTTTAGAAAAGACTTTGAATATTTGCCGTAAAGAGCTTCACTGCAATTGCCAGCAGGATCACTCCAAATATTTTTCGAATTACATTAATTCCCTGCTGCCCTAATATCCGCTCAATTTTACCGGAAGACTTCAGCACAGCATATACAAAGATAACATTGATTACAATAGAAACAATGATATTTACCGTTTCATATTCAGCCCTTAAAGACAAAATAGACGTCATGGTGCCCGCACCGGCAATAAGCGGGAAAGCCAGCGGCACTATAGAGGCCGTTTGCGGAGTATCGTCTTTATAAAGCGTTATCCCAAGGATCATTTCCAGCGCCAGAAAAAACAGGATAAAGGCACCGGCCACGGCAAAAGAGTTTACGTCAATCCCAATAAGGTTTAAGATTTCCTTTCCTAAAAACAGAAAAACAACCATCAAAAGCCCGGCAACAATAGAAGCTTTTTCACTTTCTATATGGCCGGATTTCTTCCGCAGATCTATAATAATGGGAATGCTGCCAATAATGTCTATCACCGCGAAAAGCACCATGCTGGCGGTAAATACTTCCTTTAAATTAAATGTGGACCACATAGGCTTCAAAATTTCGCGCAAAAGTACTGTTTAATAGAGAAATGAGAAGCCGGGAAAACCAAGATTTTTTATAAAATTCTATGGTGCAAACCATGCCGAAAGCACAGATAAAATTATATTTGCAGCATGTTTCAGTTAGGAAAAACTATAGTATCTGAAGAGATCATTAAAAATGATTTTGTGTGCAACCTCTCTGCCTGCAAAGGAGCCTGTTGTATAGACGGGGATGCCGGCGCGCCGGTGGAGCAAGAGGAAGCCCGAATCCTGGAAGAGCTATATCCCAAGATTAAACCTTTTCTACGGAAAAAGGGTATACAGGCCATAGAAGAACAAGGCACTTCCATCACAACAGATTTAGGAGAAATTGAAACCCCGCTTATTAATGATGCCGATTGTGCTTATGTAACATTTGATGAAAAAGGCACTGCCCTCTGCGGGATTGAAGAAGCCTACAATCAGGGAGCTATAGACTGGAAAAAGCCTGTTTCCTGCCATCTCTATCCTGTTAGGGTACAGGATTATACCGAATTCTCTGCCGTGAACTACCACCGCTGGCAAATTTGTGATGATGCCTGTAGCCTTGGGGCTGAGCTGGAAGTTCCGGTATATAAATTCGTGAAAGAAGCACTTATCCGCAAATTTGGGGAAGACTGGTACCTGGAACTGGAAAAAATAGCTGAAAACCTTAACAATAGAGACTAACGGTTTCCTGAAATTATTGCTTTTTTATTTCTCTGCTATTGCTTCCATAGGGTTTACCCGCTCGCCTCTCACTTCAGTATTTATTATCCTTTTAAGTACTTTTTCATTAAAATTCCCTCCTGTTTTCATCTTTTGTTTTAAGAAAATTTTGGCTGTCCCTGTTAAAAACTTTGTGGAAAACGTTTAAATCTTTTCCTACAAACCAACTAAGGAATTTACAATCTTTGTTATGGACGTAACCTATTAACCACTACAAAACTAAACCCTTATCGCTATGGCCCAACTGGAACCCATTTTACAGGAAAACAAAGACCGGTTTGTAATTTTTCCCATAAAACATCATGATATTTGGGACTGGTATAAGAAAATGGAAGCCAGCTTTTGGACAGCCGAAGAGATAGACCTTCATCAGGATTTGAACGATTGGAACCACAAACTAAATGCTGACGAGCGTTACTTTATAAAACATATTCTGGCATTTTTTGCCGCTTCAGATGGAATTGTAAATGAAAACCTGGCAGAGAATTTCGTAAACGAGGTGCAATATGCCGAAGCCAAATTCTTCTACGGCTTTCAGATTATGATGGAAAATATTCATTCTGAAACCTATTCTCTTCTTATTGATACGTATGTAAAAGAAGACCGGGAAAAAGAGAAATTGTTTAAAGCCATAGAAGTTTTTCCTGCCATTCAGAAAAAGGCAAAATGGGCATTGAAATGGATAGAATCAGATTCTTTTGCGGAACGATTAATCGCTTTCGCAGCCGTGGAAGGGATTTTCTTCTCAGGCTCCTTCTGCTCGATTTTCTGGCTGAAAAAACGCGGATTAATGCCCGGGCTAACCTTTTCTAATGAACTTATTTCCAGGGATGAAGGTGTGCATTGCGATTTTGCCGTTCACCTGCACAATATCCACCTGGTGAACAAAGTACCAAAGGAACGCATTCGTGAAATTTTGGTAGACGCCTTAAATATTGAACGCGAATTTATCACCGAAAGCCTTCCCGTAAGCCTTATTGGAATGAACGCAAAGCTCATGACGCAGTACCTGGAATTTGTGACCGACAGGCTGCTGGTAGAACTTGGCTGTGAAAAAGAATATGGCGCTTCCAACCCGTTTGATTTTATGGACATGATCAACCTGCAGGGAAAAACCAATTTCTTTGAGAAAAGAGTTGGGGAATATCAGAAGGCCGGGGTGATGAATAAAGATAAAAATTCAGATAAAATCAGTTTCGACGCTGATTTTTAGAGAAAGCCGCAAACAGCACGCTATCCCCCAATAGGTGCTGTTTCAGCTTTAAATAATATAACCACCGGAATTCCCGCATTTTTCCGCGGAAAGAACCTGGCTAGAATACCTATACCCTTATTTAAAGTTAACTAAAACTGAAATCTGATGTACGTAGTAAAAAGAGATGGACGCAGGGAGCCCGTAATGTTTGATAAGATCACCGCCAGGGTCAAAAAACTTTGTTACGGCCTTAATGAACTGGTAGAACCCGTAAAAGTTGCCATGCGGGTGATTGAAGGTTTGTATGACAATGTGACCACCAGCGAACTGGATAATCTCGCTGCTGAAATTGCCGCCACCATGACCACTTCGCATCCGGATTATGCAAAACTGGCCGCACGTATTTCAGTCTCCAACCTGCATAAAAACACCAAAAAGACCTTTTCTGAGGTCATGGCAGATCTTTATGAATACATAAATCCCAGGACGGGAGAGAAAGCTCCCCTGCTGGCAGATGAGGTTTATGAGGTGATTCAGAAGAACAAGGAAACCCTGGATTCTACCATTATCTACAACCGGGATTTTGGTTATGATTATTTCGGCTTTAAAACCCTGGAACGTTCTTATCTTTTAAAACTAAACGGAAAAATAGCCGAGCGGCCGCAGCACATGCTTATGCGCGTGGCGGTTGGAATCCATTTAAATGATATAGACGCTGCCATTGAGACTTACGAGCTCATGTCTAAAAAATATTTTACCCACGCCACTCCTACACTTTTCAATGCCGGCACGCCAAAACCTCAAATGTCTTCCTGTTTCCTGCTCACCATGAAGGACGACAGTATAGACGGCATTTATGATACTTTAAAACAGACCGCGAAAATTTCACAATCTGCAGGAGGGATTGGCCTTTCCATACATAATGTTCGCGCCACGGGATCTTATATCTCGGGGACCAATGGTACTTCTAATGGCATTGTTCCCATGCTAAGGGTTTTTAACGATACCGCCAGATATGTGGACCAGGGCGGCGGGAAACGTAAAGGCTCCTTTGCCATGTATGTAGAACCCTGGCATGCCGATATTTTTGATTTTCTTGATCTTAAAAAGAACCACGGAAAAGAGGAAATGCGCGCACGTGATCTTTTCTATGCCATGTGGGTGCCGGACCTTTTTATGAAAAGGGTTGAAGAAGACGGGAACTGGACGCTAATGTGCCCGCATGAGTGCCCCGGCTTGTATGATGTTCATGGCGAAGAATTCGAAAAACTTTACCTGAAGTACGAAGCGGAAAAAAAAGGACGAAAATCCATAAAAGCAAGGGAACTTTGGGAGAAAATCCTGGAATCCCAAATTGAAACCGGGACTCCGTATATGCTTTATAAAGATTCCGCCAACAGGAAATCAAACCAGAAAAACCTGGGCACGATCCGTTCTTCAAACCTGTGCACCGAAATTCTTGAATATACCAGCAAAGATGAAGTTGCCGTTTGCAATCTTGCTTCCATCGCTTTGCCCATGTTTATCAAAAATGGCGAATTTGACCATAAAGAACTCTATAAAATCACCAAACGCGTCACTAAAAACCTCAACAAGGTGATTGACCGCAATTATTATCCTGTTGAAGAGGCGCGCAATTCCAACATGCGCCACCGGCCGGTGGGATTGGGGGTACAGGGCCTGGCCGATACTTTTATAAAGCTGAGACTGCCTTTTACAAGTGATGATGCGAAGAAGTTAAACCAGGAAATCTTTGAAACCCTCTATTTTGCTGCTGTTACTGCTTCTATGGAACTGGCAAAAGAAGAAGGCCCATATTCCACTTTTAAAGGTTCGCCCATAAGCCAGGGTGAATTTCAGTATAATTTATGGGGTATAAAAGATGAAGACCTTAGCGGCAGGTGGGATTGGGGGAAACTCCGCCACCAGGTGATGAAACATGGAGTGCGCAACTCCCTTCTTGTGGCGCCTATGCCAACAGCTTCCACTTCCCAGATCCTGGGAAATAATGAAGCTTTTGAACCCTACACCTCAAATATCTATACAAGACGTGTGCTTTCCGGGGAATTTATTGTGGTGAACAAACACTTGCTGGAAGACCTTGTTGCCCGTAATTTATGGAATGACGAGGTTAAAAATGCCATTATGCGGAACAATGGTTCTGTACAGGATATTGATGTAATTCCGCAGGACCTGAAAGAACTTTATAAAACGGTATGGGAAATGAGCATGAAGGATATAATAGATATGTCCCGCCAGCGCGGTTATTTTATAGACCAGTCGCAGTCCCTAAACCTGTTCATGGAAAATGCCAATTTTGGAAAACTTACTTCCATGCACTTCTATGCCTGGAAAAGCGGTCTTAAAACCGGGATGTATTATCTAAGGACAAAAAGCGCTGTGGACGCCATAAAATTCACCCTTCAGAAAGAAACAAAAAAGGAGCCTGTTGCTGAAACTGCTTCTGCCGCGCCTTCCCGTGCCGCTGAAACTTTAAAAAAAGAAGAAAATACCAATTCAACCACTCCTCATGAAGAAGGCTCACTTTCCGCGGAAGAATTACGGGCCATTATCGCACAATCCAAAGAAGAGGAAGGTGACGATTGCTTAATGTGTGGATCTTGATTAAAGAGAGGAAAGACTGTTGAATGTTGAATGTTGAATGTTGAAAGAGTACAGAAACAATTTACAAAGGAAGACAGATAAATGAATTGATTTTTCAACAAAGCGTTCTGCGAAAATCAGCGAGATCTGCGGGGGAAAACATAGTACGTTTGATTCTGAAGAGGAGCCTGATCTCTCAAAAACAGCTTCAGAATAAAGAGAAAGAAGTAATTTTTAATGCGGATGAAGCATTGCGAAATTCCTTTTTCAGAAAATCCCGATCCAATCCATAGAAATAGTACCTTTAAAAAATTGAATGCACCTGATGAATGAAAATGAAATATCTTATAAAATAAGAGGGGCTATTTTTAAAGTTTTTGGGCAATTGGGACCGGGATTATTAGAATCTGTTTACACAGCTGCATTGCAATATGAGTTAGAAAAAGAAAATTTAAATGTTCTTAAGGAAGTTCCTGTTCCTGTATATTACCAAAACCAGAAGCTTGAAATAGGTTTTAGATTAGATTTACTTGTAGATCAGAAAGTTATTATTGAAATAAAATCTGTTGAAAATTTGGCAGAAGTCCATCATAAGCAGGTAATCACTTATTTGAAACTAACGAATTTAAAGCTTGCCATTTTAGTTAATTTCAATGTTAGCAATATTTCCGCAGGAATATTTAGAAAGGTAAATGGACTTTAGATCTTTTCACAGGAACCTTAAAAAAGATTTTTCTCCCGCAGAAAACGCAGGGAACCGCAGAAAAATATTTATTTCAGAAACTCAATCTGCGAAAATTAGCGGGATCTGCGGGAAAAAGCAATGAAGAATTTTCCCGCAAAAATCGCAGAGAAACGCAGAAAAATTATTTGCTCTCGGGAACTCAATTTACGGAAATGGGTAGAATCTGCGGGAAAAATTAAGGCAGGGTCACTTTGATTTTACTATTTTTGGTTTCGAAAAACTCACTGCTAACGCTATACCAGAAACTAAGTATGAACTGGGAACAACTTTTATCTTTAAAAAGATCTGGAGACACGCATAAAAGATTAAGAAAAGAACAAAATGAAACCCGGCTTGGTTTTGAAGTAGATTATGACAGGGTAATATTTTCTTCCGCCTTTCGCAGTCTTCAGGATAAAACCCAGGTGATTCCGCTTTCCAGGACAGATTTTGTACATACCCGCTTAACCCACAGCCTTGAGGTGTCGGTGGTGGGAAGATCCCTGGGCAGGCTGGCCGGGCAGAAAATCCTGGAAAAACACCCGCATCTCTCCAATATTCATGGTTACCAGATGAACGATTTTGGTGCCATAGTAGCCGCCGCAGCCCTGGCCCACGATATTGGGAACCCGCCCTTTGGGCATTCCGGTGAGAAAGCCATTGGAGAATATTTTAGTCATGGCAACGGCAGCCGTTTTAAGGATCAGTTAAAACCTTCAGAATACCAGGATTTGATAAAATTTGAAGGCAATGCCAATGGCTTCAGGATACTTACAGAAAACCGTCCCGGCATCAACGGCGGATTGCGGCTTTCTTATGCCACCCTTGGTGCTTTTATGAAATATCCCAAAGGGTCCCTTCCGCATAAACCCACAACAAACATCGGGGATAAAAAATTCGGTTTTTTTCAGACAGAAAAAGAGACTTTTTTGAATGTGGCAGAGGAACTAGGGCTAAAACAAACAAGAAGCGGGGAAAATTTAAGTTTTGCTCGCCACCCCCTGGCATTTTTAGTTGAAGCCGCAGACGATATCTGCTATACTATCATCGATTTTGAAGACGGTATTAACCTTGGGCTGATTGATGAGGAATATGCCTTAGAATATCTTATAAAACTGGTAAAAAACAGCATCAATACCTCCAAATATCACAGCCTTACCTCTACGGCAGACCGGTTGAGCTACCTGCGCGCCCTGGCCATAAATACCCTCATTACCGAAGCCGTGGAGATCTTTCTTGCCAATGAAAAAGCTATTCTTGCGGGAGAATTTCACAGCTCTTTGTTTGATAACAGCAGTTTTGAAGCCCAGATTAAGGATATTATTAAAATAAGCGTGGAGAAAATTTACCAGAGCGAAGAGGTGATTAGCAAAGAAATTGCCGGTTATAAAATGCTTTCCCTTTTACTGGATACTTATACCAACTCCTTCCTTCCTGAACATCCTTCTAAGGAATCCAACTACAGCAAGCTGGTTAGAAACTCTGTTCCAAAATTGCAGATTCCCGAAGAACAGACCACCTACGAGTCGCTGCTTCAAATTTGCTCTTATACCGCTTCCCTTACCGACGGTTTCACCGTATCTTCATTTGAGAAATACAACGGTCTTAAAATCTAAGGAACTTTTTGCTCATGCGCTTTAAGTACATTACACCAAACCGGGGATCTTTTAAGGATTTTTAGCTCTTTCCTGCGCCTGCCTAAAAAAAGAAGCCTGGTAAAAAGCGTCTGGTCAAATAAATGGGCAAAAATAACAGGCAAAAATAAACTTCCTGTAAGTAACACCGGGAACATAAAACCTCCAGCCTGGACTTCCATTGCCTTAAAGAACTCATCTATACACACCTGTACCAGGATATGCATTAAAAAGATGGGGTATGCAAATTTTCCTATTATAGCCAGTGGTGGGTTTCTTATTTTTATATTCATAATAAAAAAAGTACTTGCCACTCCCATTAGCATTCCTACACCTCCATCCCTAAAGAAAAAACTGCTATGAATACCCTGATAAACCTTATACTCCCTAACCAATGCCCCAGCCAGGAAAAGAAGCAAAAGAACATTTATCTGGGCCTGTTTCAACTTCAGATAAAAAAATCTTTGGATCCCAATACCGAGTAAAAAAAACGGTAACAGGTATAATGCCCCTGTCCAGCTGAAGAAACTCTCATTTACTAAAGGTAAGGTGGTATTTTTAGGCCATACATGTACAAAAAAAGTCGATACAAGAAGGGAAAGGCAAAAAGTAATTGTCCAGCATACCACATTCTTAATACACTGCAGGATTTCAAAAAGCATTACTAAAACAAATACCACTAGTAAGGCATGTAGAAACCAGAATTGAAAGTAAGGCCGGTAAAGCGCTTCCGGAAGAAGATGCCAGTTAAGGTAACTATAAAAATATCCCGAAGCAGCAAAAAAGGTGGCAGCCCAGGTTATTCCAGGGATTAAAATTCTTCTGATTTTCTTTGCCAGAAATAATCGCCAATTATTTTTTTGAACAGGCCGCAGAGAATACACAAAACCACTTATAACGGTAAAAAGCGGCATCCTTAAATAATCAAACGGAATGTGGAACTGCCTTAAAACAGAAGCCTGTTCTAATCGTAAATACTGGCAAACATGAAATAAGACAACCAATAATATCGCAATGCCCCTTACGGTTTCAATATGCTTATTTTTCATAACCTGTATAAAAATTTTGAGCATTAACCGAATTAAAAAGAAAGGTATAATTCATTTAAAAGGAAGTATGCTTTTGTGAAAATTATCTCTTAAATGAATAAAAATTAGATAATTTTTATAAGAATGAAGGAGGATATAGAAAATTTTAGACCAAAGCGATACTAATCCCGATTACCTGCTCCTCCTACATAGATCTGCAAATCAATCCTTAGCAGCCATCGTGCTGCTATTGCGGTAGAAGCAAAAGGGAATTTTTTTAAATTCAGAATAAAAAAGATGTCTGGAAAGTCTGGAGATAAAATACCCTAGAATTCATAAACCACCCCTACTCCCAGGGTTTGTTTAAATTGGACTCGGGGGCCAAAAGTTTCCAGATCCCCGTCCCCATCCACATCTTCTTTGTATTTTACATCATCGTCATACCGCAAATGAGAACCAATACTGGCTTTAACAAAATCATTAACCTTTAGGTTCACATTTAACTGCCAGTCCACATCAATATTTCCAAAATTATTCAAGTAATCTGAATAAAGGCTGAGCCTGTTTTTCACGTTTATATTTTCAAAAACCTCCTTTTCAAAATTACTCGTAAGCAAAAAACCAAATTCGGTCCTAACCATTTCGCCTTCCTCCACAATCTTTCCGTCTTCATCTCTTACCGCCGGCGTCACGCCAAACATTCCTTCATTGGCAAGGCGCTGGTCCAGTACAAAGGTCGATTTTTGAGTAACGGGTGACACATACACGGTTAATTTTTCTTCAGGATGAGAATATTCGGCACCAATCCCCAGGAACAGGTATGCCGGTGCCATAAATTTGGATATGGGATAAGCCTTCTCCGGATATTTATAGCCATTCGAAAACTGGGTGTTAAAATCGAGCTTTGCAGAATAGAACCAGTTAGAAGTGGAATCCGGCCGGTATCCAACAGTAGAACTTAACAGGAGCTCATCTTCCGTTTTTCTAATTTCGCGCCCCTCCTGTGCGTTTAATCCATAGCGTATTACCGCAGAATTGCTCCACTTGGTAAGCGCTTTTTTGTAATTCCTTTCAAAATTACCATGTATTAAAGCCGAAATAGAATTATTCCCCCCGCTGTTCCAGTTTACAAATGCCACTTCGCTAAAATCCAGTCCCACAGCATTTTCTTCATCCCAATAAGTAGCTACGTTGGTTGCGGTGCTATCCTTTACAGCAATACTGTCGCTAACCTCTGTGGTATCTGTAACCTTTAGATGAGGAAATTCTAATGCATAGGTATTAAGGGAAATAAGGCCAAGAAAAAGGCCCATTAAGCTGATTTTCATTTTATTTAAATTCTCGGAATTGCAAAAATATAAATTTTAAAGCAGTGCCTCTAAAACACCGCGTATATTTTCAACGCTTATTCCGGCAATTTCTTGTAACGCTGCCACATTTCCATGTTCAATAAATTCGTCGGGGATTCCAAGATTAATCATCTGGCCGCTAAAATTTTTTTCTGAAGCATATTCCAGTATGGCAGTTCCAAATCCTCCGGTGACCGCTCCATCTTCCACAGTAACTATTCCTCTATAGCCTGAAAAAATGTTCTGAAGCATAACTTTATCGAGCGGTTTTACAAAGATCATATCATAATGGCCAATTTTTTCTTTTTCGGCTATTGCTGAAATTGCTTCGGAAGCATTCTCTGTCATTTTTCCTATACTTAAAACCGCAATTTCCGAACCTTTGCGCAGGCATAGCCCTTTCCCGATTGGCATCTGCTTAAAAGGCAATCGCCATTCTGCCATTATCCCCCTGCCTCGGGGATAACGTATAGCAAGCGGATGCCCAGGCTGAAGCTGCGCCGTAAATAACAAATTTCGCAACTGGATCTCATTTGAAGGCGCCGCGACTATCATGTTGGGAATACAGCGCAGGTATGGAAGATCAAACACTCCATGATGTGTGGCACCATCTTCGCCAACCAGCCCCGCCCGGTCAATACAAAAAATAACCGGTAAATCCTGCAGCGCCACATCATGGATCAACTGATCGTAGGCGCGCTGCAGGAAAGTACTGTAAATCGCACAAAAAACTATAAATCCCTGCGTAGCCATACCTGCTGAAAGGCTTACGGCATGCTGCTCTGCAATACCCACATCAAAAGCCCTTTCCGGGAAAGCTTCCATCATAAATTTAAGGGAACTTCCCGTGGGCATTGCCGGGGTAATCCCTATAATTTTCTCATTCTGCTTCGCCAGCTCCACCAAAGTCAATCCAAAAACATCCTGGTATTTTAAAGGCAAACCTTTGGTATCGTAATTAAGCAGCTCGCCCGTATCCGGTTTAAATTTTCCGGGAGCATGATATTTTACCTGGTCTTCTTCAGCCTTCTTCAGTCCTTTCCCTTTTGTTGTGATTACATGGAGAAATTTAGGACCCGGAATTTCTTTAAGTTCTTTAAAAACCTTTATCAGGGAATGGATATCATGGCCATCTACCGGCCCAAAATAATTAAAATTTAATGCCTCAATAATATTATCTTCAGCAGGTTTATATCCCACTTTTGCCTTGGTAAGATATTGTTTCAGTGCCCCTACACTGGGGTCTATTCCAATGGCATTATCATTAAGCACCACAAGCAGATTCGCTTTGGAAACCCCGGCATGGTTAAGGCCTTCAAAAGCCATTCCGCTGGCAATGGAGGCATCGCCAATTACCGCAATATGTTGCCTACTGGTTTCGCCTTTAAGCCTGGAAGCTATCGCCATACCCAGTGCTGCCGAGACCGAAGTGGAAGAGTGTCCCGTTCCAAAACTGTCGTAAATACTCTCAGTCCTTTTTGGAAAGCCGCTTATCCCGTGAAGCTGCCGATTGGTTTCAAAGATATCCCTTCGGCCTGTGAGGATCTTATGCCCGTAAGCCTGATGCCCCACATCCCAAACCAGCAAATCTTCAGGCGTATTAAAAACATAATGCAGGGCAATAGTAAGTTCCACCACCCCAAGACTGGCACCAAGATGCCCTTCTTTGGTAGCCACAATATCAATAATGAACTTTCTTAACTCTCCGGCCAGAATTTTTAAATCTTCCGGAGAAAGCTTCCGTAAATCTGCAGGCGAATTGATTGTATGAAGAAGATGATTTTCCATTTTTTGACACTGGTCCAGATTTTTGCCTTTCTTCAGCAAGAAATCATTTAGAGCGTAAAGATAGAAGCAGATTTTTAAGTGCTGAAATTTATGCTTATGAATATTGAAAAAACAAACTTAAAAGGTTACTCAATAATATTTACCTTGTGGAAGAATTTAAAAAGTTAAGCATGCTTACTCCTTTTGATGACAATTATTTTATGAAGAAGGCTCTGGATGAGGCCCATATCGCATTTGAAAAAGGGGAAATTCCAGTGGGGGTAGTGGTAGTGATTAAAGAAAAGATTATCGCCCGCGGACATAATTTAACCGAAATTTTAAACGATGTGACTGCCCATGCCGAAATGCAGGCCATTACTGCAGCCTCTAATTTTTTAGGTGGCAAATATCTTAAAGATTGCACCATGTATGTAACCCTGGAGCCCTGCCAGATGTGTGCCGGTGCGCTCTATTGGAGTCAGCTTTCAAAACTGGTATATGCGGCCAACGATTTACAACGCGGTTACAGGACCATGGGCACGCAGTTACATCCTAAAACCCAGGTAAAAAGCGGAGTAATGGAAAAAGAAGCTTCGGCATTATTAAAACGATTTTTTATTCAGAAAAGAAACCTCAACTAGCTTCCGGAAAAATAGTTTTTCCTGTACATGGTGTTTATAGTTATATTTATTCTGAAGAAAAAAACCAGGTTCTCAAAGCTACCTTTATGAATTTACAATTTTCAAAACTCCTTAGCCTTTCCGTTTTTCTTTGTTTATGCCTGGGCAGTTGCGGGAAAGGTAAAAAAGCTGATGAAGAGCCTATTTCTAACCGGTTGGCCAAAGCCAGTAGCCCATACCTTATAGAACATGCCGATAATCCTGTAGATTGGTACGAATGGGGCCCCGAAGCCCTGGAAAAGGCAAAAAATGAAGACAAACCTATAATTATTAGCATTGGGTATGCCGCGTGCCACTGGTGCCATGTTATGGAGGAAGAAAGTTTTATGGATTCTACCGTGGCCGCAATTATGAACCAGAATTTTGTTTCTATAAAAATTGATCGTGAGGAAAGGCCAGATATTGATAAAATTTATATGAATGCGGCGCAGTTGTTAAATGGCAGTGGAGGCTGGCCTCTTAATGCCGTTGCGCTTCCTAATGGAAAACCTTTTTTTGCCGGCACTTATTTCCCTCCGGATGAATGGAAGAACCTGCTTACCCAAATCTCTGAAGCTTATAAAATTGACAGGGAAAACCTTACTAAAACCGCTAACGCGCTTACTGAAGGAATAAGAAACAATAACGGAATTGTGAATCCTGAAATTAACAAGTCTGGCTTTTCCAAAGAAGCCTACATCGGCGTTCTCGAAAACTGGGAAAAAACCTGGGATACTGAGAAAGGCGGTTATAAAGGTTCACAAAAATTTCCTTTGCCATCAGCCTGGGAATCACTTTTGCAATATCATTACCTTACACAGGATCCCAAAGCCCTGGAAATGGTGGAGACCAGCCTTCAACATATGGCAAGAGGCGGTATTTACGATCAGTTAGGCGGCGGATTTTCCCGTTACACCACAGATCCCGACTGGCTTTATCCACATTTTGAAAAGATGCTCTATGACAATGCCCAGCTCATAAGCCTGTATTCCAAAGCGTTTAAAGTTACCGGCAATACTGAATTTAAAAAAGTAGCAGAGGAAAGCATTGATTTTGTAGAAAAAGAACTGGCTAATGGTGAAGGCGGATTTTATGCATCACTGAATGCCGACAGCGAAGGGGAAGAAGGAAAATTTTATGTTTGGACCGCAGATGAAATTAAAAACACACTAACTTCTGCCGAAGCCGATTTGTTTTTAAAATACTTCAATATTGAAAACTACGGCAACTGGGAAAAAGGAAAGAATGTGCTTTACTGCAAGTATTCCGAAGAAGAATTTGCCGTTGAAAACAACATGAATCCTGATGAGGTAAAGCGAATAATCACAAAGGCTAAAGATAAACTCCTCAATAAGAGAAACCATAGAACAAAACCCAGTATAGACCATAAGTCCCTTACCTCCTGGAACGCTTTAATGCTAGAAGCCTATTTAGATGCCTACACAGCCTGGGGAAATAGAATATATCTTGAAAAAGCGATTAAGACTGCTGAATTTTTAAACGCCAGTATGATGAAGCAGAAGCAGGGTCTTTGGCGAAGCTATAAAGACAACCAACCAAAAATTGAAGCGTTCCTGGATGATTATGCTTTTTTAAGCAAGGCATACCTGCACCTTTACCAGGTTAATTTTGAGCTGAAATGGCTTGAAAAAGCAAGAAGTTTAACCGACTATTCCATTGCTCATTTTCGCGACCCTGAAACCGGAATGTTTTTTTATACCGAAATAACTAACAACGAGCTGGTCGCCAGGAATATGGAAACCGAAGATATGGTAATGCCCTCTTCTAATGCCATAACCGCTTATAATCTCTTTACTTTGGGAACCCTTTTTGAAAATCAGGAATATCTGGCAATAAGCGACAAAATGCTTACGAGGATGTTTGGACAGGCTATAGAACAACCTGCCTACTATTCAAAATGGGTAAGCCTTGTGGGAATTGAAACATTTGGCGCTTATGAAATTGCCATTATGGGAGACGAGGCTGCTCAAAAAAATCTTTTACTTCAGCATAATTACCTGCCTACTTCCGTTTTTATGGGTGGAAATAAAGAAAATTTACCGCTTCTGGAAGCAAAACTTGCTCCTGATAAAACCCTTATCTATGTTTGCCAAAACCGTACCTGCAAATATCCAGTAGAGGGAATTGATGAGGCTTTGGTTATCCTAAAAAACAGCAGGAAAAAGTAATTTTAGGAATTTCATAAAATTCTCCTCTCACCCCAATCCTTACGACTTAATAATCAGATTGTTAAAAACACCATTTTAACACAAATGAAATATTTTTATCAAAATATGATGGAATAGTATTAACGATCCGTAAGGAATCTTTCTAAATTTCATTTTTATAAATTATACTCTAATTTTTCAACGATCACATATTTTACATGCCAAAATATTATTAATATCTAAAATGTATTGTATATTTAACCCGCAGGTCTTTAAAATAAAGGGCATATTTCAATCGAAATAGGCAATTAAATTTAACATCTATTGTTAATCATATCAAAATATAAATACTGACCTAGAAGGAATGCAGGCTTAAAAACATGGCTCCGAAACAATCTAATTTAAACTGATCTAAGAATCACATGCATTATTAACAACCATTACCAATTAATCAAAAAAAGGGACTAACTAAAAACTAAATTATGAACAAAAAGGTTAAAATCAATCCCACAGGCCGGTCTTTCGGGAATAAATATTTACAGGCCGGCATCATCATTTTTTCACTTCTGGTATGCTTGTGCATTCCGGAATCTTACGCATTTAATGGGCCCGAAGAGCTCATACAACATGAGGTTAGCGGAACCGTAATCGATGAAAACGGTTCTCCGCTTCCGGGCGTTAGTGTATTTATCCAGGGCACTTCTACAGGTGTGGCTACAGATTTTGACGGTAAGTATTCTATTTCAGCCGAGGATGATGCCATCCTGGTGTTTAGCTATGTAGGTTTTGGCACCCAGCAGATTCCTGTAAATGGAAGAGCCGTAATTGATGTAGTAATGGCTGAAGATGCTGCTGCTCTTAGTGAAGTGGTTGTTACAGGCTATAGCAGCCAAAGTACCAGGGATATTACGGGTTCTGTTTCTGTAGTGGATTCAGAGAACCTTGAAGCTGTATCGCCATTAAATGTAGAGGAGGCTTTACAGGGCCAGAGTTCTGGAGTTGTGGTTGGTAACCAGGGCGGCCCGGGGCAGGGAGCTGTAGTACGTATTCGTGGTTATGGAACAATAAACGGGAATGATCCTCTTTATATTATAGATGGAACCCCTACAGGAGCAGGACTTACAGATATTAACCCAAATGACATTGAGTCTGTTCAAATTCTAAAAGATGCTTCCTCAGCTGCGATCTATGGTAACAGGGCTGCAAACGGGGTAATTATTATAACCACCAAAGGAGGCAAAAGAAATCAAAAGGTGCGCTTTAATGCCAATGTCTATACAGGAATAGATTTTATTCCAGATTCTGTATTTCCAGATATGGCTTCGCCGCAACAACTGGCAGATGCCATCTGGCAGGCTGCTGAAAATGACGGTACCGGCTTCCCCAGCAACCAACAGTTTGGAAGCGGGCCAGAGCCTGTAATCCCAAATTATCTTTTCCCAAGGGGCGCACAAACTGCCGATGAAAGTTTGTATAGTTATCCAGATAACAGGATCACCAGATCCAATCCTGAAGGAACAGACTGGTTTGATGAATATTTTAATCCTGCCACAACCAAGAATTTTAATGTGAGTGCAGCCGGCGGTTCTGAAAATGCCAGCTTTTTTATGTCCTTAAGCGCATTAGACCAGGAAGGTACAGGTTATGCCACAGACTATACCCGGTATACCCTTAGAGCCAATTCCAGCTTTGACGTGAGCGACAGGTTTAGGGTTGGAGAAAATCTTACTCTTTCCTATTCAGATCAAACTATTCCTCCCGGGGTAGATGTAAATGATGGAACCATCACAAACCTTTACAGAATTCATCCTTTAATCCCGGTGAGGGATGTAGGAGGAAATTTTGCAGGAGTATGGGTACAGGGATTGGGTAATGCAGATAACCCTATTGCCAATGCCGCCA
Source organism: Autumnicola aciditolerans (assembly GCF_041679265.1). Classification (NCBI taxonomy): domain Bacteria; kingdom Pseudomonadati; phylum Bacteroidota; class Flavobacteriia; order Flavobacteriales; family Flavobacteriaceae; genus Autumnicola; species Autumnicola aciditolerans. Next base: position 35,488 of record NZ_JBGFSM010000017.1, read on the forward strand.
GAAATAAAGATAATGGTATTTTGAGTTTTAGGGCGCTGGGTAATTTTTACGGAGAAGTAGATATTCTAGAAGACCTTACTTTTAAGTCTAACCTTGGTTTTGATCTGGAGTCTACCAATACCACTAATTTTGCCCCTGCAATCTTAGAAGCTGAAGCCCCCACAGATAACCTTTTAACCGAAAGTTCTTCCTTCTTCAGAACCTACACATGGTTTAATACCCTAACGTATGATAAGATTTTTGAAGAGCACAGCTTTAGTGTGTTGGCGGGAACAGAATTTCACAAAGAGTGGTACAGGGCATTTAGCGCTAACCGTGGTGGATTCTTATTTGATGATGTAGAAAACATCCGATACCTGGATCTTGGAACACAGGCATATTCCGGTTCTGGTAATGGCTATATTTCAGCTTATTTTTCTGCCTTTGGAAAAGTGGACTACAAATACAACGACACTTACCTGTTAAGTGCCACTATTAGATACGATAGTTCCTCTTTATTTCAAAAGGACAACAGGGATGGTGTTTTCCCTTCTTTTAGTGCAGGATGGAGAATTAGCAACGAAGCCTTTATGGAAGATTCTAATGTTTTTACAGATCTTATGTTGAAAGCAGGTTATGGAATAGTGGCTAACAATGGTAATATTTCCACCTCAGCTACGGTAAATACCTATTCCCCAAACAACGACTATTATGCATACCCTACCAGTATTAATAGTGTTGCCTCCGGTTATGGGCTTAATGCCAGGGGAAATCCAGACCTGGAATGGGAAACAACCACCACTTTAAACTTAGGGATCAGCTCCCGTTTATTCAATACTTTAAATTTCGACTTTGAATATTATAATGCTGATACAGAAGATATGTTATTGTTTGTTCCAAGTGATCCAACGATCTATGGATTAACTAATGGTACAACCCAGAACCTTGGGAAGATGAACAACACCGGCTTTGATGCGGCATTGTCCTATGACAGTTTAGGAGATTCAGATTTCAACTTTAGTGTAGGGTTTAATATTTCTGCTTATAAGAATGAAGTTGAATATCTTAACCCCGATAACCTTGATTCTTTCATACAAGGAGATCGTGTAAGGGACCAATTACCTAACAGAACAATGGCCGGCCAACCTTTGGCTTCCTTTTATGGTAAGGTTTTTACCGGGATAGAAAATGGCAGAATGCAATTCGCAAACGATGGAGAAACCACGTTCATTGGTAATCCCCATCCGGATTTTACCTATGGCCTTACTTTTAACGGAGACTATAAGAATTTTGACTTTTCTCTGCTCGTGCAGGGATCACAGGGAAATGATATTTATAACTTCCTTAAATTCTTTACAGATTTTAACACCTTTCCGGGTGGAAAGAGTGTAGATTATGTAAATTCCAACGGATTACCAGAACTAACAAACGATGCGGCAATCATTTTAAATGAATCGGCTCCTTCTACCTATTATGTTGAAGATGGCTCCTATGCAAGGCTAAAAAACATCCTTATAGGATATTCTTTACCCGATAACCTTGTACAAAGCATTGGTGCCGATAAAGTGAGGTTCTATTTACAGGGAAAAAATTTGATTACTATTACTGATTATACCGGGTTGGATCCTGAAGTTAATTTGAGAAATGCCCCGGGCACCAACGCCAACCTTACCATTGGGCTGGACAGCGGGGTTTATCCTATAGACAGATCAGTTATTCTTGGCTTAAACGTTTCATTATAAATTTTTACTATGAAAAAAATATTTGGATTATTTATGTGTACAGTGCTTTTATGGTCCTGTAATGATGAATTAGATGTACCCATTCAATCTGTAATTTCGGGTTCCGATGTTCCGCTAAATGCAAGGTTCATTAACACCCAGGTAATAGCAGCGTACGGTATGCTGGATGGCAACCAGGCCAATGATAACGTTTGGCGCGCAGCTGCCTCCAATTGGGTGTATGGCGAAGTCGCCGCAGACAATGCCTACAAAGGCAGTGATGCAGGGGACCAGTCCGAAATTACGGCATTTGAAACTTATGCCGCAGCGGCAAGAAATTCCTATGTAGATTACAAATGGGTTTCTATTTTTGAAGGGGTTTCCCGTACCAATATTGCTATAAATGCAATTAACGGAGGGCTGGAAGCCGGGACATTAACCGAGGAACAGGCCAATGAGTTTCTTGGCGAAATGAGGTTCTTAAGAGGGCATTATCATTTTGAGGCCAAAAAAATGTTTGGAAATGTTCCTTATGTAGATGAAAATACAACCGAAAGTACCACCAATATGGGGGTAGATGTATGGGCAAGAATAGAAGAAGATTTTCAATTTGCTGTAGATAACCTGGATCCTTTAAGCACCAGGGTAGGAGGAGCCAATTCCTGGAATGCCAAAGCTTATCTGGCTAAGGCGCACATGTTCCAGTTAGATTATGATGCTGCCAAGCCTCTGCTTGACGACATTATAAATAATGGCCCTTACGCGTTAAACACCTATTTTCATGACAATTTTAACGCCGAAACCAATAATAGTGTGGAATCTGTTTTTGCTGTTCAGAATTCTGTGAATGACGGAAGCAATAACAGTAGTAATGCCGCATGGGGAGATGTACTGAATTTCCCTAACGGTAGCCCCATTGGAGGTGGATGTTGCGGATTCCTGCAACCTTCGCATAATCTCGTGAATGCTTATAAAACAAGCGCATCTGGCCTACCTTTACTGGATACTTTTAATGAAACCAATATTAATAATGTAGATCCACAGGATGATTCCCCAAGTGGTTTTGCAGACGATGAAAGTTTTGTAGAAGAGCCAGGCCCTTTAGATCCCAGGCTGGATTGGACTGTGGGTAGAAAAGGAATTCCGTTTCTTGGTTGGGGAGATTTCCCCGGTCTGGCATGGATTAGAGATCCCGGTAATGGTGGCCCATATGTTTCAAAGAAGATTGTGTATAGCGCAGACCAGGCAGGTTCTGTAAATTCACTTACTGGCTGGAACACAGCTATAAATTCCATCAATACAAACATTATCCGGTACGCAGAAATTCTTTTATGGCGTGCAGAGATTGCCGCTGCAGAAGGAGATTTAACCATGGCGGCTAACCTGGTAGACCAGGTTAGAGCTCGTGCTGCAAATCCTGAGACCTGGGTGATGGATGACGATGGTACTCCAGCTGCAAATTATGAGATTAGCTTATATTCTGAAAACGGAGGTTTTCCAGACCAGGAATACGCAGAGAAAGCGGTGATGTTTGAATACAGGCTCGAAACTGCACTGGAAGGACACCGGTTCTTTGACCTGGTAAGAAGAGGAAAAGCTGAAGAAGTATTGAATGAGTACCTTCAGGAAAATGACACCCGTTCTTACCTACAGGGAGCTTCCTTTACACCTAAGGCAGCCCTTTTCCCAATCCCACAACCTGCCATAGATCTTAGTGGCGGTGTTCTGGAGCAGAACCCGGGATATTAAGAACTATAAATCATTAATTATTATATATTTAGCCAACGGAGTTTATTTACATAAGCTCTGTTGGCTTTTAAAAAAGCATTGATTTAATTCCCAACTACCATGTCTTTTAGAATTAAGATCCCTTTTGTAGTTCTGGCCTTTGGATGCATAGTTTTCTCCTGCTCCAGAGAGAAAAAGGATAAAACCTTACAATTCCAACAGCTTGATAAGGAGCTTACCGGGATCACTTTTCAAAACACAGTTACAGAAAATGACAGCCTTAACTTCTTTACCTATTCTTACATCTACCTTGGAGGAGGAGTAGCAACAGGAGACATTAATAATGATGGCCTGGCAGATCTTTTTTTTACGGGTAATATGGTGCCTAACAAACTTTATCTTAATAAAGGCAATCTCACTTTTGAAGATATTACGGAAAAGGCAGGAGTTACCGGTGATAAAAGATGGTTTACCGGAGTCACCATGGCCGATGTTAATAATGATGGTTTCCTGGACATTTATTGTTCTGTAGGAGGAATGGATAAACCCAAAAAAAATATTTTATACATTAACAATACCGATGGCACTTTTACAGATAAAGCAGCAGAATATGGAGTTGATGATGAAGGCAACAGCATCCAGGCTACTTTTTTTGATTACGATCTGGACGGGGACCTGGATCTTTACGTGGCTAATTATCCTCCTACTCCTTTTAGTGCCAATAACGAATTCTATAAGTTTAAAACAGAAAATGTAAAGGAGGTTGAAACAGACCATTTATACCGGAATGACGGCGGGCATTATACTAATGTTACCGATGCATCCGGATTAAGATCTTTTGGCCTTACTTTAAGCGCCACTGTAGGCGATCTGAATGAAGATGGATGGCCAGACCTCTATGTCTCCAATGACTTTAGTACTCCAGATTATCTTTACCTCAACAACCAGGACGGTACTTTTAAGGAAGTCGTAAAACAGGCTACCCGCCAGACATCTTTCTACGGAATGGGAGCAGATATTGGGGATTATAACAATGACGGCTTCCTGGACATCCTGCAGGTAGATATGGCCCCAAAAAATAACCGCAGGGCCAAATCTAATATGTCCAGTATGAATCCAGGCATTTTTTGGAGCACCGTAAATAATGGATTTCATTACCAGTATATGCAAAATACCCTGCAAACCAATTCAGGAGTTATACTGGATAGCATACCTCAATACAGCAACACTTCACGCCTTGCCGGTTTATCTTCTACAGACTGGAGCTGGGGACCACTTTTTGCCGACTTTGATAATGACGGGCTAAAAGATGTTTTTGTATCCAATGGTACAAGGAGGGAAATCAACAACCGCGACTTTTTCAACAAGCTGGCGCAAGATCCTAATAAAAGGGATAGCCTGCTTCAAAAGAACCTCGCTATTCCTTCAGAAAAAATAGATAACTTTATTTTCCGGAACAAGGGAGACCTTACTTTTGAAAGAACCAATGAAGAATGGGGAATATCATATAAAGGCTTTTCCAATGGTTCTGTTTATGTAGACCTGGATAATGACGGAGATCTGGAAATTGTGACCAATAATATAGATGATTATGCTTCTGTTTTTGAAAATAACAATGTTAATGGAAATAACTACCTGGATTTCAATTTAAAAGGACCGGCACAAAACCTTAATGGGTTGGGCACCAGGATCTATGTAACCACTTCCAAAGACACCCAAATGCAGGAACTTACCCTTAGCCGTGGCTTTCAGTCTTCCATAGCACCAAAGATACATTTTGGGGTAGGCAAGGAAAACACGGTTAAAGAAGTAAAAGTAATATGGCCCGATAAAAAAATACAAATCCTGAAGGCCGTCCCGGTAAACAAACTTATGGAACTGGATTATGCTAATTCTACTATTCCTGAAGATATAGCTGCCAAACACCGAACTCCCTTATTTACCACCATTAAGGCAGATTCCATGGGATTGGAACATAAGCATATAGAAAATTATTATAACGATTTTGAAAAAGAAATCCTACTGCCTCATAAAACTTCCATGTTTGGGCCCGCGCTGGCAGTTGGAGATCTGAATGGTGACGGGCTGGAAGACCTCTACATTGGTGGGGCTTCCAACTATCCCGCAGGCATTTATTTCCAGGGTGAAAACGGATTTGAAAAACAGGATTTCCCGGATATCAGCAATGATAAAAAATATGAAGATCTGGGGGCGCTTATATTTGATGCCGATAATGATGGAGATATGGATTTGTATGTGGTAAGCGGGGGAAATGAGTTTCATAAAGATTCAGAAAGGCTACAGGACCGCCTATATGTAAACGAGAATGGTAATTTCAAAAAATCTTCCACCGCCCTGCCGCAGATGATCACCAGCGGATCCCGGGTTTATGCCGAAGATTTTGATAAGGATGGAGACCTGGACCTTTTTGTTGGTGGCCGGTTGGTGCCAGGCAATTATCCCTCTCCCGCAGATAGCTACCTGCTGGAGAACAAATCCCAAAAAGGCATTCCAAAATTTGAAAATATTACCAGTACCGCAGCTCCAGGATTTAAAAAGCTGGGCCTGGTAACCAGTGCCAGCTGGACAGATTTTGATGGTGACGGATGGACAGACCTTATTATTGCAGGAGAATGGATGCCTATTAAGGTTTTTAAAAACGAAGAAGGGAATTTTGTAGATATTACCCGGCAAATGGGCCTGGATGATACCACGGGGTGGTGGTTTAGCCTTCAGGCGGGAGATTTTGACCAGGATGGCGATATGGATTTTATTGCGGGCAATCTCGGCCTAAACTATAAATATCAGGCAAAGGAAAAGGAGACTTTTGACATCTACTTCTACGACTTCGATAACAATAATGAAAAAGATATTGTGTTAAGTTATTTTAATGACGGGGAGAAATTCCCGGTGAGGGGCAGGGAATGTTCCTCTCAGCAAATGCCTGGAATAAAATATAAGTTCAAGAATTACCAGTCCTTTTCAGAAGCCACCCTTGAAGATATTTATACTGAAGAATATTTAGAAGATGCATTACATTACCAGGTGAAATCTTTTGCAAGCTTGTATATAGAGAATGCAGGGGGTGTTTTTAAATTACATAAATTACCTGTGGAAGCTCAAATTTCCAGCATTAACCAGGTACTTATAGAAGATTTTGATCATGACGGGCATCCTGATGCATTAATTGCAGGAAATTTGTATAGTTCCGAAATTGAGACTCCCCGCGCAGATGCAGGGATGGGATTATTTCTTAAAGGAAATGGAAAAGGAGGATTTGAAGCTGTGCCCGCCAGAAGAAGCGGCTTTTTTGTACCGGGGGACGTAAAAGACATGGCCCTGCTCCATACTCCGGAAGGAACTTATGTGGTAGCAGCAAAAAACAATGATTTTATCCAGATAATAAAATTGAATAAAAAGCAAAACACTCTCCTTACGTCAGGGAAAGAAGAACGCAAAGAGAACCTGAAAAATCAGGATGCCATAACTCAGAATATTCAGTTTTTGAGCAATTAATCCCGTTAAAAAATAACTGAAAGAGAAAATTTTTGGAATATTTAATTAACTTCTAAACTTTTTAGAAAAACAAAATAAACATCATGATACATAGAAGAACATTTCTAAAACAATCTGGCCTCGCACTTGCGGCTACTACACTTTTGCCCGGAAGCATCTTTGCCGGCAACAGCAAACACAATGTGGGCCTACAGCTATATTCCCTGCGGGAATCCCTTCCTCAGGATGTAAAAGGAACCCTTGAGAAAATAGCCAAAGTGGGCTTTAACGAGGTGGAAACCTACGGCTATTCCACAGATAATGGATTTTGGGGCACCAGCCTTAAAGAATTCAGGAAAATGCTGGACGATAACGGACTATCTACCCCTAGCGGCCATTATGGAATGGATCCTTACCTGAAGGAAAACGGCACCAAAGATGAGCTGATGCATGCCATAGAAGCCGCCAATACCCTGGAACAAAAATATGTTATTATTCCTTACCTTTCTGAAGGATTAAGGAACAACTACGGCAGGCTGGCCGATAAATTGAATGAAGCCGGGGAAGCATGTAAAAAAGCAGGTTTAAAACTGGCCTATCACAATCACGATTTTGAATTTGATAAATTTGACGGGGAAACAGCTTATGAAATCATGCTGAAGAATACAGAAAAAGACCTGGTGTCTTTTGAAATGGATATTTACTGGGTGGTAAGAGCAGGCACAGATCCCGTAGCTTTAATTGAAAAATATCCCGGCAGGTTTCCACTATGGCATGTTAAAGACATGAGCAAAACCAATCACGAACTGAATACCGAAATTGGAAATGGCTCTATAGATTACAACAAGATCTTTGATCATCAGAAAAAATCAGGGGCAAAACATTTAATCCTGGAACAGGAAAATTTTGAAATGGAGCCGTATAAAAGCCTGACAGAGAGCTATAATTATATTCAGCAGGAACTGCTGGGTTAAATCTACGATAAGATTAAAATATATTGAGTTTTCTATTGCTGAAGTAAAACAAATAAAACTTCAGCAATAGAAAGCTTTTTCTTCTACTTCCCGGCATTCTAACCAATCTTTACGACATTTTCAGCTACTTTGATATGATAACAATTCTGCGCAAAAAATTTCTTACCAGCTCTCCTCTTCTATTGCGTTACAAGTACCCAGTCTATTAGAACCTTTGCTTTTCCATCCTTAATAAGCTGAACCGTAGCTTCTGGAATTCCCGGGTATGGCTCCTCCACGCCATTGGTCTTTTCAGGATACGCACCGCCTAAAGCCAGGTTCAAAATTAAATATTTAGGATTATCAAAAGCCCAATTTCCATAATGCTCTACCATTTCCCTTGTGACCCTGTAAACCAATCTGTTGTCCACCTTAAAACTCAATCCCTGTGAGTCCCAGTCTACCGAATATACATGCCACCCCGTGACATCCTCCCCTTCAGAAAAATAATATTTATTTACCAGCGGGGTCTCTCCAGAATAACCAGGGCCGTGAAGTGCCACCCCAATCCAATCGGTTTCGCCTACGTATTCCATGATATCAATTTCTCCTGTGGCCGGCCAGTTTCCTCCTCCAAGGGCCCAGAATGCAGGCCAAAAGCCTGAACCTGCCGGCAGTTTCATCCTGGCAGCAGCTGTACCATAGGTAAACATTACTTTATCCCTGGTATTGATCCTTCCGGAGATAAAATCAAAATTTTTCCCGTTGATGGCTCCAAAATTTGGTGCATAAAGCGCTTTTAAAACCAAGGCCCCATTTTTTGCCCCCATGGCCTCTTCTTCCTTTTCCAGGTAAATTGTAGCGGAAGAATCTATATAAACCTGTTGCTCATTGTTCACGTGAAAATCTGCACCAACTACATTCCAGCTCGTCCGGTCCAGCTCAACATTAGAAAAATCCTCGAAAAAAATGGTATCTGTATCTTTTTGAACATTCTCATTTACGGGTTGAGCCTGTAGCATTTCGGCGGCTAAAAAAGCCGTGATCAAAAATAAAATCTGTAGATAAATATTACGCATTTTTCATAGCTTTTAGAATTATGTAGTCACTGGAAAAACAGCCGAAATCTTTAAAGGACTATAACTAGTGGTTTGATTTCAAATTCCCCAAAGTGCTATAAAAACCTTCAAAAAAAATACACCTATAAGGTTTTTAAACCTTGCAGGATTTCCCATTTAATCCAATTTGATAGTTTTGTGACAAGACTGATAGTTACAAAAGATTAGACTTTTCCGGAACTTTAGTTTTACAGTTGTGTTACTTTTATATAATCTACATAGTATTTCTGCGGAAAAATGGAATCATCTACTTCAGGGCCTCCAAAATTGCCGCCAACCGCCATATTAATCAGAAAGTAGAAGGCTTTCCGGAAAGGATAATATTCTTCATTATATTTTTCAGGAATAAAATTATAAACAGAATTTCCATCCACGAAAAATTCGATGTTATCGGCAGTCCATACCGCCTTAAAAATATGATATCCTTCTTCTATATCCTCAATAATGGTCTTTTTTGAGCTGGCATTCCCCGCATGATGGGCGGGATAATGTAGCGTGGTATAAACGGTATTCGGCTCGCGGCCCACATATTCCATAATATCGATCTCTCCCGAAGCCGGCCAGCCAATTTCACCAATATCACTGCCCAGCATCCAGAAGGCAGGCCAGATCCCCTGCCCTGTTGCTACTTTTGCCTTAATTTCAATTTCACCATACTTAAACTCCACTTTATCTTTGGAATTGATCTTTCCGGAATAATACTTATCTCCATCTTTAACCGCAGTAATAACCAGTTTGCCGTCCGCTACCTCAACGTATTTGCGGTCATAAACCTGGCGCTCGTTATTACCCCAGCCGCAAAGGTTGGGACATCCGTCTCCTTCTTCATAGCTCCAGTTTTCCATATTCAGCTTATTGCCATCAAAGTTTTCTTCGAAGATCACTTTTTGGGCCTTGATTGAAAGCGGAAGCAGCGCGATTGCTAAAACTGCTATCCAAAATTTGCCTTTTTTCATCATATTATTTTTTAAATTTTCATATTTCAGAATAATTCGTGTAGTTCACGAAGGAGATGCTGAAACAAGCATGGCTTGTCGGCAGACAGGTTATCATTGACGTTTTCTTTACAGTAACAAATTTTCCCTTCGATCATTAAAAATTCGTATTGTTTCATATTTGTTCATTTTTTTACCTGTGCATTCCTCTCCCTACAATGGTCGGATTCAATAAAAACCAATCCTGTCATAAAAAAAATTGAAATTCATTTCAGCACAAAAGTTCCTATAAACTATTTCTTTTTTGCATCGCCCAAAAAAGAAACAAAAAAGTCTAGGCTTACGAAAGCTTATCTAAATTTTTTGTTCAGCACCTAAATTTTAGGAACTCGCCACTGTAATTCAACTAAAGAGAGAAAAAGGTCAGGCTCAAACAACCTAAAATTTTACGGTGCTTTCACTTCAAATTTCACGCTAAGCTTTCGATAGGCCCGGAGGAAATTATAAAAGCTATAAAGTCAAAAACAATCCCTTTATCTAAAAAACTAAAAACAAAATAAACACAGTAGCTTCAAAGATATTTGATGAAAGGTTTAGGACGTATCCCTGCGTGGGATAATGTTCTTATTATGGGTTTCAACATGACTGGACCTTTTACTTGTTCAGGGTGAACTGCGCTTTTTTTACATCCCTGGAATTTCCGCCGATAAACACGTTAAAATCCCCGGCTTCAGCTTCCCATTTTTGATTTGCAGTGTAAAATTCCAGCATTTTTTCATCTATACTGAATTCTACGGTTTTGCTTTCCCCGGGAGCAAGCTCAATCATTTTAAAGCCTTTAAGTTCCTTTACCGGCCGCGCCTTGCTGGCCACAAGATCCTGAAGGTACAGCTGCACGACTTCCTTTCCCTCCACGTCACCGGAATTGGTAACCGAAATACTGGCTGTAATTTCACCATTCTCATTCATTTCTTCTGAAGAAAGCTTCAGATCGCCATATTCAAAGGTGGTATAACTCAAGCCATAACCAAAAGGATACAGCGGATCTTTGCCAACATCGGTATAGGTGGAAAACGTCACGTGTTCTTCGCTATATGGGCGGCCGGTGCTTTTTTGATTATAATATAGCGGCTCCTGTCCCACTGCTTTTGGAAAAGAAACCGGAAGCTTGCCCGAAGGATTATATTTCCCGAACAAGACATCGGCTATGGCATGGCCACTTTCACTGCCCAGCTGCCATGCTTCCACAATAGCCGGCATTTTTTCTGCAGCCCAGGTAATTTCCATAGGCCTGCCGTTGATAAGCACCAAAACGATATTCTTATTCACCTTATAAATCTCCTGCAGCAATTCCTGCTGAAGCCCTGCCAGGCCAATTTTCGCCTGACTCCTTCCTTCTCCCGTCTGGAAAGCATCTTCTCCTAAAGCCATAAGCACCAGGTCGGCATTTTTGGCTTTTTCGATGGCTTCCGAAAAACCGGACCGATCGGTTTCATTGATCTTAAGCGGCATTAAAAAGCTTCTTTCCCCAATTCCCAATTTGGCACCTTCAGCATAGGTGATATTTACATCATCTCCTGCAGCTGCTTTAATACCTTCTAATACTGAAACCGCCGAATTTGCTTCTGCCTGGGCACGCCAGTTCCCTATAGGTGAATCTTTATCATCTGCCAGGGGCCCAATCACTGCTATATTTTTTACTGAAGGTTTTATGGGTAAAAGCTCATTTTCATTCTTTAGAAGAACGATGGACTTTTTAGCAATATCACGTGCCACTTCCCGGTGTTGTTCATAGGAAATTTCTTTGGCAAGGTCCGGGTTTGCGTAGCGGTAAGGATCTTCAAAAAGCCCCATTTTAAACTTGACCCGCAAAATTCTTTTTACGGCTTCATTGATAAGGCTCTCGTCTATTTTCCCCTCCTGCACTAGATCCATAAGGCCGGCTTCATAAGCGCCGCCTTCCATATCCATATCGCTGCCTGCTTTAAGGGCAATTTCTGCGGCCTGCTCTTTGTCTTTGGCAAAGCCGTGGTAGATCATCTCGGTGATAGAGCCCCAATCTGAAACCACGAATCCATCCCAGTTCCAGTCGCCTTTTAAGATGTCGCGCTGCAGCATTTTGTTCCCGGTGGCCGGCGTACCGTCTATGGTATTAAAAGAGTTCATAAAAGTAGCCACTCCAACGTTTGCCGCAGCCTTAAAAGGAGGTAAGATCATATTATGAAGTTCGTTTTCTCCAATATTCACAGTATTGTAATCGCGCCCTCCTTCAGCAAAACCATAACCGGCAAAGTGCTTCGCGGTGGCGGCAATGGTGGTACTGTCGGCCAGGTCATCTCCCTGGTAGCCTTTCACTTTGGCTATTGCTACTAATGAAGTGAGATAAGGATCTTCGCCCGATCCTTCCATGATCCTTCCCCATCGTGCATCTCTTGAAACATCTATCATAGGCGAAAAAGTCCAGTTTACCCCATCGGCTACCGACTCTACCGCAGCAATACGCGCAGATTTTTCCATCGCCTCAAGGTCCCAGCTGGCAGTTTCCCCAAGGGGCACCGGGAAGATGGTTTTATAGCCGTGAATCACATCGTAACCAAACATCAACGGAATTTTAATCCGGGAATTTTCCATGACCAGTTTTTGCGCTTCCCGCGTGGCATCTACAGAAAGAACGTTAAGCATCGCCCCTACAAGGCCTTTTTTAAGCTGTTCTTCCTTTTGCTTATTTCCAACTTCAGAAGCAGGGCCGGTAAGGTCCCAGCTCCCGTTATACTGCACCAGTTGCCCTATCTTTTCTTCAAGCGTCATCATAAAAAGTATAGAATCTACTTTGGATTCTACGTTTTTAACGGAGCTTTTGATATTTGAATTCTGGGCAGTGCTTACCAGCTGAGCGAGCAGCAGTAAGACGAGCAATATGCTATTTTTCTTCATCTTTGAGTAATAAAAAGCCTGTTTAAAAATTTATTTCCTTTCTATGCTGAATTTCTTCAGAAAAAAAAGCTTTTTTTAAACAGGCCTGTATTTAAATTATTTCCTATTGATAAACCCTTACATAATCAATTTCCATGGAAGCTTCCTGGAATGCAGGATCTATTTCCCCTCCAAGGTTACCCCCCATGGCAACGTTAAGAATTAAGAACAAGTCTTTATTAAATGGGGTAGAGGCGTCATTATCAAAAGTAAAATACACTTCGCCATCTAAAAGAAAAGTAATATTCTCCTCTGTCCACTCCGCTTCATACAAATGAAACTCGGAAGTGGCATTTTGAATTTGGGTATCGCCTACCACCGCATTTCCACCGGAATGTTCAGGATAATGCAAGGCTGAAGAAGTTCTGCCTGGATTATTACCCACCCATTCCATGATATCTACTTCTCCGGTTGCCGGCCAGCCCACCTCATCAAAATCGGCTCCCAACATCCAGATGGCAGGCCAGGTTCCGCCACCTTCAGGCATTTTTGCACGTACTTCTACTCTCCCATAGGTAAATTCAAAATTATCTTTGGTATTGATACGGGCTGAAGTAAAATTGAAACCGCTTTCTGCTTCACGCCTTGCGGTAATTATAAGGTTACCATCCTCAACATTTACGTTATCTTGGGTATAATACTGAACTTCATTATTGCCCCAGCCATTGTTGCCATTTCCGGTTTCATAATTCCATGTATCGGTATCCAGGGCGTCGCCTTCAAAATCGTCTTCCCAAAGCAGGTCTTCAAACTGGGTTTCGAACTCTTCTGGTTCTTCTGCTGAATCTGAAGTCAGTAAAAACCACCAGTCAAATTCACCATTTCCATCGGTGGTTTTTAGCCATAATTCGTTTGGTACAGATCTGTCCACAATTTGATAGCGGTGGTCTCCCCCGGTATAGTAACCTATAAAACTTGTACCATTAAGAGCAATGGTTTCCACACCTCCCGGGGCAGCGATGTTCCAGGTTCCTGTATAATCGTTGTAAGGTACATTAAGCACATCTGCTCCCTCCACTACGCCTGCTCCGGCTCCTAATTCGTCTACCAGATTGATCCTTCCAAAGATGGTTCCCTCCGGATTTGTTTCCGGCTCATCGTTGGTACTGTTGGTGATATGAACGAAGGTACGATCCTCCTGAAATATATACCGGTCATCATACATACCGGCGCCTGCCTTCTCATTTGCCCCGGCCGCATACCATTCAGGTCCATTTAAACCACCCACGGGACCAAGCCCAAAATGGGCGGGGGCTTCAGCTTTAATCCTCCATTCTTTGGATCCATCTCCCACTAACTTATCTATAAGGTCATCTGGCGGAGAATAGTTTACAAATACATCTACCCCTATGGTCATTGAACTTGAGGTACCGCCAGGCCCATAAGCTATTATGCTTACATCGTATATTCCGGTCTCTGAAAACTGGTGGGTTATCTCTCCATTGGAGGATATACTGGTGTTTCCATCTCCAAAAATATATTTATACGTCATTGCCCCATCGGCAGTGGCATTAAAGGTCACTTCGCCACTACCATCTCCCTGTGGCATCTCATTGGATTGACCAGTAACATCGGCCTCAGCGCTCAAATTGGTGGGAGCAGTTATTTCTCCTATTTCATAATCGTCTTCAACACAGGATTGGAAGCCTGCAGTGAGAACGAAAATGAATATGAATCTTCCTAATATATTCTTCATTTTGATCATTTTTTCTAATTATGGAAATACAGGTTATCTATATAAAATGTTCCCCCGTTATCTGGCTGAACATCAAACTTAAACTGAAATATATCACTAATGTCAAGTCCCTGGTCTGTAAATTCTGATAACGGAATTTCCACACTGTTCCATTCATTTGGTGTAACACTAATACTTACAGGTTTCTCTCCAGACCTGCTTATCAAGAAGAATGGAATGCTGGTATAATCTCCAGACCATACATCAATATGCACTGTGGTATATGCAGTCGCATCTATATCTTCTCCAATATCAATACCCTGATAATTTGCGTTGGCATATTTGATGGCTTCATTCCCATCTATACTTAGCATTTCATAAGTAGTAGACTGCCCCCAGTCCGGATAATAATTCACTCCTGATGGATTTGGGTAAGCATCACTAAAAATAGATTGCACATCTGCTGCATCTGCAGTTGGTGTTGGTGTCGCCGCTTCGGGTTCATCAGGGCCCAGGGCAGTCTCATCATAAAAATATACATTATCTATAAAGACCGTTGCTTCTCCTACCGGAGTGGCGGAATAGATTAGCTGAGAAATATTTGCCCTTGCTGTAAGCCCTTCAAAATCTTCTAAAGCAAGATCCAGGCTCACCCATTCTCCCTGGGTTGGATTTTCAATTGTTATTTCGTGTTCAGAATCATCGCCTCCCTGGTAGCCGCCATCAGGTCCAAAATCTACCAGTTTAACCTTAACCACCGTGGCATTATTCGTCCAGATATCGGTATGGAAATGGGTCATTTCAGAAGCATCTATTTGTGATCCTACAGTTTCTATTCCCACAAAATTTAACGCGCTGTATTTTTTGGTTGCATTCCCATCAATCTCAACATCTTCCAGGGTGGCGGCAGACCAGTCTGTTCTCCAGGTATCCACGGCCACATTGGTATATGCATCGCTGAATAATGAAATTACAGCTTCTTCAGGTAACGTAGGGGTTGGAGCTGCTATTACCGGGGACTCAGGAAGCCCGGGAGCCGCTTTCATAATATCATCTACATAAAAAGTTCCCGCAGTAGTACCAGGCCCGTCAATGAAGATCACCATTGTTCCATATTGGCCGGTAGGCACAAAGGCTTCCCCATTGTCCCCGGCACCATCTACGTAGCTTTTTACTGCATCTGTGGCGAAATTAAAACTTAACTCTTCCCAACCTGTTCCCTCGTGGTTAGCCGTAACTTCAGTTTGTCTTTCTCCATTAACACCCCCTTCAAACTTTAAAAGTACGGGCAGGGCTACATCAGACCACATTTTCATCGTAATGGTTTTATTCTCCACACTAAAATCTACCGGTGTTCCCAGGTTGAAGGCCCCACCTTCATAAGCTGCGCCAGAATTGGTGATCGCACCAACCATAGAGGCTTCATTGTTTGCTCCGGAAAAATCAGGGTTATCCACCACTTCAAAACTGGTGCCGTTAAAGGTAGAGAAAGCGTAGTTCACATTTTGTTCGTCAAAAGTAATGGGAAGTTTGGCAGGCTCTGCTTCAGGAACTGTTACCACTACTGTTTCTTCAGTAGTAGCTGCACCCCCACTTAAGGCAACCACTCTAAGATCATAATCCCCGGGAGCTAAATAGGTATAGTCCAGGGTTTCTCCGGGCATTAAAGCGGTGGCCTCTTCATCTTCATTTTCTCCAAAGTAAACATTGAACATGGTAGCATAATCTGCAGTCGCGGAAACAGTAATATTCTTAGGGTTGTTTTCTGACTGGACCACATCTACCACAAGGTTCTCCGGGGCCCTGAAAGAAACCGTAAGATTTTGGGTACCACTGGCGGTTACGCCATTAAGGTTTTGCCCTGTTACCTCCACCTGGTAGTCTCCTTCATCATAAACATGTTCTACAGCCTGGCCTGGTCTTATTTCTCCGGAAACTTCTGAACCGTCACCAAAATCAATACTGAAAAGGTTAGCGCCTTCTCCGGTAGGGATTATAGTTACCAGTCCTGTATTGTCCTGGGTAATCTTAAAAGTAGCCCCAAGATTGGAAGGAGCGGCCATACCTTCAAGATCTATTCCCAAATCATCATCGTCCTTATCGCAGCTCACTATAGAAGTACTGACAAAAACGGCTATTATTATTCTAAAAATATTCTTCATACTGTTTATTTACTGTTGAATAATCGCATTTATTGATAAGCAGGATCTTGCTCTAATTGTGTGTTATTTAATTCTTGTAAGGGAATTGGCAGCTTATCGTGTTTACCTTCCACATATCCTTTAAATTCCAAATATTGAGCAGCTAAACCTGCTCTTTGGAGATCAAACCAGCGATGTCCTTCTCCCGCCAGCTCCAACCTTCTTTCCCTAAGGATATTTTCAAAAGTTGCAGGGATCGATTCCTCATTAACCCTGTTTCTTACGGCATCCAGCAGTGCCTGTGCTCTGTTGGAGTCTCCACCTCCCCTCACTAAAGCTTCTGCTTCCAGGAGGTAGGTATCAGCCAGTCTTATATCATAGAAATTCTGAGGCCAGTTAAGCTCAAAATTACCTCCGCCTGTAGAGCGGTCTTCCTGTTCTCCGGCAAATTTCTTCAAAAAGTAGCCGGTGTCCTGATAGCTTTCCTCATAAGAAACAATTCCTAATTGTGCAAGACTGTCAAGATTACTAATGGTGTATTTGTATCTATTGTCATAGCTGCCATCGCTATAAATAAAAGCATCAGCCAATTCTTCGGTTGGTATATTAAAACCCCAGCCGGCAATAAAATCGGGTGCCCCCATGCCTTGTTGAAGAACATTATATCCACGGGGTGCTGACATTTGATTTAGCAGGTTACCTTCTGTACATCCAATACAACCCCAGTCCCCCCAATTTGAAGCAGAAGTATGAATAACCTCAAATATTGATTCCTCATTAAACTGATTTTCATTTTGGAATAGGTCACCGAAGTTATCAAGAAGATGATAACCATACTGACTGGTGCCACCAGGAGTTCCATTAACCTCCTGAAGTTGTTGTGCTGCCTCTTCAAATCTTTCTAGGTGTAGGTAAACTTTTCCCAGTAAAGCCTTTCCTGCACCTTGTGTTGCCCTACCTGCTTCAGTTGCCAAATCTAGCTCTGCAGGCAAATTAGGAATAGCTTCTACCAGATCTTGTTCTATAAGAGCAAAAACTTCGGAACGATCTACCTGCACGGCATTCCCTAGTTCACTAACTGCAACAGGTTCAGTAAATAAAGGAATACTTTCAAATAACCTGATCAAATCAAAATAATAGTACGCTCTAAGAAATTTCATCTCTGCCTCGAACCTGCTTCTTAATTCCTCATCCATTTCTGTATTTGGCAATTTAGACAGCAGTACGTTTGCCCTGTAGATTCCGGAATAACTTCTTCTCCACAATTCTTCCTGTGGCCCAGTGGCAGGGTCTAAGGTGTAACTGGACCAGGCCTGAATAGCCGGAACATCCTGTGAATTTCCACCTCCTGCATAAAAGTCATCTGAGGCAACATTTAAGGCAAATTCTTTTGCTACATAATTACCTCCTATCCACCCCACCGGATCATAAGCTGCAACCAAACCATTATAGGCTTCCTCTGCATTACGATAGTAGTTTGATTCCAGGCTTTGACCTCTTGGTTCAACCTCTAGATAATCCTCACTACACGCAATCAAAGTAGCTGCTGAAACAACGGCTGCTACATATCTCATTATTTTTTTCATAATAATATCTTTTTAAATTTTTTACAATTAAAATCCAATTGATGCCCCAAGCATAAAAGATCTTGCCTGCGGATATATACCTCTGTCTATACTTAATACACCACCGCCAATTTCAGGGTCAAAACCAGAGTATTTTGTAAAGGTGAAAAGGTTCTCGCTCATTACATAAACCCTGACTTTTTCAAAACCGATGTTAGAAAGAGCACTTTTGGGCAAGCTATATCCTACCTGGGCCGTTTTAATCCTGAAGTAATCTCCGTCTTCCAGATAAAAATCAGAAGGATTACTATAGTTATTATTTGGATCGTCATTTGTCATCCTCGGAAATGAATCAGAAGTTCCTGGCCCAGTCCATCTTTCAAGAGCTTTAGCGGGATAATTGGCATTTGCAATATCCAACCTGCGGAGCCCCTGAAATATCTGGTTTCCTGCCACCCCCTGTCCAAATACAGTAAAATCAAAGTTTTTATAGTAGCCGTTTATAGTAATACCATACGACCAATCAGGAGTTGGGTCCCCAATAAAAACTCTGTCTGCTTCATTAATAGAACCATTCCCATCGGTATCCTGCCATCTAAAATCTCCTGGAACAGCATCTGGCTGAATTAGCTGCCCTTCAGCATTTGTATAATTATCAATTTCTTCCTGAGTTTGGAAAATTCCTAAAGTTTTAAAACCATAGAAGGAATTTACTGCTTCTCCTACAGCAGTCCTGGTAATAGGGAAAGTACTTGATTGGAATGCCACACCACCGTCCAGGTACTCCTGACCATCACCTAAAAAGGTAACTTCATTACGGAGGTAAGAGGCATTTGCATTGGCAGAAAGACCAAAATCTTCCCCGCTCAATGAATATCCTAAATTCATTTCTACCCCTGTGTTTTTCATGTCTCCAACATTTCGGGCTGGGTTTCCTATAACCCCCGCAAAGGCCGGAATTCTTGGGTATAATAGAATGTCTGTTGTTTCTTTTCTATACCAATCCACTTCAAGGGAAAAGTTATTTAAAAATCGGGATTCAAATCCAATGTTCAACTGACTGGTTTCTTCCCACTTGAGATCTGGGTTGGCAGGTGCATCAGGACTGTATCCAACATCGTAGCTCCCCACTTGATCTCCAAAAGCATAATTTCTTCCGGAACCAATAGTAGAAAGGAAAGCCAAATCTCCAACGTTATCATTACCCACAATTCCATAACTTCCTCTAAATTTAAAGAAGCTAACAGGATTATTCGCACCCCAGAAGTTTTCTCTAGAGGCCACCCAGCCAACTGATGCTGAAGGAAAGATACCATACTTGCTATTGGCACCAAACCGTGAGGATCCATCTCTACGAATTATGCCGCTAAAAAGGTATTTTTCACCATAGTTGTAGTTTATTCTACCAAAAAGAGAAGCAACTTTATGTGGCACATTTTCATACCCATTGGCCACTATGTCATCTTCAGGTACATTAAAATTTAAAGAAGCATCATCAAAATTATCAACAGGAATTCCGTACTTGGTTACGCTTAATCCTTTGGCTTCATTTTCCTTGTATGCTCCCTGACCTAAAAGTATAGTAAAATCATGTTCTCCAATTTGATCTGAATAAGAGACTGTATTCTCTATATTGTAATCAAGTTTATTATTATTACTTCTGGTAAAGGAAGTTTGAGCAGTACTTGTAGAAGCGTTTAAATAGTTGATGGGGGTAAAGGACTCGTCACCCCAATAAGATAGTTTTGCACCAAAATTAGAACGGAAAACCAAGCCTTCGAGGGGCTCCGCTTCCACAAAAGCATTTCCTACAAAATTGTCACTGTAGCCAAAGTTACCTAGACGCGTTTGGATATAAGCTAACGGATTTATGATTTCCTGAGCGACGTTTTGGGAAATACCGTAGGGATTTCCATTGGCGTCCCGAAGAAAAGGTAGGTCTTGATTGTATGGAAATTGGGCCAGTCTCTCCGGATCTGTCACTATTACTGGTGTTAGAGGATCTAAATTGATGGCTGAACTTAGTGGTCCACCGTATTCACTATTGGTATTTCCAATTCCAACACTTTTATTTCTGGAATAACCAAAATTTTCCCCGAAAGTTAACCAACGGGTGATATCATGAGTAGAATTCAGACGTAGGTTGGTACGTTCATAGTTAGAGATATCTGTCGCCACAATACCTTCTTCCTCCAGATAACCAAATGAAAAATAAAAGCTGGAAACATCACTACCTCCGCTAAGGCTAAGTTCATGGTTTTGTCTAAAGGCTGAATCGTTAAAAATAACATCCTGCCAATCTGTTCCATTTCCAAAAGTACTTAAATCCGAAAAAACCACATCTCCACCATCATTTACGCTAGCTTCATTCCGTAGAATGGCATACTCTGTAGCATTGGTGAGGTTAATGTTAGCTGCGGGTTCTGAAAATCCCGCGTAGGTGTTATAACTGATCTTCATCTTGCCTTCTTTACCAGATTTGGTGGTTATAAGAATAACCCCACTGGCTGCCCTTGCCCCATATATCGCCTGGGAGGCCGCATCCTTTAAAACTTCTATGGAAGCAATATCAGATTGATTTAAATAGTTAATTCCGCCATTATCAACTACAACTCCATCAACAATCCATAATGGGTCATTATTGTTTAAAGTAGTAATTCCCCGCACCCTTATTGTAGCACCAGAACCAGGCTGCCCGCTGGACGCAGCAACGGTTAATCCGGAAGTACGCCCTTGTAAAGCTTCTCCTACGGTGTTTATTGGCAGTGTTTCAAGATCTGAAGAATTGACACTTGAGATGGCTCCTGTTACAACACTTTTTTTCTGCGTACCATATCCCACTACCACCACCTCCTCAAGGTCACTTTGATTTTCCTCTAAGGTTACGTTCAGGGTTTGAGCCTCATTAATAACAAATTCTTTGTTATTAAAACCTAGGTAGGAAAATACAAGAGTATCATTTACTTCCACATCTACAGAATAATTTCCATCAAAATCTGTAGTTGTACCATTATTTTTGTTTTTTACCAATACGTTAACACCCAAAAGTGGTACGTTATTTTCGTCTGTTACCGTTCCCTGTATCGGAACAGTTTGTGAAAGGACAGAAAATAAGCCACCCCATAATAAGGTAATTAAAAGACAAGAAAATTTCTTCATGTTGAATGATTGTTAAAAATTATATTGCAAT
Source organism: Autumnicola aciditolerans (assembly GCF_041679265.1). Taxonomy (NCBI): domain Bacteria; kingdom Pseudomonadati; phylum Bacteroidota; class Flavobacteriia; order Flavobacteriales; family Flavobacteriaceae; genus Autumnicola; species Autumnicola aciditolerans. The sequence goes on from NZ_JBGFSM010000017.1 coordinate 56,961, forward strand.
ATATTAAGAGGACGTTAAGATTTCTGCATTAGAACCTTTACAAAAAGTCTACATTTTTTAAAATGGCAAAATATCGGATCAAATTTTGCTAAAAATTAAAATATAACAAGCCCTAGCATGGATTTTGTAAATTTTTGTCTTTCATGAAAAAATTTGTACGCAATGAACGTGTAGAGGTAATGTAGAGTTTTTTTACCGAGCTGTTAAGTTTCAGACAGCCAAAATGTAATCCGTAAGATTGTCATTTCTTCCTAATTTCATCTTTTTACGCAAACGATATCGTTTAATTTCCACGCTCTTTACAGATATGTTTAGTAAGGGAGCCATCTCTTTTGAGGATAAATTAAGGCGTAGATAAGCACACAATTTTAGATCATTAGAAGTAAGTTCAGGATGTTTCTGCTTCATCTTGTGGAAGAAATCTTTATCGGCATTGCTAAATGCTTTTTGAAAGAAATTCCAGTTATCTTCTTCACTTATATCTTTATCTATCGTCTTGATCACAGATTTCACCTTGCTGGACTCCGCCTCCTGCAACCTGTGTTTAATATCTGAAAGAAATTCATTTTTCTTAATCAGGCTCATGGTAGAGGCAGCCAGTTCCCTGTTCTTATTCTCCATATCCTGCTCCAATCTTTCATTTTCTAATTTTATGATCTTTTGCTCGGCTTCAAGATTGCGCATCCTGAGGGCTTTTTCGTTTTCTTCCACCTGTTTACGGTGCTGCCTTTGCGAAAGAAGATGAATTCCATATAAAACCAGAAGAAACACCATAAAATAGCCCAATAATGCCAAATAACTCAGATACCAGGGTCTTTGAACTGTAAAATGGTAAGATGATTTTTCGGTTTCACCTGCTCCTACCTTTGCTTTTACCTCAAAAGTATAATCCCCGTATGGCAGGTTTTTAAAACTGGCGTTTGCAACGTCCTCCCAATGACTCCACTTTGGGCTTAAACCAAGAAGCCTGTAACTGTAAACCGGGGCCAGAAACTTTTTATATACAGGTGTACTGAACCTAAACAACACATTATTGTTTCTATAATGCAATTCTGTCTCACAGTTTGGGTTAAGTTCTTCCCATCTTTCATCGAGCCTGGAGCTGGCAATCTTATCAATACGCACATCATAAATAACGTTAGGCTCGCTAACATGATTGAATTTTAGATACCCATTAGATATGCCCATAAGATAATCCCCATGATTTAATCTGCTAATATTTTCATATCCCAGGGTGATATTCCGGAATTCCCTTGAAATATATATAGGATTAAACCTATAATTATCGCTGAGGTCTGCAACCTCAACATTAAAAAGCACATTTTCACCAAAACCCCATATTTTACCTGTTCCGTCTTCCACAATTCTTCCGGTAAGGCGATTGGTATCGTTTAGCAGCCTTCCCAGTCTGGTGTTTTCAATGAAGGCATCTTCCAGAACATTGTACTTTAAAATTCTGTCTTTGGAAGAAAAATAGAGGCTGTCATCAAATTTAAAAATGCAGGAAGTGATCGCCGGCTCCTCACTTATCCTGTAGTTTTTCATGCTGGCAATAGCAGTTAGGGAATCATTAATCCGCATTTTAAAAACCCCTTTATGTTCATTGCTAATCCATATCTCCCCATTATCTTCAGGAACAATAAATTTGGAAGAATGTGGGAAATCTGCCAGCATTGCGAGGTCCCTAAAACTACCATCGGCCTGCTCTTTTAAAAAACTTATCCCATTATAATGCCCCTGGATATAAAACCCTGGTTTGGTAGGAAGTGCTTTCACCAGCCAGGTCCCAAGCCTGTCCGAAATTTTTTCAGCTGAAGTATCTTTAACCAAAAAAGTACCGGTGTTATGACCGCAAAATAAATTACCGCTTATTTCCTGTAAACTCCATACCTGGCCGTTGGTACCTTCTATAAGTTTAAAATTTTCTTCATTGTTCGTTCTGTAATACAATCCCTGGTTAGTGCCTAAATAGAGGTATTCTGAATTTTGGAAAGAGCAATAAACAGATCCAATATCTCCCTTATTATCCTCAAAGATGGCAAAAGAAGAATCCAGGTTGATCACACTTAAACCATTATCAAGTCCTGCCCATAGATTTTGTTCTTTATCTACAAAAAGGCTTAAACTGGTATTATTTAACAGCACATTTCCCTGCTCGAAATGATGGAGCACCTCTCCGGAAGCGGAAGTATGGTAGATCCCTTCTCCAACCGTTCCTAAAACCAGATCCCCATTGGAGAGCTGAACGGCAGAAAGTATTCCGGCTTCTTTTATTACGCTACTTAATTCGGGAAAAACGGGCCTTAAACCCCCCTTGTCCCATAAGCTAAAACCTCCCTGTGAATTTATAAGTAAAAGTCCTTGTTCCTGGCGGAAGACCTCCATGATCTCCATGGATCTAATATCCTGCTGCGGTATTGCTAAAACAGGTTTGGCATTAGTGATGGTAAACAAACCTTCATCGGCCAGTTGAAAGTAAATTTTACCGTCTTCTTTAAACAAATTAGTGACTGGTTTTGAAGCGGGATTTGGAAGAAGGACGATTTTCTCTGAGCCAGGGTCATATAAATAAATACCTGAAAAACTTCTAAACAGAATATACCCGTTGCTTTCCTCTATATCCCAAAACTGCTCCCCATCTACCAGGGGCCTTGGAAAAACAGGATTAAGGCTTCTATATTGGAGAGTTCCCAGGCTATCCCTTTTCCAGTAACCTACTTCCATATAAGCCCCGGTGTAAATACGCTCCCCTACCACCTTAACCGAGCGGACTATAGTTTTATTGGGAACAGGGTAGAGGTTCCAGTCTTCACCTGTAAATTCCAAAAGCCCCATCCCATTGGCGATATACATATTCCTGTTATCTCCCTGGGAGATCATCCAGTTTTGATTTCCGGCTTCGTAAATATTAGGATCATAATTTATTACCGGTGGCAGTTCCTGTCCCAGAATAAATTGAGAAACCAGAAGACAAATAAAAACGAAGTACCGCAAAAACAATTGAATTTAGTTATTAAGAAAAGTTTTGATAATAAGGAAACAATGCAAAATAAAAAGAATTCTTCCATGGGTGTAAAAAAATCCGCTTCAGTTTTAGGAAATTTTTAATAATTGAAAGGGTTGAAAATGTTATAGACCGTTAAAATTTATCGCTTTTCTGGAATTTTTTTCAAACTTCGTCCAATTAAAATTTACCCAATTCTAAAATACACCCATTTCAATAACAGGATTTTATATGCCAAACGCTGTAAACCAACTACAACTTTATCTATTTCCTTTTGCTTTATTACTAATGTTGAGTTCTGGACAAGCCCAGGATGCACCTGTTCCTGCTGATAAGGAAATATCTCATGTACTATATTTCACTGCTAATACAGGATTGAAAAATTCAAAATCGGATTTGATTTTTGATCAGATTGTAAAAGCTTCACAACAGGATAAAAAGGCAAGCCTGGTAATTTTGGGCAATATTACCAAAAAAGGTTTTCCAAAGGATGAAGAAAAGAGAGAAGCTGTTAAGAGAACCCTTAAAGAGGAACTTTTACAGCCACTTGCAAATTTTAACGGCAATGTAATTTTTAATCCCGGCACTAATGAATGGCGGGAAGGTGGCGGTCAGGAAAACCTGGATGATATGGAATCTTTTCTCCAGGATAACAGCAAGGCAGAATTCTGGCCTAATGACGGTTGCCCCATAGAATCTGAAACACTTACAGATGAAGTGGAATTAATGATGGTAGATTCCCAGTGGTTCCTGGAAGATTGGGACAAGCACCCTTACATTAACCACAAATGCGAAATAAAAACAAGGGAAGAGTTTTTCCTCGAATTTCGGGACAATCTTAAGGATGAGCAGAACAAAACCATTATTATAGCCATGCACCATCCGGTAATAACCAATACCAGACACGGGTTTATAGACCGCACCGGTGGATTTAGCAACGATTCATTTTACAGCCTGGCCATGCAGGAACTTAGAGGAAGAGCCAAAACCACCGCAAGCCTGTACAATGATGTTATTTTTGTTGCAGGAAGTGACAGAAATCTCCAGTTTTTACAGGACGGTGGTATTCCGCAAATTATAAGCGGCGCTGCTGCCAAAACAGAACCTGCTAAAATCCATGACGAGGAAAGCTTTGCTTCTGATGAGAACGGATTTGCCAAAATTACGGTCTTTAAAGACAGGAGTTCTGTGGTTCAGTTTTATGCATCTAAGCCGGAAGGAGCTGATTTACTGGCTACAAGAACCATCAAAAGAGAACGCCCTCGTCTGGAGGATATGAAGTACGAACCAAGGGAAAACTACAATAAAAATTTCAAATCTTCGGTTTACAAATCGGAAGAAACCGAACGTACTGGCTTCTACAAATGGTTATGGGGCGATCATTACCGTGATGTTTATAGTGCGCCGCTTAATGCCCCGGTACTATTTTTAGATGACCTGCCAGGTAACCCCAGGCCAATTGCGGTGGGTGGCGGCCATCAATCCAGGTCTCTGCGCTTAATTGATGAAGATGAGCATGAATATACTTTAAGGGAAATGCGTAAAAGCGCCCTGCAGTTCCTTCAGCATATGGTTAAAGAGCATTATGTGGAAGAAATTGCAGACAGTACAGTGGCAGAAGGCATTATTCAGGATTTTTACACTACAGCCCATCCTTACGCTCCTTTTGCGGTGCAGGAACTTTCAGAAGATATTAACCTCTATCATTCCAATCCAAAAATCTATTACGTACCAAAACAGGAAGCACTTGGTATTTATAATGAAGGTTATGGGGATAAGCTCTACATGTTGGAAGAACACGTGGGAGATGAAAATAAGGATTTTGAGACCTTTGGCTCGCCTGATGATATTATTAGCACCTCAGACCTTTTACTGGAGTTACAGGACACCAAAGACTCTTATGTAGATGAAGATTCGTATATAAAGGCACGGATTTTCGACATGTTAATAGGAGATTGGGACCGCCACGAAGACCAGTGGCGATGGGCGCAGTTCGAACAGGAAGACGGGAAACTGATGTACAAACCCATTGCACGGGACAGGGACCAGGCTTTCCCACGGTACGATGGACCCATTACCCGTATAATCCAAATGGGAATTCCAGAAATGCGTTCCATGCAAACTTTTACAGGAGATGTAATTAAAAATACCAAATGGTTTAATGAAGCGGCCTATCATATTGATAAAGCCTTGATACAAAATGCAGACTGGCAGGATTGGAAAGAGCAGGTAGAATATATCCAGCAGACTTTAACCGATGAAAAAATAGAGGCTGCCTTTGCCAGCCTTCCAGAAGATGTTCAGGATGAAACCATTGCCGACATCAAGGAAAAATTGAAGCAACGCCGGGAAAATCTTCTCCAGATTACCCGGGATTACTATAATTATTTGCAGGAATTCAAGGTGGTTACGGGAACGGAAGAAGACGATGAATTCCTGATTACCCGCAAGAAAGATGGTATAACAGACCTACAAATTAAAAGCGAGGGAGAAGTTGTTTTTAAACATTCCTATAACGCTGAAGAGACAGAGGAAATGTGGATTTATGGTATGGACGGCAATGATATCTTTAAAATAGAAGGAAAAGGAGATCATCTTATAAAGCTCAAAATAATGGGTGGCGAGGAAAATGACACCTATAATTTTCAGAATACCAGAAAGGCGAAATTGTACGATTATAAGAGCCGGGAGAACACCATTTTAACTCCTTCTGCCCATAAACTTCTGGTGGATAGTTATAACATTAACGTTTATGATCCCGCAAAGAGAAAGTTCAGCAAAAATATTCTTTTCCCTACGGTGGATTTTGATACTAATGCAGGTCTCAAGCTGGGCGTGGCCAATACCTATACTAAATACGGGCTGCTACGCAATCCTTTTACCGAGCGGCATAAAATAAGCGCGTTTTACTATTTTGCCACCAATGGTTTTGATGTTGCTTATTCCGGGGAATTTGCCCATATCTTTTATAACTGGAACCTGGGCATAGATGCCCGTTATACCAGCCCTAATTACACCCTGAACTTTTTTGGGTTTGGGAATGAATCTTATTATGATGACGATGCTGTGGACAGGGATTACAACCGGGTAAGGATACAGCAGTGGAGTTTTGCCCCTTCGCTTATATGGCGCAATGAAAAAGGAGCAAGTTTCTATGTTCAGCCTAAACTGGAATCTATGGAAGTAAAAGCTGATAATAACGAATTTGTAAACCAGTTTTTTGACCAGGAAGATGACCTATTTGACAACCAGTATTATGCCAGTGGGGAATTAGGCTTTAATTACAAAAATAAACCCAGTGAGCTGGCCTATCCCCGCCGCGGAATGGAAGCAAATATCGCCACCGGCTATAAGCGCAATATTGACGAACACGATAATGCCTTTGGCTACCTGCAACCTTCCCTTTCTATAGATTATCCTTTACACGAAAGCGGGATTGTAGTACTGGCAACCAAGATTGGAGGAGAAATGATCTTTGGCGATAATTATGAATTTTATGATGCCGCCACAATTGGCGGCAAAAGAACTTTAAGAGGATACAGGAATCAACGGTTTAACGGCAAATATTCCTTTTATCAGACCACCGATTTGCGTACCGGGATCGCCCGCATTACCACGAATTACATCCCGGTGAACCTGGGGATTAGCCTTGGCTTTGACTACGGCAGGGTTTGGAGCGATAATTCAAATTCAGACCGCTGGCACAACAGTTATGGAGGCTCTCTGTTTGTAAATGCCTTTTATGCCATTACCGGAGGCTTAGGTTACTACGTGAGTGATGAAAATACCAGCAGGATTATTTTTAACCTCGGGTTTCAGTTCTAAGGCTGTTTAAGAAAAATAAAGATTATGAAATTTGACGCGATTATTATAGGGTCAGGCCAGGCCGGAACCCCGCTTGCAGCCAGTCTAGCCAAAAACGGGCAAAAAGTTGCTATTATTGAAAAAGCAAAATTCGGCGGTACCTGCGTAAATACAGGATGCACCCCAACAAAATCTTATATTGCCAGTGCCCGCAGGGCCTTTGTGAGCAAAAACAGCAGCGATCATGGGGTGGAAATTTCCGGGGACATTAAGATTAACCTGAAGCAAATCAAAAAGCGCAAAGAAGCAATTATTGAAGAATCCAGGAACGGGATTGAAAAAATGCTTGAAGATAATGAGCATATTACCGTTTACCGCGGAAAAGCAAAATTTAAAGACCCACATCACATAGAGGTTGGTAGCGAGACCCTTTCCGCAGAAAAGATCTTTTTAAATACCGGCGCGCGACCACGTATCCCTTCAGTATTTGAAAAAATACCATATTATACTAATGAAGGCATGCTGGAACTGGAAGAAATTCCCGAGCATCTTCTTATTGTGGGAGGTGGCTATATTGGGCTTGAATTTGCCCAGATGTTCCGGCGCTTTGGCAGCAAAGTGAGCATTATAGACCATGGCAGCCGCCTCATGAAGCAGGAAGACCAGGATATTTCAGAAGCCATTAGAGAAATTCTGGAAAAAGAAGGCATCAACATCTATTTTAACGCGGCAGTTAGTAAAGCAGAGGCAACAGCAAAAACGGCTGAATTAACTCTAAAAATTGAAGGTTCCGAAGAAAAAATAACCGGAACTCATGTGCTGGTAGCCACAGGAAGAATTCCTAATACAGATAACCTGGGGCTGGAAATGGCCGGCGTTAAATTGAATGAAAAGGGGTATGTAAAAGTCAATGAACAGTTGCAAACTAACGTACCGCATATCTGGGCTTTGGGGGACTGCAACGGGGAAGGTGCTTTTACCCATACCTCTTTCGATGATTTCCAGATTGTGAACGACCACCTGTTTGGAGATTCAAAATTGAAATTGTCCCATCGCTATACCTGCTATGCCGCATTTACAGATCCTCCGCTGGCACGTGTGGGAATGAATGAGCAAATAATAAAAGAAAAAGGCATTAAAGCTAAAATCGCAAGTATTCCCATGAGTAAAGTTTCCCGCGCCAAAGAAATGGGAGAAACCCAGGGAATGATGAAAATTTATATTGAAGCCAGCACCGGCAATATCCTTGGCGCCAGCTTCCTTGGAACCGGAGCAGATGAATACATTCACAGCATTATAGATGCCATGTATGCCGGCGCTCCATATACCACCATAAGGGATGCGGTGCATATACACCCCACGGTAAGTGAATTGATCCCTACCATGCTGCAGTCTCCAAAAGACCTGGAATTATAAAAGTTCTTTTGCCAATGCTGTTATAGAAGCCACCTGCAATGTAGGTTCTTCAGCTAAGGGATAAAGGCTTTTTCCCGGCCTCTTAATAAATGCTGTTTTAAGCCCGGCATTTATAGCTCCGGCAATATCCCAGCCATGAGCTGCCACCATCATCGCATTTTCTGCGGAAGAATTTATTTGTTCAAGCACGTAATGATAGGTAGCTTCATGAGGCTTATATTTTTGAACCACTTCCACGCTCAGGATCATTTCAAATAAATGATCGATTTTTGCAAATTTCAGCTGTTCCTCTGCCACCAAAGGTTTCCCATTGGTAAGTGCAACCAGCCTTATCCCTTCCTTCGTAAGGGTTTGTAGCCCTTCTTCCACCTCTGGATAAGGAGGCAATTGCGTAACCGGCTTCAGGATCTCCTTAATTTTTTCTTCGGAAAATGAAAACTGCCATTTTTCTGCCAGCATTTTAAAAGTGGCCGCGGCTATTTCAGAAAAATCGTGATATTCCCCGGTAAGGGTTTCCACCAGCGAATACTGAAGCAGCATAGGAAACCAGATATCAAAGGCGTTTTTATTTTCTAAAGCAGCATTTACCGATGCCTTTAGCGGACTCATGTCCAGAAGGGTTTCATTTACATCAAATACAAGCACTTGTGGTTTTTTATTCATGATTTTGTTGTTTTAATTTTGCGGAAGAATTCCAGTCTTTATAAAATTTTTTAAGGCTGCCGGCAGAAAAACCAATATGGTAAAGCCCTACAAGAATTACATCTATAAAAAACTGCTTTACCGGGCCCGCTTCTACAAACCTTCTTGCCGAAGTAATCACCCCAATGGGTAACTTTATAAATTTTCCCTCCTTCTTTAGCCGAAACTGAATTTCTATATCTTCCATAAAAGATAAGGGTTTATAACCTTTTATCTTCCTGAAAACTGAAGCGCGCACAAATATGGCGTGATCTCCGTAAGTAAAAAAGGAACTGTTGATTTTGCTTAATCCCGTATAAAAAGACAAAATCCAGTGGGGATGGTCAAACTTCAGGAAAAAACTACCGCCGGCCAGGGATTTATTTTGCATCACCAAAGCAATTTTAAGCAGGGAATTCTCCGGCAAAAAAGTATCGGCATGCAAAAACAGCAGGATTTCGCCTTTTGCCATAGCCGCGCCGGCATTCATCTGGTGGCTCCTTCCTTTTGCTGAAGTAGCCCTTTTCACCTGGCCAAATGCAGCCGCAATTTGCATGGTTTTGTCTTTGCTCCCGCCATCTACCACAATTATTTCAAAATCTCCCTGCAGGGCGAAACAGTGTTCCAGCACCTTTTTAAGATGAGCGGCTTCATTAAGTACAGGAATAATTATGGAGATCATCTTTTTCTAAAATATCAAATTCTTCAGTGCCTAATCATAATCTATAAAATTTGCGGGCAAGTTTCTTCATCCATGGCTTAATATCTTTGAGGATCCTGTTGCGAAGTAATATCTTGTGCATATTTGCCGCCGTGGGATAAGGATAAATTTTTTTTATAATTCCCTTTAGGGGAATTCCGGCGGAATTTGCCAAAACCAGTTCCTGGAAAATTTCTCCCGCGCCAGGGGCCATTATACTGCCTCCCAGGATTTTTGCTGAAGAGGAGTTGTATCTCTTCTTTTCCAGAAACAAATATAATCCTGCCATCCTGAAAATTAGCGGTCACCGCGCGGTCACTTTCTGAAAAATCATTTTCAAGCCGTTCGTATTTGGTGTTTTTTGCTTCCAGTTGTTGTTCCGTCCAGCCAAAAGTGGCTATTTCAGGATCTGTAAAAGTCACCCAGGAAAAATGACTAAAATCCAGCTTCTTCTTTAAAGGGGAAAGAAAATTGTTCAGCAGCAACATGTTATGCATTTCTGCCGCATGAGAAAATTTCATATTCCCGGCTGCATCACCGCTTACAAAAACGTTTTTATTGCTGGTTTGTAACTTCCTGTTCAGCTTTATTTTCCCTTCTTCCATTGTTATCCCGGCTGCTTCAGGGTCAAGATCAGCAAAATTAAGTTCTCTTCCCAGGCCCATAAAAACAGCATCTACGGGAATTTTTATTTGAGCCTCAGCTGTATTCAGGATTGCTTCAGAAGAGGAAAGGATTTCAGCAATTTCGGCCTTCAGCATAAAATTGATGTTTTCCCGCTCCAGTTTTTGCTGAAGTGCATAGCTAATCACCGGATCTTCCTTCTTCAGAATACGTTCTCCCCTGTCTACTATTGTAACCTTGCAGCCAAGCCTGGAAAATGCCTGTCCCAGTTCCAGGCTTACCGGGCCGGCCCCTAAAAACAGAAAATTTTCCGGCAGTAAAGAAATTTCGAAAATATTCTCATTGGTGTAGCAATTTACAAACTGCAGGCCTTTCACCGGTATTTTACGCGGAGCAGAACCGGTAGCAATGACCAGGTTTTTTGCGTGATATTCTTCCCCGTTCACCCGGATAGTTTTAGAAGCAGTAAACTTTGCATTCCCAAGCAGGACGTGCAAACCTTTTTTCTGAAGCTCATCCACATTTTCATGATGCTCAATAATTTCCTGCCTTTGTTTTACATATTCCATGACTTTCTCCAAATCTACGCGTCCCTTTACCTGCATTCCAAAGTTGCGCGCCTCCATTGTATCATGCACTTTATTAGCCGCATATAAAAAGCTTTTACTGGGAATACAGCCGGTATGGAGACATTCGCCCCCAATTTTTTCAGCAGACCTGTCCACCAGCAATACCTTAGCTCCAAATTCCAGCATGCCAAGGGCGATCCCAAGCCCGCCGGAACCTGACCTTATTACAATAAGATCGAACTGCTTTTCTTTCATTGTTCAGAAAATTTTCATGATATCCTGGCACAAAAAAAGCCGGCTTCTAAAAAGAAACCGGCCCTTAACTTTAATTTTTATGGATGAGCTATTACTGCGCATCGCGGTATTCAAACTTCTGGCCTCCAACTGAAACACCAGCCATGGCTCCGGCTTTTGGCATTATTGCCACTCCCACGCCATCCTGAAAATCTATGGACTTGGAACGTCCTTTTTCAAGAATTACGGCAGAAGCATTTGCAGTTAATTCATAATCTCCGCTCTTAAAATCTTCAACGGCAGAATCTGTCTGGAAGAAAATCACTTCCCTGTATGCCTTACCTCCAATCTGGAACCCAATATCCAGTTGTTTCAATTCAGTATATCCCTGCATATTTCCGTTTTCATATAGAATTCCGTTACCTGAAGCTCCTCCCAGAACATAGGCCCCTTTTCCAACATTTGGAAAGATGGCGTATCCTGCGGAAGTCTGGAATAACTCCTGAATATCAGGTTGGGCTTCTATCATAGCCTCCTTGGCATTTTGCGCATCTTTTACAAGTTTATCTGGACTGGTGGAAAGCGAACTACAACTTGTAACTCCCAGCACCATTAAGAACAACATTGAAATAGAAAGTTCTCTAGTCAACAATTTCATAATAATCTGATTTTTTGGTTTTTAACAAGTTAAAAATCCTTAAGCGCGCATGCTGTTAAGCATTTGTTATTTCACGAAAGTTTAGCTTTTCCTGAGCCTAATCTTCGGCACGGTATTCAAATTTCTGGCCTCCTACAGAAATTTCTATCATTGCGCCTGCTTTAGGCATGGTAACTATTGCCCTGCCTTCTTTAAAATCTATGCTTCTTGCCTCTCCTTTTTTAAGGATCACGGCTGATGCACTTCCGGAAAGGCTATATTCCCCGTCCTTGAAATCCTGCAGTTCCTGCTGTGTTTGAAAAAGAATGGCCTGCCGGTACGCCTGGCCTCCAAACTGCAACCCTATATCTACCTGGCGCAATTCTGCGAATCCCTGTACCTGGCCATTTTCAAAGAGCACACCATTTCCCGCGGCTCCACCAAGAATATAGGCTCCTGCCCCTACATTTGGAAAAATCACATAACCTGCGGCTTTCTCAAACAGATCGTCCAGGTTAGCACTGTTTTCAATAAAGGCAGCTTTGGAATCTTTCGCATCGTTTATCAAATCTGCTTTTTTATCTTCATCTACAATTGCTTCAGATTCATCATCATAGTCATCATCTGTTTGTGCGTTAATTATCCCTGTAGACAGGATGAGGCTTAACATCAATAAATTTCTGAATAGTTTTTTTCTGAACGTTTTCATTTTTTAGTGGTTTTAAAATTTACATCAAGTTAAAAACCTGGAGCTTTATATGCTGTTAAGCTTCTGTTATTTTGTATTTCCTTTAATTTAAAGCACTTCCCTTACTCATTAGGACGGCAGGTACATCCAATTGCGGGAGGTAATCGCTTTAAAATACCTATTAATGGGTATAGACAAGCCCTCTTAGAACCTATAACTTCCTAAAAAAGGCAGTGGGATTGCGGTTCAATTAAAAACACTCCTCCTTCAAAAAATTAAAATCAGAGATAACGCACTAAATACTAACCTATGAATTCATGTAAAACTTTAATTTTAGTACTACTGAGTCTTGCTGTTATCAGCTGCTCAAAAAATGAAAGCATTTCTAATGATGATGGCCTGGGAACGGAGATACAAAATAAAACCGGGATTTTTCGTGACAGCGATGTGGAAGGGCTATATTATGAAACAGAAACCAAAAGCGGTTACACCACGGCATCCGGAGAATATGATTATCTTGAAGGGGAAACCGTCAGCTTCTATGCAGGCGATATTAAGTTGGGGTCTGCCCAGGCAGGTCCGGTAATGACCCCCATGAATATTGCCTCTACCCCGAATGCTTCCATTGAAAGTGAAGAGGTGAAAAATATTGCCGCATTCCTGCAAACTCTGGATTTTGACGGAGATCCCTCCAACGGGATAAAACTGGAACCTCAGGTGCTGGAGGCATTACGTATTTCAGAAATAGATTTTACTCAACCGGTTACAGAAATAATAGGTGAAATAGTCATCATGGTTAAGCAAAACGCCGGGATAGACCTGGAAGCTGTTTATCCTGAAGAAGCCGTTGCCCATCTTGCCAATACCCTGGGCGAAGAATATGTATCTGAGGATATGGTTTATACCCAATTTCTCCCCGTACTGGAAAGCTGGGTACATCATAATTATCCTCCCAACAGTGTTAGCTGGATACATAGTACAGATGAAAATGGTAAGATTATTAGCTCCAGCCTTTTTGAAAATATTCCCTCTCGGAAACTTGCCCAATATAATTACACAACCTATTCTGAGGAGTACCCGGGTGTACCCACAGAAGCAGAATATACATTTTATAACAATTTCAATTATTCTTTATCCAATGCAGTAGCGACCTCCCAAAGAAAATTTTTGCTGAAAGATACAGGTTTGGCAGGAATGCAGGAGATATTGGAAAACACTTCCCGGGAAATCGAATTTATCAGCATAGAGGATGAAGGGCAAATATCTGAAGCCGGATTTTATACTATTAATCCTGATGGTTCTAATAAGGAATTTCTAAGAAGAGAGATCTATACTTTTGATGAAAACGGGAATAATGCCAGCAAATCACTGTATATCTCTCATGCCGGAACTGGCGGGCTAACCACCAGGTATACTTTTACTTATAAACAATTTGGTGATCTGGATAAGATTTATCAAGAGGGGCCGGGCAACCTGTCTCAAACTACAAGCTACTATTACAGGGATAACCATAGCCTGGAAAATAGAATGGTGGAAGCTGTTAATCAGGGAGTTGTAAGCAGGCTAACCGAGTATATATATGATGAAAATGAAAAAATTTCCGAATATTATATTACCGAAGGGGAATGGAGGAGCGAATACCTGGAATTTTTTGAAAACGGAGACTTTAAAACCGTAAACACTTATTACCAGGATTGGTTACAGGAAGAAATTACAGTTAACGAAAACCGCTCTTCTGTATGGTTAATCAGGGATATAGACATGAGCGGAAGTTACAGGGTAGAATACAAAGACGCTGATGGAAATATTACAAAAACTGAATATTACGATGATAATGGCCAGTGGTTGGAAACCCTAATTGCCTAAAAACCAACATCAGGTAAAAGCCCTTACTTCAGCTGACACCAATAAAGTCAAAAAACACTAAAACCTTGAAAATCATACGATTAACAAGGTTTTAGTTTTGCTTAAAATGCTCCAAGTAGCCTCACCAGGAATCGAACCTGGATCTAAAGTTTAGGAAACTTCTATTCTATCCATTGAACTATGAGGCCAAACCGGGCACAAAAATAATAATGTTTTCAGAAATACATCAAATTATGGCGTAAATCTTACCAAAATCAATTTCAGCTTATTTAATTTTAGGGTAAAACATGAGAAAACAATGAGATATCTTTTTATCCTTTTTGCTGCACTGCTCTTTATTATCATTCCGGGTTGTAAAAATATGCCGAAGGAAAATAAAATTAAAACAACGGGAACACTGGAAGCCCGGGGAATCACATCCTACCAGTATGGCACCCATATCCTGGAAACGGAAGAAGATTTTTTTGCCTTAAGAAGTGATACTATAGACCTTACAAAATATGAAGGTGAAAAAATAAGAATTTCTGCCACAAAAATAGAAGGTTATCCCATAGAGGGCGGCCCGGCATTTTTAAATGTCCTTAAAGTGGAAAAAGCAGAATAATTACCCTTTCTCCGCTATCCCTCTTATCTTAGCGCTCAAAAAACTAAAATGAAGCGAAAACATCTCATTCTTTTACCTGTACTTTTACTTTTTTTGAATACTGTTTCAGCTCAGGTAAATGAAGATCAGACCGGCGCATGGTACATGTATTTCTGGAATACCGGGATTAAAGAAAGCAACTTCGGGATACAGGGAGATGTACAATACAGGAACTGGAACCTTGGAGGCGACCTGCAGTTGTTGATTTTGAGGGGTGGTTTTAGTTATGCCATCCCCACCACTAAAATAAAACTAAGCGCCGCTTACGGCTATTTTACTTTTGGCGCCTTTGGCGAAAGTAATGCTACCGTACATGAAAACCGTATACAGGAAGATGTTTCCTTTAAGCATCAAATTGCGAAGCGGTTGTATTTTCAGCACCGGCTGAGATATGAGCAGCGCTGGATTGAAGATCAGGATTTCAGAACCCGGTGGAGATATATCCTGGGCCTTAAAATTCCTTTGAACCAGAAGAATTTACAGAAGAATTCCCTTTACCTGGTACTTTCAGATGAAATTTTCTTCAACGGCGAAAAGAATACTGGCAACGGTTTAAGCGTGGATACTTACGACAGGAACTGGCTTGCCGGCGGCCTGGGGTATTCCCTGCTGGATAACCTACAGGTAGAATTGGGATATATGCAGGAATCTGCTAATAATGCAGATAAAGGCCAGATTCAGTTAAGTTTGCATCATTCCTTCTAATTCTTATTTAAGGAATGTATATATTTAAAGCTTTAATAACTTTACTATGAATAAACCTTTACTTTCCATTTTATTGATAAGTATGAGTGCCATTTGTTTCTCCCAAAATCCAGGTATTAAAAAAGATGCCTTTGCCCATACCTTTTCTATTGTTGCACGGGACACCGTTACCGGGGAGATGGCTGTTGGGGTGCAAAGCCACTGGTTTTCTGTAGGCGCCTTAGTTCCCTGGGGGAAATCTGGCGTTGGGGTGGTGGCAACACAATCCTTTGTTAATCCGGCTTATGGCCCAAAAGGCCTGGCCTTAATGGAAGAGGGAAAATCTGCCGATGAAGCCCTGGAAACTCTTGTGAATAATGACGACGGAAGAGCATTCCGGCAGGTAGCCTTTTTAGATATGAACGGCAATACAGCAGCATTTACCGGTGAGAATTGTGTGGAAGCCGCGAGTGACATCAGCGGAAAAAACTTTTCTGTACAGGCCAATATGATGCTGAATGCGAAAGTAGTTCCTGCCATGGCTGAAGCTTTTCATCTAAATGCAAAATTGCCTTTGGCTGAAAGAGTGGTGGAAGCATTACGGGCAGCTCAAAAAGCCGGTGGGGACATCCGCGGCAGGCAGTCGGCGGCATTAATTGTGGTAGGACCGGAAAAAGCTGCCAATGTTTGGGAAGATAAAAAAGTAGACCTACGGGTAGACGATCATGAAAATCCTGTGGAAGAACTGGCCAGGCTTCTTAAAACTGCCCGTGCTTATGAATATATGAACCGGGGAGATCTTGCCGTGGAAGAAGGGAATATAGATAAAGCGCTGAAGGAGTATGGTACAGCTGAAAAAATGTTTCCCGAAAACCTGGAAATGAAATTCTGGAAAGCAGTAGCCCTTGCCAATAGTGACCGGCTGGAAGAAGCTGAACCCATCTTCAAAGAAATCTTTGCTAAAGATGAAAACTGGAGAACCATGCTTACCCGTTTACCTGCTTCCGGACTTTTAAATCTTTCAGAAGAAGAAATAGACGAAATCATAAATTAATAAAAGTTCAGTATGAAAAACTTTCTTATAAAAGGCACTATGATATTTTTAACTGTTTTCAGCTTTGTTTCCTGCAAAGAAGCCGAAGTTGAAAAGCCGGAAACTCCCGAAGCCCCTACCGTAGAATCCAGTTATCTTAATAAAGAAAAAAATACAGGTGCCGAGGTTACTTACAATCCCCCGCATGGCAAACCGAATCACCGCTGTGATCTGCCGGTGGGTGCCCCTTTGGGAAAAACAGCTGCGGTTTCTCCTTCCTCAAATCAATCGCCGGTAAGGTTAAAGTCGGCTACTCCAAAAATAAATCCTCCACATGGGGAACCGGGACATGATTGCTCCATTCCGGTTGGCGCAGAATTAAATTAAAATAGGTAAAAGGTGAATTTCTTCATTTGATACCTGAGGTAAAATTTGACTACTCATTAAAAGCACTTCAAGGCTCTGTCCCTGAGGTGCTTTATATTTCACTCCAGTCTCAGTATATCTATTTTCAAAATTTAATGCTCAAACTTCAGCTATAAGCAAAAGATTCTGGATTTTCTTAGCAAGTAGAAAATGTAGATTCAAAAAATCATGGCATTTTAAGTATATTGCCGTTTATACTTCAACAAAAAATTCATGAAAAAGGTTTTTATTCCGTTTTATTCAAGAAAAAGTCCACTCTTCTTTTTGCTCTTTATTTATATCTGCTCCTCAGCCTTTGCCCAACAAAGTGAGCTTTCGGTAGAAAAAATAATGCAGGACCCCATCTGGATGGGAACATTCCCGTCTAACATCCGCTGGGGCGCGAATAGTGAAAATCTTTATTTTGACTATAATCCGGAGAAAAATGCTTCAGATTCCCTTTATAAAATAAACCTCGACAACAAAAACGAAATCCAAGAGGTTAGCCTTCAAGAAAAAAGAAATATGGTGTCGCAAAGAGGCGACTTCAATAAAAAAAGGACCAGGAAAATTTATACGAAAGATGGGGATCTTATGCTTTATGACATGAAAAGTGAAGAAAGCACGGAGTTACTGGATCTCGATGCTGAAATTGAGGAGCCCATGTTTCTCCAGGATGAAGACAGGCTTTCTTTTGTATATAATGACAATGCTTTTATCATGGATCTGGAAAACGGACAGATTCATCAGTTCACCCACCTCAAAAAAGGTAAGAAAAAGGAAGAAAAAGAGCCGGAACTTTCAGAACAGGATGCCTGGCTTAAAAAGGAAAATCTCGATTTGCTGCAGGTGGTAAAAGAGCGAAAAGAGAAGGAAGAACAATCTGAAAATTATCAAAAATCTGTTGCTGAAGATGAACCTTTCAGCTTCTACCTTGAAGAAAATTCGCTGCGCCGGCTACAGGTTTCGTCTAATGGAAAATTTGCATCCTTTCAGCTAATAGATCGTGCCGAAAATAAGAATACTGAAGTGCCAAATTATGTTGATGAAAGTGGGTATACCGAAAATCTTCGTGCCCGCAGTAAGGTAGGCGAAGAAAGCGATAAGGTAAAACTGGCCATCTATAATGCTGAAAAAGATAGCGTTTTTATAGTGGACACCTCAACATTACCGGGAATTACAGATTTGCCCGATTATACAGAAGATTATCCAGACAGGGAATGGGAGAAAAAGGATAGACAGGTAATCTCTTCCGGCACTTATTTTTCTCCCAACGGGGAAAAAGCGGTCGTAAACTTAAGATCTGCCGACAATAAAGACCGCTGGATAGCCGAATTAGACCTTGAAACCGGAGCTTTAAAGGTCCTGGACCGCCAACGTGATGAAGCGTGGATTGCCGGCCCCGGCGTGGGATATACCTTTTGGGGCGGCGCAAACATGGGATGGCTGCCAGATAATAAGCATATTTATTTTCAGTCCGAAGAAACCGGATATTCCCATCTTTATCTTTTGAATGTTGAAAATGGGAAGAAAACCGACCTCACTAAAGGAGAATATGAGGTTTTTGACCCTTTTCTTTCCAATGATAAAAAATCATGGTACCTGACCACTTCTGAAGTGGATGCGGGCGAGCGCCATTTTTATAAAATGCCGGTAATGGGTGGCAAAATGGAACAACTCACGCAAATGCCAGGAAAAAATGAAGTGTATTTGTCTCCTGATGAAAAATACATGGCAATTTTGTACTCTACCAGCAACAAGCCCGAAGAACTATATCTTAAAAAAATCAATTCCAATTCCGCTCCCCAACAACTGAATTCCGGCCAGAGTGAAGCTTTTTCTTCTTACAACTGGCGGGAACCTGAATTTATAAAATTTGAAGCTGAAGACGGGGCAATGGTGCCGGCAAGATTATATCTTCCGCAAGAAAATGCAAAAAATAATGCCGCGGTGGTTTTTGTACATGGCGCGGGATATCTTCAAAATGCCCATAAATGGTGGTCCAGCTACTTTAGGGAATATATGTTCAACAACCTGCTTACCGATCTTGGTTACACGGTAATCGATATTGACTATCGCGGAAGTGCCGGTTACGGGCGCGACTGGCGAACAGGAATTTACCGGCACATGGGAGGCAAAGACCTTAGCGACCAGGTAGACGGCGTAAAATATCTTATTGAAAATTATGACATTGACCCTCAAAAAGTTGGCATTTATGGCGGAAGTTATGGCGGCTTTATCACGCTAATGGCCATGTTTACAGAACCGGAAACCTTTAAGGCCGGTGCCGCATTACGCTCGGTGACAGATTGGGCCCATTATAACGATGGCTATACTTCCAACATTTTAAACGATCCCTCCCAGGATCCCATCGCCTATAAAAGATCTTCTCCCATTTATTTTGCTGAAGGGCTGCAGGGAGATTTGCTTATTGCCCATGGAATGGTTGACACCAATGTGCATTTCCAGGACGTGGTAAGGCTGGCACAACGCCTTATTGAATTGGGCAAAGATGATTGGGAACTTGCCGTTTATCCTGTAGAAAACCACGGTTTTGTTGAACCCAGCAGCTGGACCGATGAATATAGCCGAATACTGGAACTTTTTAACGAAAGTTTACTTCACAAATAAAAAGCACCTATCTAAACCTAACCTATAACTTAAACTATGGATATTGAATATGTACGCAGGCAGTTCCCTGCCCTAAATCGGGATTTCATTTTTATGGACAATGCCGGCGGTTCCCAGGTACTGGGGAAAGTAATTGAAAGAATTTCGGGTTATCTTACTCATCATAATGTACAATTGGGGGCATCTTACCAGGTCTCCAGGGAAGCAGGGGAGAAACTTGCTTATGCCACCAAACAGGTTTCAAAATTCATTAATGCCTCCCAACCCGAAGAAGTGGTTATAGGGCCTTCATCTTCCATGCTTTTTAGGATCCTAAGTTTATGCATTAGCAAGGAATGGCAGAAAGGAGATGAAGTTATTGTGACCAATACAGATCATGAAGCAAATGTTTCCTGCTGGACAGAACTTAAGGAAAAAGGGATCAACATAAGAATATGGAATGTAAATCCCGAAACTTTAGAACTTGACCTCCGGGATTTAAAGAATTTATTAAACAAGAATACCCGGCTGGTTGCGGTTACCCACTGCTCCAATCTTCTTGGGACCATAAACCCGGTAAAGGAAATCGCTCAAATTGTTCATAAAGCCGGGGCGCTTATTTGTGTAGATGGCGTTGCCTACGCTCCCCATCGCAAAATAGATGTACAGGAACTGGATGTTGATTTTTACACCTTTAGCTGGTATAAAACCTATGGGCCACATTTGGCCGTAATGTATGGCAAATACAACCTCCTGCTTAAAATGGACGGGATAAACCATTACTTCTTTAAAAAGAAAGATGTGCCCTATAAATTCCAGCCCGGAAACTTCAATTTTGAGCTTACTTATAGTTTGCTGGGCCTTACGGAATATTTCCAGGAAATGTACAAACATCATTTCCCGGGAATATCGGCAGGTTCTTTTCAGAAAAAAGTGGAAAAAGTATATGAACTCATGGCTGCTCATGAAGAAGAACTTAGCGGCATCCTGCTTCAGTATTTAAATTCAAATCCTAAAATTCGCATTATAGGTTCGCCTTTTTTGAACAAAGAAAAACGTGTTCCCACCATTTCATTTGTCCATTCTGAATTAAAAAGTGATGAGATTGTGCAGCAAATAGACGAATACCGCATTGGAATAAGGTTTGGTGATTTCTACGCTAAAAAACTAATACAAGCCCTGAACCTTGAAGAAAAAAACGGGGTGGTAAGAGTAAGCCTGGTGCATTACAATACAAAAGCTGAAGTAGACCGCCTGGTATGGGCGCTTTCGAAAATACTTTGATGAAGTGGAAAGTTTGAAGGTAAAAAGTTAAAAAGGAAAAGAGTGAAGAGTGAAAAGTTCTTGGTTCGGAGTTTGAGTTTTGAATTTTGAATTTTGAATTTTGAATTTTGAGATTGAAGTACAGGTTTCCATTGAAATGACCTGAAAAAGAAAGCTTTTACCTGAATTTTCCTGCCCCCATCTTTTTTGCAAGGTTGATTGGCCGGAAGACGGAAGTGGTAATCTGATGTTGATTAAAAAGCAAAAAGGCCCAAAGCAATAAACTTTAGACCTTAAACTTTAAACTTCAGATTATTGTTTTACCCCAACGCCTGCTTTAAATCTTCAATCAGGTCTTCTTCGTCTTCAACTCCTACACTTAACCTTATTAAAGAATCCACAACCCCGGTTTTAGCACGTTCTTCCATAGGAATGGAAGCGTGGGTCATACTCGCAGGGTGTCCGGCAAGGGATTCCACCCCACCCAGGGATTCCGCCAAAGTGAAAACCTTCAGGTTTTCAACTACTCTTACCGCGCTTTTAAGGGTATTTTCGGCAGTGGTAAAAGAGATCATTCCGCCAAAACCTTTCATCTGTTTTTTCGCAATCTCGTGATTAGGATGATCTTCAAAACCAGGCCAGTACACTTTATCTACTTTTTGATGATCCTTAAGGAACCTGGCTACGGCTTCCCCATTCTCACAATGCCTTTGCATTCTAAGGTGCAGGGTTTTAATTCCCCGAAGCACAAGAAAGCTGTCCTGTGGGCCACAAACCGCACCGCTGGCATTTTGGATGAAATAAAGCTTTTCGGCCAGTTTTTCATTTTTCACCACCAGGCTTCCCATAACCACATCGCTATGGCCACCAAGGTATTTAGTGGCACTGTGCATCACAATATCGGCCCCCAGATCTAAGGGTTGTTGCAGGTAAGGAGTCGCGAAGGTATTATCTACGGCCAGCAGCACCTGTTTCTTTTTGGCAATTTTCGCCACCGCTTCAATATCTATAATATTCATCATTGGGTTAGTTGGCGTTTCCACCCAAATCATCTTCGTATTTTCGTTTATATATTGCTCAATACCTTCCGCTTCCTGCATGCCAATAAAATGGAATTTAATGCCCCATTTTTCAAAAATAGAAGTGAACAACCTGTAGGAACCACCATAGAGATCATTAGTAGAAATAATTTCATCTCCGGGTTTAAACAATTTCATTACCGCGTCTATGGCAGCAAGTCCAGAGCCAAAAGCAAGGCCAAATTTACCATTTTCAATACTTGCAAGTGCGCTTTCCAAAGCTGCCCTGGTAGGATTACCACTTCGGCTGTATTCATAACCTTTATGCCCTCCTGGTGTGCTTTGCGAATAAGTACTGGTTTGGTAAATGGGAGGCATTACTGAACCGTAAGCAGGATCTGTATTTTCCTGGCCGCCATGAATTGTTTTGGTATTGAATTTCATCTAATAGATTTTTTTACAGTTAATTCCTTGCTGGAAATTTGAAATTTCCAGGCAATTTTTATAGATCTTGCAGATCGTTTTTTGCTGGCGCAAATGTACTATAGATGTTGGGCAATCACAAAATTGCATGTACCTTTAGCAAGAACTTTAACACGCCTTTTTGTTGTGAAAAAATATCTGCTAATCCTTCTTCTGGCTTTAATTTTCGCTGGCTGTGAGCAGGAAGAAAAACCTTTACATTTCACGAATTATTCCATAGAAAAATCCAGCGACAATTGCAATCCCGAGGAAGGAGATTGTGCCTTTATTAGTATAAGCTATCCCGTTGCTGAAAATGAAAATAAAGTAGCTTCTAAAATAAACGAAGAAATAAGAAGCCATATTATAGAGATTGTAGATTATCAGGAAGAGGAGAAACTGGTTTCTGTTGAAGAACTTGCCATAAATTTTATCGAAAATTATAAGACCAATGCCAGGGATTTTTCAGCTTACGAACTTCCCTGGGAAGCTACCATTTTTGCTGAATTTACCAGAAGAGACGCGGCATTGATTTCCATAAGATTTAATTCCAGGATGTTTACAGGAGGAGCCCATGGCTACAGCAGTATTTCTTATTTAAACTTTAATCCTGAAACCGGGGATCTTTATTCCTATAATGAATTATTTACTCCCGAATTTAAAAGATTTTTTGAGGAAAAATTCCGCAAAGACCAGGGTATAGGAGAAGAGGATTCTATTAATAGTACTGGTTTGTTTTTTGAAGACGATACATTTGTACTTCCCGAGAATATCGGTTTTACTGAAGAAGGGCTGGTGCTTCATTATAACGCTTACGAAATCGCTTCTTATGCCGAAGGAGAATTCTCTTATCGCCTGCCTTACAGCGACGTTGGCCGATTTCTAAAAATTGTACCGGAGGAAGCTCCCCTGCAATAAAAAATTTTGCCGGAAAACACCTTTTGACCAGGCTTAAAAAATTTTTAATTTGTAAACTCTAATATCTTCAACCTGTTTTAGTACCATGAAAAAGATTTACCAACTCTCTACCTGCGATACCTGTAAAAGAATTTTATGCGAGCTGAATCCTCCTGCTTCCTTTATCCTTCAGGACATTAAGGAAGAAAAAATAACTGAAGATCAGTTGGAAGAAATGAAGGAGCTTGCAGGCAGTTATGAAGCGCTTTTTAGCAAGCGCGCGCGCCTGTACAAGGAGAAAAACCTTAAAAATGAAAATCTTGATGAAGCCCGGTATAAAAATCTTATCCTGGAGCATTATACTTTTCTCAAACGGCCGGTAATTGTTAATAATAATGAAATTTTTATAGGCAATTCCAAAAAAACGGTGGAAGCCGCCAAAGCCTCTGTACATGGATAGCAGGATCCTGGCAATTATTGCCGCCTTCCTGGCCAGCGCGATCTATGGTTTAAACCACACCGTAGCCAAAGGAGTAATGCCTGTATATATAGAACCCTTTGGGTTTATTTTTCTCAGGGTGTTTGGTGCTGCTATTCTTTTCTGGGCAATCAGCATTTTTGGGCCAAGGGAAAAGATAGCCACTTCAGACTGGCCACGTATTTTTGGTTGTGCCATTTTTGGAATGGTAATTAACATGCTCTTCTTCTTTAAAGGATTAAGCTTGTCTACCCCAATTAATAGTTCTGTAATTGTAACCCTATCGCCCGTAATGGTACTTATTTTGGCTTCCATATTAATCAGGGAACGTATTACGCTTTTAAAAAGCGCGGGGATAGTAGTAGGCCTTGGTGGCGCCCTGGTGCTGGTACTTTTTAGCAATGCAACCAAAGAGAATGCGCCTAATATCCCACTGGGGAATATTCTTTTTATCGTTAATGCTTTCTCTTACGGGCTATACCTTATCCTGGTGAGGCCGCTTACTTCAAAATATCATCCTTTCACCATTATGAAATGGCTTTTTTTGATTGCTGTTATTATAAATTTCCCCATTACCATTGGCGAATTTACAGCGGTAGAATGGGGGAGCCTTCCTTTTGAAGCGGTATGGAAAATGGCTTTTGTGGTGCTGGGAACTACCTTTTCCACATACCTGCTAAACATTTATGCTTTAAAGCAACTTTCGGCTTCCACAATAAGCGCTTTTATCTACCTGCAGCCTTTAATCGCCATTATTTATGCAGTAGCCACAGGCGCTGACAGGCTTACACCGGTAAAAGTAATTGCCGCCCTGCTTGTTTTTGCAGGGGTTTATATGGTGACTATAAAGAAGACCAAAACCACAGCCTGACCCGAATAGTAAATGAGGAACTAGATTCCCGGCATATCCAGAAATTCCGGATAACTACAGGATCTTAAATTTTTTAGTGAGGTCTCAGGAAACGGTAACTTTTGTAAGGCGAGTTTCAGGTTTTGCCTTTCATTGTTGCCCGAAGCCTCCACTCCCAAAGTAAATATACGGTGAGGTATGGAGGGTATTTTAAATTCGGTAAATTCTATTTCACATTTTTCCTTTACATCTTCTGCTGAAGTAAAGCTGATCTTCCCCGCCTCTACCGACACTATTTTCTTATATCTTTTCTTTTTAACCTCTACCCACTCCTGAAGCATTCCAGTATTCACAAGCTTAAGAATATTTTGCGGCTCCTGGTAGCTCCATTTTGCCCAATGCTGAATGGTTCCCAAAGCCAACTCTTCATCTTCGGCTGTTTTCACTTTAAGTTCATGATTCCCTTCCCTTATTTTAATTCCTGCGGAAGTTGTTCCAGATTTTAAGTAAAAATCACTTCGTTCTCCCTCAAAAATTCCTTCATCAGGCTTATTCAGCATAAAAAAAACTTCTTGGAGCAATTCTTTTTCCGCAGAAAACCATCTTATTTCTGAAGTTATCAAAGGCATGGAAATTAATTTGCTGCCGCTACTATTTCCGGCAATTTTGCTTCTAAAGGAGTATTCTTTATCCCTTCTTTATTTTTAAAATATTCTACCATTTCAGCGTCGCTCAACTCATACACTTCCCGTAAACCCGAAATAATTGTTGCCAGGTAAGCCTTGTTGGGAGCATTAATTTCTTCGGCTAAAAAATGTTCACTGGTAAAAGTGAAAATTGGTTTGTTATCGCGGTGCCCAAGGCAAATTAATTTACCATACCTCCCTC
The DNA here is from genome assembly GCF_041679265.1 of Autumnicola aciditolerans. NCBI lineage: Bacteria > Pseudomonadati > Bacteroidota > Flavobacteriia > Flavobacteriales > Flavobacteriaceae > Autumnicola > Autumnicola aciditolerans. Next base: position 82,416 of record NZ_JBGFSM010000017.1, read on the forward strand.
CCGGGGAACATATATAGGATCCTTTTTCTTCAAGCTCGGTAAAATCTATTACCAGGTCGCCTTCCAGTTTTAACTCCTGCTTCACCAGATCTATAAACTGCCCGGAAGTGATTAAATATTGCCTTCCCAGCGTCTTAGATTCACTGTCCTCTTCAGGTTTTAAAAAGCCAATGCCGCCACCGTTCCAGGTGATGGCTTCCTTGGCAAAATACATTTCCCTGTTGATGGTGACCGGATGGTTTTCCCTGGGAGCCGCCCTGTTGCTGCACCCTGCAAAATTCCTAATGGCACCGGCAGGAGTCCCTCCTTCTATATAACATAAAAATCTTTTCTCCTGTATATTGGAACCGTAACAGGCATACCACACGTCATGTTCTTGCTGCATCATGTTCTTTTATAATTGCGAAGGATCAATATCGGCTGGTTTTTTGCCAAATTTCCGGGTATCTTCTTTAGTGAGCACTTTAAAATCTTTGGTATGCTGAAGTCCGTTTAGGTTTTCAAAAAGTTCTTCGGGGAGTGCGGTTAACTTTCGCTCCTTTAAATCTATCCAGGCCCCCATCATTTCACAACTTGCAAAATTTCTTCCTTTATGATCATAAAAATCATGGATAAACTCAAAATACATTCCGTCCTCAGACAATCCTTTAAGCTGAAGACTCACTTTTACGGGCATGCCCGCAAATACTTCTTTAAAGTAATAAATATGCTCATAAAAAACCACCGGCCCAATATTGAATTTGGCAAGTTCTTTTTGCCCAAACCCATTCTCCATTAGAAAACCCATCCGGGTGTGGCTCATAAAATTAACATAAGCCGTATTGGCAAGATGCCTGTTCGCATCAATATCGCTCCAGCGAATTTCAAATTCTTTGGTGTACATTAGTTCAATTTTTTATAAAGCTAAGAAACTTTATTATGCATGCATAATTATTTTACTTTTGTATGAGGCTATTTTCACATTAATCGCTTTTTTAACATGCCGATACTTGACAGCTCATATCATTCGCCATTAATTTTTCGCAGCGCTCATCTTTCTACTATTTATGCCGCGCTTTTACGAAAAGTAGATTTCAGAATTTCAAAAAGGGAGAGACTGGAGCTTAGTGACGGGGATTTTCTCGATTTGGACTGGTGTTATCCTCTCAATAAAAATACTGAAAAACTGCTTATTGTTACTCATGGGCTGGCTGGAAATGCACAGCGTCCTTATATGCTGGGAATGGCAAAGTCTTTTACAGAAAAGGGCTGGGATGTGGCGCTAATGAACTTTAGGAGTTGCAGCGGAGAGCTTAACAGGCTCTACCGCAGTTATAATGCGGGAGCTACCGAAGATCTGGAAGAAGTGGTTACGCATGCCCTCAAGAAAAACAAATACCGGCATATTTCACTGGCCGGTTTTAGCCTGGGTGGCAACCTGCTTCTAAAATACCTGGGCGAACGGAATACTGTCCCCACGGAAGTGAAGTCGGCAATGGCGGTTTCGGTGCCTTGTGATTTGGGCGCTTCCCTTAAAGAGCTTAATAAAAACCATAATTTTCTATATTCAAGACGATTTTTAAAGAACCTGAAGGAGCAACTTTATGAACGCCATCTGGCCTTCCCAGGGGAGATTGATAAGAATGATATCGCTTCCTGCAATTCCCTGCTTGCCGTAGATGAGCTTTACACCAGCAAAGCCCACGGCTATAAAGACGCGGCAGAATATTATAAAAAATGCAGCTGCCTGCAATTTTTGCCCCATATTAAAATCCCAACACTCCTTATTAATGCTGAAAATGATTCCTTTCTTTCGCCTAATTCCTATCCTGTAAAAACCGCCAAAAATTCTTCATTTCTTTACCTTGAAATTCCAAAATACGGAGGCCATGTGGGCTTTATTCAGAAAGGGGAAAAGTACTATCACGAAAAGCGCGCGCTGGAATTTATTATAGACCGTAGCCAATAGGCGGTAGCTGGTAGTCTTTAAACGCAGCAAGCTCAAGCTTTCGCACTTTACTCTTTCGGTCAACTTTCCTCTATTCACTTGTACTTCCCTGATTAGTGTTGACCGTTTTTATTTAATTAATCTTCATTATCAAAAATAGTTATAATTGGTCTTTCT
>NZ_JBGFSM010000018.1:0-75573 GCF_041679265.1 Autumnicola aciditolerans
AATCACTCCATTGACGATCCTCACCGGATGGTCTTGTGGAATTAATTCTTCAATGGAAGGAGGAAAAAGCCAGTTTTACTGTTGGTTATAGACCTTAAATTTATAGCTCATTTATCTGATTATCAGTACTTAAAAATAATAAAAAACCTCCAGATAATCAATAGTTTTGAACCATAAAATGAAAAAAGCTGCCTCAAATTAATGAGACAGCTTCTTTTTTTTGCAATTTTGTGAGGTAACCAATGCTTGTTGATATTATGAAATTTATACTTCGCATCCTGCTTTCTGCAGTTGCCGTTCTTGTTTTAGCTGAAATCCTTCCCGGGGTGGCGGTAGACAATTATGTTACTGCCATTATTGTTGCGCTGGTCCTGGCTTTGCTTAATCTTATTGTGAAACCATTATTAATCCTGTTTACATTGCCGGTAACCATTCTCACTCTTGGGCTTTTCCTGCTCATTATTAATGCGGTAATTATCCTGCTGGCCGATGGTTTTGTTTCCGGGTTTGCGGTAGATGGATTGCTGATGGCGATCATTTTCAGTTTGTTATTGTCCCTTTTCCAATCCTTGTTGTATTCCATTTTAAGTTCAGATTAGAAGCTTGCTGAAATTCAGTAATTTGAAACTTTGCGGGCTTCCGAAAAAAGTGTAATTTTGCACTCCAATTTTTATAATAAGTCAAGATGAATATTACCAGAGAAAATATTGATGAATTAAACGCGGTAGTAAAAGTAGATATCGCTAAAGACGATTATCAGGGTAAAGTAGATAAAATTTTAAAAGACTACCGTAAAAATGCCAATATCCCCGGTTTCCGAAAAGGCCATGTACCTATGGGAATGGTAAAAAAGCAATATGGGAAAGCCGTGTTGGTAGACGAGGTAAATAAATTGTTGCAGGACGCCCTTAATAAATACCTTACCGAAGAAAAACTTGATGTGCTGGGAAATCCGCTGCCTAAAGAGCAGGAAAATTTTGACTGGGATAAAGAAAATTACACTTTTGAATTCGAATTAGGACTTTCTCCAGACTTTGAAGTCAATATGGATCTTAAAGAGCCGGTAACGCATTACAAAATTGTTGCAGATGACGAGATGGTGGAAAACCAGATCAAAAACATGCAAAAGCAATATGGGAAACTGGTTTCCAAAGAGACTGCTGAAGAAGGTGATATTGTTGCCGGGACTTTTAAAAACGAAGAAGAAGGTATAGATAATAATACTTCTGTAGAGTTGGAAAAAGTAAAAGGAAAAGAGAATCTTGACAAATTTATTGGTGCCAAAGCCGGTGATATCATCAGCTTAAAAACCAAAGACCTTTTTGAAGACGATCACGATCTGATAAAACATCTTAAAATTGAACATGATAAAGCCCACGATCTTGATATTGAAGTTCAATTTACCGTAACTGAAGTAAACCATCAGGAGCTGGCAGACCTTGACCAGGAATTATTTGATAAACTTTTTGGTAAGGATCAGGTAAAAACAGTGACAGAGCTAAAGGAAAAGATCAAAGAAGATGCTGCAAAGCAATTTCAGCAGCAAAGCGATCAGCAATTGATGAATGATGTTACTGAGAAGCTGATTGAAAATACAGAATTTGATCTTCCAAAGGAATTTCTTCAGAAATGGATCCAAACAGTGGGAGAAGAGCCAATGACTGAGGAGGAAGCGGCTGAAGAATATGAGAAGAGCGAAAAAGGGCTTCGCTACCAGTTGATTGAAGGAAAGATTATGAAGGATAATAACCTGGAGATCAATTTTGAAGACCTTAAAGCTTTTGCTACAGATAAAATCAAAGCGCAAATGGCGCAGTTTGGGCAAATGGATCCTTCAGAAAAAGAACTGGACGATATTGCTGCGAGGATTCTTTCCAACCAGGATGAAGCCAAGCGCTTATCTGAACAATTGATGAATGAAAAACTTCTTGAATTTTATAAAGAAAATATGAAGTTCAATGAAAAAGAAGTCACTTATGAAGAATTCGTGAAAGAAATTTATGAGTAGGCCTTTTTTATAATTTATACTTATCTTTAAGGCGTTAAACCATTTGGTATAACGCCTTTTTTAATAAAAATGAACCTGTAAAAATCAGGTAAAACTGAGGCCAATTGAACTTTTATTTTTAAGGTTTTATTGGCTGATATTTTTAAATAGATTTCTTTATTGAAAGCATAAAAAATAAAATTGATGGATTACGGAAAAGAATTTGAAAAATATGCCACCAAACATCATGGGATAAACAGTATGTACTATGATCAACTGGTGAGCGCGGTAACCCCGCCAATGGGAATGACTCCTAATATTATTGAAGAACGCCAGATGAATGCAGTGGCTATGGATGTTTTTTCACGCTTAATGATGGATCGTATCATTTTTATGGGTACTGCCATTAGTGACCAGATCGCCAACATTATCCAGGCTCAGCTGCTCTTTTTAGAGAGCACAGACTCTTCTAAAGACATCCAGATTTATATTAATTCCCCCGGAGGAAGTGTGTATGCAGGCCTGGGAATTTACGATACGATGCAGTTTATTAAGCCAGATGTTGCCACAATTTGTACAGGAATGGCGGCCTCAATGGGGGCGGTACTTTTATGTGCCGGGGAAAAAGGAAAACGTAGCGGTTTGCCACATTCCCGCGTGATGATACACCAGCCATTAGGTGGGGCACAGGGACAGGCCAGTGATATAGAAATTACTGCGCGTGAAATCCTACTTTTAAAGGAGGAACTTTATAAAATTATCTCTAAACATACAGGCCAGTCTTATGATAAGGTCCATGAGGACAGTGACCGTGATTACTGGATGAAAGCCGATAAGGCTAAAGAGTATGGAATGATTGACGAAATCTTACAAAGAGAAGGATAAATTGGATTTCAGGATTCCTTTTTTATATTATAAGAGAGAAAATCTGAAACAATAACACGAAAACCAAGAAAATGGGTAAAGAGGATTTAGAATGTTCATTTTGTGGGAGGAAGAAACCGGAAACGAGTTTACTTATCGCCGGGCTGGATGCGCATATATGTGACAGGTGTATAGAACAGGCTCATGGCATTGTTTTGGAAGAATCCCGGCAGGGAGAAGCCAAAGAACTTTCTTCAGATTTAATGCTGAGCAAACCTAAAGTGATCAAGGCCTTTCTGGATGAATATGTGATTGGACAGGAAGCTACCAAAAAAGTGATGTCTGTTGCCGTGTATAATCACTATAAAAGATTGTTGCAACCAAATTCTGATGATGATGTAGAGATCCAGAAAAGTAACATCATTATGGTCGGGGAAACCGGTACCGGTAAAACCCTTATTGCCAAAACTATCGCCAGGATGCTTAATGTGCCACTTGCCATAGTAGATGCTACGGTATTAACTGAAGCCGGCTATGTGGGAGAAGATGTGGAAGGTATACTTACCCGCCTGCTTCAGGCGGCAGATTATAATTTGGAAAAAGCGCAACGCGGCATTGTTTTTATTGATGAAATTGATAAAATTGCCCGCAAGAGCGACAATCCTTCCATTACCCGCGATGTATCCGGGGAAGGAGTTCAGCAGGCTTTGCTGAAGTTACTGGAGGGAACTACCGTTAACGTTCCGCCTAAAGGAGGAAGAAAGCATCCGGACCAGAAGTTTATTGAAGTAGACACTGAAAATATTCTTTTTATCGCCGGAGGTGCTTTTGACGGGATCGAAAGGAATATCAGCAAAAGGCTAAATATGCAGGCCGTAGGTTTTAGCGCTTCCAAAGGGGAAGATGCCATAGAACGCACCAATTTGTTGAAATATATTATTCCGAAGGATTTAAAAGATTTTGGGCTTATTCCTGAAATTATCGGCCGTCTTCCGGCATTAACGTATATGAACCCGCTGGATAAGGACACCCTGCGTGCCATCCTTACCGAGCCTAAAAACGCCATTATCAAGCAGTATAAAAAGCTTTTTGAAATGGATGATATTGAGTTTGAAATGACAGAAGAGGCACTGGATTATATTGTTGAAAAAGCCGTGGAATATAAACTTGGGGCCAGGGGACTGCGTTCCCTGTGTGAAGCGATTTTAACCGATGCCATGTTTGAAATGCCGGAAGGTAATGAGAATAAATTGGTGGTAGATGCCGAATATGCTGAAGAAAAGCTAAACAAATCCACTATTAATAAGCTGAAGGCGGTTTCCTAAATTACAATAGCAAATAAATTTAAAGCCATTCTTAAAGGAGTGGCTTTTTTTATGTTCAAGGTTGCTATAATCTCACAAATAATCGTAATATTGCAATATAACAAAAGGATATGGGCGTTACGAAGTCTGAGATATTTACAGAATACCAAAATGAGCTGGCGATGGTTTCAAGGGTACTTGGCCATCCCGCCAGGATAGCTATTCTTCAGCACCTCATTAAAACAAATAATTGTATTTGTGGTGACCTTGTGGAAGTAGTTGGCCTGGCGCAGCCCACAATTTCACAGCACCTCAAAGAGCTTAAAAACCTGGGCCTTATAAAAGGAAATATTGAAGGTACGCGGGTGTGTTACTGTATAAATGAAGCCAGGTGGGGCGAAATTAGGCAGCTTTTTACAGCGTTTCTGGATCAGGATGTTTCCGCTTCCGGGGAATGCTGCTAAAAAAAATTAAATTTAATCATCGTTTTATTGCGATATAACAATAAAATCCTAACCATGAAAATATCAGAAATTAAAGAGTATTTAAAGGACCTCGAAAAAATAGCGTTTCAACTTCCGGATGGGAATCTGGTGCCGGCGCATTTTCATGTAACCGAGATTGGGAAAATCAGCAAGAAGTTTATCGATTGTGGCGGAACAATAAGAAGTGAAGAAAAAGCCAGTTTTCAATTATGGGAGGCAAACGATTTTAATCACCGGCTGCATCCGGAAAAGCTGATCTCCATAATTGAACTTTCAGAAAAAGTACTGGAACTGCCAGATCTGGAAATTGAAGTGGAATACCAGCAGGGTACTATAGCAAAATTCGATCTCGGTTTTGATGGCAGGAATTTTTTATTGCTGAATAAACAAACCGATTGCCTTGCAAAAGATGAATGCGGCGTGCAAAACAAGCCAAAGCTGAAAATGAGTGAATTGCAATCATCATCATGTAAGCCAAATTCAGGTTGCTGTTAATATGCCAGGAATGAAGACAAAAAATAAGATTTTAGAAAAGCTTAAGAAAAAAATTGAAGCTATCGGGATTTCAACAATTTCAGAAGAACGTAAAAAAGTTCTAGAACCTCTTGTGGAATATCTTCAGCAGAAAATTGATAAAAATGAGGTTGCGCAGTTAAATTTTATCTGTACGCACAACTCAAGGAGAAGCCAGTTTGCGCAAATATGGGCGCAGGCAATGGGGCAGTTTTACAACATTCCTGTTGCTGCTTTTTCGGGTGGTGTAGAAGTTACCGCTTTTCATGAAAATGCCGTGGAGGCCATAAAGAGAGCAGGTTTTAGAGTTTCTGCGGAAGGCGAGGGGAATCCCGTTTATTTGGTTAAGTATGCGGAAGAATTAGCGCCTTTAAAAATGTTTTCCAAAAAGTATGATGACAATGCCAACCCGCAGAAAAATTTCGCGGCTGTTATGACCTGTTCGCATGCAGATGAAACCTGTCCTTTTATTCCGGGCGCCGAGAAGCGAATTCCTATAAAATATGAAGACCCCAAAGAATTTGATGGTTTACCTGAACAGGATCAAAAATATGATGAAAGGAGCGAACAAATTGCCACAGAGATGAAGTATGTTTTTTATTCCTTATCGCTTAAAACCACATAAATGCCTGCAGGAGCTAAAAAATTAAATTTTCTTAATTCATATCTTACCTTATGGATTTTTATAGCAATGGCTGTTGGCGTTGGTCTCGGCTACTTTTTTCCTTCAGTCCCCGCTCAGGTAAATTCATATAGTAGCGGAACGACAAACTGGCCAATTGCGGTTGGGCTCATCCTTATGATGTATCCGCCACTGGCAAAAGTAGATTACCGGCTGCTGCCAAAAGTTTTTCAAAATATAAAGATCCTTTCTATTTCCCTGCTCCTTAACTGGATTATTGGCCCTGTTTTAATGTTTGCGCTTGCAATGATTTTCCTTCAGGATTATCCGGATTATCTGGTTGGGCTTATTCTAATTGGCCTTGCCCGTTGTATCGCTATGGTGCTGGTATGGAACGACCTTGCCGAAGGTAGCAGTGAATATGGAGCGGCCCTGGTGGCACTTAATAGCATCTTTCAGGTATTTGGATATAGTTTTTATGCCTGGTTGTTTATAACCGTATTGCCCCCGCTGTTTGGCTTTGAAGGAGCAATAGTGAACATTTCTATAGCTACAATTGCAGAAAGTGTGGCTATCTATCTGGGAATTCCTTTTCTGGCTGGTATTTTAAGCAGATTCCTGCTGGTTAGGATAAAAAGCAAAAAATGGTATGAAGATAAATTTCTTCCCGCAATTTCGCCGGTAACTCTTATTGCCCTGCTCTTCACCATTATTGTAATGTTTTCCTTAAAAGGCGAATTAATTGTAGGAATTCCTTATAATGTCCTGGTAATTGCGGTGCCATTATTGATCTATTTTACCGTAATGTTCCTGATTGGCTTTTTTATTAGTAGAGCCATGGGCGCAGATTATGACAAAAATGCCGCGATCTCTTTTACTGCCGCCGGTAATAATTTTGAACTGGCCATTGCGGTGGCCATTGCTGTTTTTGGACTCAATTCCGGCCAGGCTTTTGCCGGGGTAGTGGGGCCGTTAATAGAAGTTCCTGCGCTTATCCTGCTGGTGAAGGTAGCGTTTTGGTTAAGGCGGAAGTATTATTAGTTTATGCTTGTTCAAGAGGAGAAAAAGACCTGCCAGGTTTTCAAACCTGATAGGTCTAGAGTTTTAGGGATCAAGAACAAAAGTTGGGGAGAAATTAAGAGCAACAAAAAAACCCGCAACATCGTTACGGGTTTCCTGGGTGGTGCCTCCAGGAATCGAACCAGGGACACAAGGATTTTCAGTCCTTTGCTCTACCAACTGAGCTAAGGCACCAGTTGCTTTTGAAAGCGGTGGCAAATATAATTTCATTTTTAGTAACTGGCAAAAGAAATTTTAAAAAAATGCTTTTGTATTTTAGCCACCTCAGTTTTTAAAGCATGAATTTAGTAGTAGATATAGGGAATACTTCAGTGAAAGCAGCTGTTTTTCAAGGTGCTGAGGTTCTGTTTAAATCTTCATTTCAGCTCAAAGATTTTTCAGAAAAAATTTCAGAAATAAAAGAAAATTATCCTCAAACAGGTTTTGCCATACTTTCCAGCGTGGTAAAAGAGGTGGAGGATGAGGTGAATTTACTTCAGAAAAATTTCAATTTTCTTCAGCTTACGCCAAATTTGCCTTTGCCTTTCAAAAACCTTTATTCCACCCCGCTTACTTTGGGCAAAGACCGCATTGCTTTAATGGCGGCGGCTGTGGCTGCTTTTCCGCAGAAAAACGTCCTGGTTATTGATGCAGGTACCTGTGTGACCTTCGACTTTAAAAATAAGGGAGAAGAATATCTTGGCGGTGCCATTTCTCCCGGTTTGCAGATGAGATTTAAAGCCTTGCACAAGTTTACTGCAAATTTACCGTTAATATCTCCAGAGGAAGACTTGAAAATGATTGGGGATTCTACTAAAAGCAGCATCCTCTCTGGTGTTATTAATGGAATGGCTGCAGAGATTGACGGCACGATAACTGCCTATAAGTCAAAATATGAAGATTTAACAGTAATTTTTACGGGTGGAGATCAGCAATTTTTGTCTAAGAGGTTAAAAAATGGCATATTTGCGAACTCAAATTTTCTCTTGGAAGGACTAAACTACATTTTAGAATTTAATAAAAATCAATGATCAAACGATTTATAGTAATCGTCGCTATTCTCTCTTCCGCTTTTGCGGCTGCACAGGAAAACATCTCTTCTCCATATTCATATTACGGGATTGGACTTACAAATTTTAAGGGGACAGTAGAAAACAGGTCCATGGGAGGGTTGAGTATCTTTTCAGACAGCATCCACTTGAATTTACGTAATCCTGCTTCTTATGGAAGGCTAAGGCTTACCACTTATTCCATAGGGGCAAGCCACCAACGAACTAAATTACAAACCAGTGAGGAACAGGATAACGCAAAGATCTCTTCTCTTGATTATTTGGGACTGGGAATTCCTGTAAGCAATAAACTTGGTTTTGGACTGGGGCTTGTGCCATACACCGCAGTAGGGTATCGCATCCTGGATATAAATGAAGATGTTGCCAGCAGGTTAAATGGCCGTGGGGGGATGAATAAGGTTTTTCTTTCTGCAGGCTACGAGATCAACAAAAACTTTAGCGTAGGAGTTGATGCTAATTATAACTTCGGAAATTTCCAGAACAGGAGAACGGTAAGCCGTGAAGGCATACAGTTTGGAACAAGGGACATTAGCCGTTCGGATATTCTGGGATTTAGTTTTAACTTTGGGTTGGATTATCAGGCAATGCTAACAGATAAGTTGCAGCTACATGTGGCGGGTACTTATGCGCCTGAAGTAGAGCTTACCTCAGAGAATTTCAGGGAGCTTTCTACTGTTGCTTTTATTGCCACTGGAGAAGCAATTGTGGAATCCCGCGAATTGGATGTTGAAGACACTAATTTCTCACTTCCTGAACAACTTACCCTTGGGGCTGGAATAGGAATGCCCAGGAAATGGTTTGTGGGAGCAGAATATAATAATATTGGAAGGAGTTCTTTTCTGTTTAATTCGGTTACTGATGATGCGGTATATACCGATGCGGCACAGTATAGGTTAGGAGGTTATTTTATCCCGCGGTATAACTCCTTTACCAGCTATTTTAGCCGGGTAGTTTACCGTGGGGGATTTCGGTATGAGGAAACCGGTCTTAACCTCAACGGAGAAGGCATAAATGAGTTTGGCATATCTTTTGGAGTAGGCCTACCTGTAGGAGCACAATTCTCTAATTTAAACCTCGGAGTTGAGTATGGACAGCGCGGTACAACGGCTTCGGGATTAATACAGGAAGATTATTTTAAGATATCTGTAGGATTGTCTTTAAATGATAAGTGGTTCGAAAGAAGAAAATTTAATTAACCAATATAAACAAGTAAAATGAAAGCGAGATTTATAGCATTAATAACCGGTGCATTATTAGGGTCGGGTGCTTTAAGTGCACAATCTAACGATTGTCCAACTATGGCGGCTTTGGCTTATGATGATGCAAAAGCAAAAAATTACGACGCGGCATACGAGCCTCTTAAAAATGTAATGGATAAATGTCCTGATTATAGTTTGGCCACTTACCAGTATTTGGAAAGAGTACTTGAAGATAAAATTAAAAAAGCTTCTGCCGATGCTCAAAAGAAGCAGTATATAAATGAATTGATTAGCGTTTGGGAAAAACGCCTTGAACTTTATCCTGAAAAAACCAGTAAAGGTAAAGTGTACGGCGACATTGCTCAGCTAAAATATGATAATGAATTAGGTTCTAAAGAAGAGCTTTATAACGCCTTTGATAAAGCGTTCACTGAAGATAGGGAAAACTTCACCAGCGCAAAAGGCCTGTATGCTTATTTTGACCTTATGGTGGAAATGCAGGACGCAGGAGAGAGAGAACTTCAGGACGTATTCGATATTTACGATAAGGTAATGGCCAAAATTGAAGAGGAAGAAAATGACGCTGCTGAAGAACTTGCCCCTCTTTTAGAGAAGCAGGAAGCCGGGGATGATTTAACTTCAAAAGAGAAAACCAAAATAAAATATGCAGAGATCAACCTTGGGAATTATAATGCTGTAAAAAATGCCTTAAATGCCAAATTGGGGGCAAGAGCAGATTGTGATAACCTGATTCCGCTTTACAAAAAAGATTTCGAAGAAAAGAAAACAGATGTTAACTGGTTACAGAACGCCAACGCAAGGCTTTCAGCTAAAGATTGTACTGAGGATCCATTGTTTTTCCAGGTATCTGAAGCTTTACACCAGTTAAAACCTTCTGCAAGCTCTGCTTACTCTTTAGGGCAGTTAGCTGAAGCTGACGGGGACCGTGCAAAAGCTTTGGAATATTATAACGAAGCAGCCGAGCTGGAAGAGAACCCAAGCGATAAGGCTAAGATATATTATAGAATTGCAAGTAATTATAAAGAAAGAGGTAGTTTTGGACAAGCAAGAAACTTCTATAGAAAGGCCCTGGAAGCCAAACCATCTATGGGAACGGCTTACCTTCAGATTGCCAACATGATTGCTCAGAGTGCCAATAACTGTGGAGAAGATGCCTTTACCAAAAGAGCAGTTTACTGGCTGGCTGCAGATTATGCTGCCAGGGCAGGTAGGGTAGATCCTTCTATCTCCAGTAATGCCAACCAGGCTGCCGCAAGTTACCGTGGTAGGGCTCCTCAAAAGTCTGATGTATTCCAGTCTGGAAGAAGTGCGGGCGAGGCTATTCAAATAGGATGCTGGATTGGTGAGACCGTTCGTATCCCTCAAACGTAATATGAGATTAAAATATAACCACATCATTTCAGGCATTGTCACGCTCATAGGCGTGACAATGCTTTTTTCATGCCAGGGCAATTTAAATGAAGTGAGGGAAATGGACCTGCAGGGGGATTCTCCCCAGGCGGTTGCTGAAGGCCTTAACCTTAAATTTACAGATTCCGGCAGGCTGGTAGCCATTCTGCGGAGTCCTAAGATGTTTGATTATACCAACAAAAATTTCCCGTTCAGGGAATTTCCGGACGGGCTGGAAGTGGAATTTTTTGACGAAAACAATAAAAAAAACACCATCACCTCAGATTACGGGATCATCTACGATGAAACCGGCCTTATAGATTTGCGCGGCAATGTGGTAATTGTAACCAGTGACAGCACTCAACTTGAAGCCAACCAGCTTTACTGGGACCAGAACAAAAGCTGGGTCTTTACAGACCGTCCAAATACTATAAAATTTCCGGATGGCGGGGTGAACCGCGGCCAGGGTTTTGATTCTAATCAGAATTTCGGTAATTTCAGGTCCAGGACAAATATTGGGGTGCAGATTTTAGATGAAACAGAAGAAGAGGATGAGTAAATTTTTCAAATTTTTTGAATATGCCTACCTGGTATTTGCGGCTTTCTTTATTTTTGAAGCTGTAAGGATCTGGAATATAGAGCGCAGTCGTGCCTATATATTTCTGTTCTTTGTTTGTATTGCTGTTTTTATGTTCTTTTTTAAAAGACACTTCAGGCACAAGTATAAGGACCGTAACGAATAATAATTCCTATGGATTCAGAAATCATAATTATTGTGTTTTCTCTTGTGCTCTCTGCGTTTTTCTCGGGAATGGAAATTGCCTATGTTTCCTCTAATAAGATCTATATTGAAATTGAAAAGCGCCAGAATGATTTTTTGGCCAAAGTGTTAAAGCGACTCACTAAAAAACCATCTAAGTTTATCGCAACCATGCTGGTGGGTAATAATATTGCGCTGGTAATCTATAGTTTTTTCATGGGGGATTTGCTTATGAACTGGCTGCTAGGCATCGCTACAACAGAGGGCAGCTTCCTTAATTATATCATTGTAGACCTTAGCCTTTTTACCCAAACCCTTATTTCTACCCTTATCATTTTGCTAACGGCAGAATTTCTGCCTAAAGTTTTTTTCCAGATCTATGCCAATACCATGCTGAAGTTTTTTGCGGTGCCGGCGTATTTCTTCTATGTCTTGTTCAGTTTTATCTCTTCTTTCGTGATCTGGGTTTCCGATCTTGTGCTGAAGCGCTTTTTTAAAACCGAAGGAGATGAGGTACAGCTCGCCTTCAGCAAAGTAGAACTGGGAAATTTTATCAGTGAACAAATGGAAACGGTGGAAGAAGATGAAGAAGTAGATTCTGAAATTCAGATTTTTCAGAATGCCCTGGAATTTTCAGATATAAAAGCCAGGGAAGTCATGATCCCGCGTACCGAAATTATTGGTGTAGACCAAAAAGAAGACCCGAAAGACCTGATTAATAAGTTTACTGAAACCGGGCTGTCCAAGATTTTAGTGTACAATGAAACCATAGACGATATTATTGGTTATGTTCACTCCTTTGAGCTCTTTAAGAAACCGTCCTCTATTAAATCTATTTTGTTGCCGGTGGTTTTTGTGCCGGAGACCATGTGGGTTAAAGATGTGCTGAATATTCTCATAAAAAAGCGAAAAAGTATCGCGGTGGTTATAGATGAATACGGCGGCACCAGCGGGATGATGACGGTAGAGGATATTGTGGAGGAGCTTTTTGGAGAAATTGAAGATGAGCATGATTCCGCTATTTTAATTGAAGAAAAACTAGGTGAGAATCATTACAAATTTTCAGCACGTACAGAAGTAGATTATGTAAATGAAACTTACAGGCTGGATATTCCTGAAGGCGAAAATTATGAAACCCTTGGGGGCTTTATTGTACATCATACAGAGGAGATCCCCCAACAAGGGGAGGTGTTGCAAATAGAAAAATTCGAATTTCGTATTCTGGAAGTATCCAATACTAAAATTGAATTGGTAGAAGTAAAAATTAAGCCAGCCGATTAACCAAATTTGGAGTTAATATTTTGCTAATTATTAGTTTTATTATTAGCCTAAAAACACTATTTTCGCCCACTATATTTTGATAAATAACAATTAAAAATGGCAGTATTAAATAAAATCAGACAGCGCTCTGTTTTTCTGATTGTGATCATTGCACTGGCACTATTTTCTTTTGTGTTGGCAGATGTGATCCGTAACGGGGGCTTGTCTTCCCAAAAATCACAAAACGTAATCGCATCTGTAAATGGGGAAGAAGTGAGCAGAGAAGAATTTGCCAGGCAGGTGGAAGCCCTACAGCGTAACAGCGGTGGGAGTATTAGTACCACGCAGGCTGCTAACCGTGTTTGGGACCAGCAGCTTAGGCAAATTATTATTGAAGACCAGCTGGAGGAGATTGGCCTTAGGGCAGAGGAAGACCAGATTACCCAGATGATCCGGGCGCAGATGTCTAATAACCCAAATTTTGTGAATGAAGCCGGTGTTTTTGATGAGAACAGGTTAAGGGAATACGTTGCCAATCTAAAAGCAACCTCTCCCCAGGCTTATGCACAGTGGGAACAGTATACACAAAGTATGGCGGCCACCGCACGCCAGAGCTTGTATCTTAATATGATTAGCGCCGGGGTGGGTGCCACACTTACTGAAGCTGAACAGGCTTACAGGATGCAAAATGACAATATTGACCTTCAGTTTGTACAAATCCCTTATTCTTCAGTGCCAGATGAAGAAGTAGAGGTGAGCAAATCTGAAATTAAAGACTATATCAAAAATCATTCGGCGCAGTTTGAAACAGAGAAATCTGTTAACCTGCAGTACGTGTTTTTTGAAGAAAAGGCTTCTTCCGAAGACAGGTCAGAAGCAAAACAGGCAATTTCAGAATTGCTGGATAACAGGGTAGAATTCAATTCTGCTTCAAAATCTAATGATACCGTTGCCGGTTTCAGGAATACAGATGATGTGGAAGAATTTGTAGACCAGTATTCAGATATACCCTATACTGATCGTTTTGTCTTTAAAAAGGACCTTCCAAAAGGAGTTGCAGATGAAATTTATAACCTTTCAGAAGGAGAAGTTTTTGGTCCTTATGAAGAAAATGGTTACTGGAAGGCTACAAAATTGCTGGAGACAAAGCAGATGCCGGACTCTGTAAAGGCAAGCCACATTCTAATCACCTACCAGGGCACCCAAATAGACCCTGAAGTTACCAGAACTAAAGAAGAAGCACAGGCTTTGGCAGATAGCATTGCTGGAGTGGTACGAAAAGATAAATCTGAGTTTGCAGATCTTGCTTCGCAGTTTTCTTCAGACCGTTCCAATAAGGAAGAAGGTGGAGATCTTGGATATTTCTCTCCGGGAATGATGATTCCTGCTTTTGAGGATTATGTATTCGAAAATGAGCAGGGTGATATTGGGGTTGTAGAAACCGAAGTGGGCTACCATGTAATTTCCATAGATGAACAAACAGAGGAAGAGAAAGCAGTAAAAATAGCCACTGTTGCCAAAGAAATTGAAGCTTCCGAAAGGTCCAGGAACGATCTTTTTAACGAAGTGACCAAATTCCAGATTGCTGCAGGAGACAATTTTGCTGAACAGGCAAAAAGCAGTAATTATGAAGTTAGAACAGCGAGAAGCGTTAAAGCCCTTGATGAAAGTCTCCCCGGAGTAGGAGCCCAACGTAATGTAATTCAGTGGGCATTCCAGGAAGATGTGAATGCCGGGGATGTAAAACGTTTTGATACTCCCAATGGCTATGTGGTCGCTCAGGTTACCGCTAAGAATGATGCAGGATTAACCAGTGTTGAAGAAGCTTCTTCCCGTGTAATCCCTATTCTCACAAAACGCAAAAAGGCTGAAATTATAAAAGAAAGAATAAATGCCAGTTCTTTGCAGGAAATCGCCCAGAATCAAAATGTGGTGGTTCAAAATGCAAGTGCGGTAAACCTTGCCAGCCCAACTTTAGCCGGTGCGGGAAGAGAACCAGAGGTGGTTGGCGCTGCTTTTGGACTTGAGACAGGAGAATTAAGTAAACCTGTTGCCGGTGAAAAAGGGGTTTATGTATTTAAAGTGACAAATAGAACAGAAGCTCCTGCTTTAAACAGCTACAATGCTGTGGCGCGTCAGGAAACAGCCCGCCGCAGGCAAACTGCAGGTTCGAGAGTTTTTGAAGCCTTAAAAAATAAGGCCGAAATTGAAGATAACCGGGCTAAGTTTTATTAGTAGGTAATATTTATAATGTAAAAAGCCTCCCGATGGAGGCTTTTTTTGTTACCGATATTTAGGGTTGAGAATGAAATGGAAAATTGCCGGCAAAAGCTTTTTAGTTTTTACTTATCTGAAGATAATTAAATTGTTTCTCCTATTTCTTTGCTGAACTTTTAGCTGCTAAAGAACCATATCTTCATAAGTGATAATTGTAGAATAGCCTTTGCTCCTAAAATAATTTTTCTCTTCTTCTCCTCCGGTAGCCATAATAAAATCGCCGCCCCAGCCGCCCAGGCTCTTAATTTTTCGAGGATAATCAGGAAAAAGCTCCGTGCTAATCTTTGGAAGCCGTATGGCTTTTGAAATTAAGGTTTCATGGATTTCCATGAGCATTTCAAATTCTGAAATTTCTGTACAACCTATAAATTGCAGCGTAAGATTGGAGATTTTCTCAACAAGAACATTCATATTCTCCTGTGGCTGGTTCCTGAAATGTGCAATAGCCTGCCGGCTGTTCTGTTTCCGGTTAAGGTAAACAAAGAATATTTCGTCTTTAAATTCAGGTTCAAAATGTGCTTTTAAAACCTGTCTTTCATTTTCCCCAATCTGGTAAGTGACGGGAAAATCATTTTGTGCCGCGGCAATATCAAAGCCGCTGCCACCAAAGGTCTTTTCCAGGAGTTGGTAAGCATCTATGTTAAACCACTTCGCAATATTGTTGATTAAGGTAGATGAAGTGCCCAGGCCCCAGTTTCTGTCAAAATTCAGTTTTGTTTGAATCTCATAACCAGAAGCTTTGAGGATTTCGGGATTTAATTGAAGAGCAGCCTGGAAAATCTGGACAAGGCGCTTGGTAACTTCAGAATTAACATTTTCAGAAATACATTTAATCTCTCCTTCCCTTAATTCAAATTCACCGGAATACCAGGTGTTTTCACTTTTGTCTAAGCTCTTCCATTTTATAGTGCCCTTTCTTTGTTCCCAAGCTACTAGTTCCTGCCCGAACTTTGTGGGTAAGGTTAAGGCCTTTGCGCCATTAAGCACCGCGTATTCCCCGGTTATTAGTAATTTCCCGTTACTGTAGAATTGCTTCATTGCTGTCTTAGTTTTTCCAGTTGATTAATCACGCTGTTGTGGGAAACGGTATGGTTTTTAAAGTAATCGGTTATCATTTTCTTTTCTTCCGGAGTCGCTTCCTGCTGGTTTAAAATGTTCATAAGGTGCATTTTCATATGTCCCTGCTGGATTCCCGTGGTGATTAAGGACCGCACGGCGCCAAAATTTTGGGCCAGTCCTGCCACGGCTACAATTTCCATAAGTTCTTTGGCAGAAGGTTTCTGCAACATTTCCAGGGCTAGTTTTACCATTGGATGAAGGCTGGTGAGGCCTCCCACAGTACCTAAAGCCAACGGAATTTCCATCCAGAATTTAAAAATACCGGCTTCCACAGAGGCATGAGTAAGGCTGGTGTAACTTCCGTCTTTTGAGGCATAGGCATGTATCCCAGCTTCCACCGCCCTAAAATCATTGCCCGTAGCCAGCACCACGGCGTCTATTCCGTTCATAATTCCTTTGTTGTGGGTGACCGCCCGGTATTTTTCAATTTCGGCTATACGGATAGCTCTTTTAAATTTACTGGCAAATTCTTCCCCGGTCATTCCGCTTTCTTCAGAAAGTTGTTCCACAGGGCAACTCACTTCAGCTCTCACAATACATTCCGGCACATAGTTGGAAAGAATGCTCATCAGAATTTCAATATTTTGTTCTTCAGAAGTAAAATCAGGGCACTTTTCAGCTTCCTCTTTAAAAACATGCGCAAATTTTTCCAGGCAGGAATTTATAAAATTCGCCCCCATGGAATCTTTTGTCTCGAAATTACAATGTAGCTGATAATAGTTTTCCAACGAGGCGGTTTTATCCCGAAGTTCAATCTCTAAAACGCCGCCACCGCGCTTTTCCATATTAGCGGTAATTTCTTTGACTGACTTGAATAACTTTGGTTTTACTTCTTTAAAATATCGCTGCAGTTTTTCTTTTTCCCCGGAATAGATAAAATGCACCTGCCCTATTTTTTTAGTATTAAGCACTTCAGCCTTAAAACCACCGCGGCTTCCCCAGAATTTTGCAGCTTTACTTGTTGCGGCAATTACAGAGCTTTCTTCTATTGCCATGGGGATAGCCAGCAATTTGCCGTTAATATTGAAGTTTGGCGCTATGCCAAAAGGCAGGTAAAAATTGGAAATGGTGTTCTCGGTAAATTCATCATGCAGTTGCTGCAGTTTTGCATCTTCGTTCCAGTATTGTTTCAGGATTTTTACAGCTTCCGTATTATTTTGAAGGTAATGGCGCTTTAACCAGTCGATTTTTTCCTCTTTGTTCAGCTTTGAAAAACCTGCTACAGGTTGGCTCATTTTTTAAATTTTTAGGTAAGGCAAAGATACAATTGTAATTCCAGATGAATAAAAGAAGATAATTATATAGGTTAAACCCAGCTTTGGCTTGATTTTTTCTTTAACAAATCATTAGTATTTAACACCAGTCCGCTACTTTTTTTGCTGAAAATTTAGTAAACTTGGCGGTCAATAAAATTTTTTGAAAATTTATGAAGTTCTCTAAAATGGTTGTTGCATTTCTAGTGTTTACAACCTCAATGATTTACGCCCAGGAAAAGCAAATCACTCTTGAAGAAATATGGGATGGTACTTTCCGGCAGGAGCGTTTGCAGTCCCTTCAATCCCTGCAAAATGGTAAAGAATATCTTGTTCTAAACCGTGACCGAAATAGTGGCCTTACCACTCTTGATGTTTACAAATATACCACCGGCGAAAAGGTAAGGACCATGCTTAACAGTAATAGCCTTAAAGAGATTTCTTCTTTCCAGGGTTTTGAATTAAGCCCTGAAGAAAATAAGTTGTTGCTTTCTACCAATCTTGAAAAAATATACCGCCGATCCAGCAAAGGAATTTATTACATCTACGACTTTAAGGATAAAAGCCTTACCAAACTTACCGACAGGCTGGTCCAGGAGCCAACATTTTCTCCCGATGCTTCCAAAGTAGCTTATATTTTTGAAAATAACATTTATGTTTATGATATTGCCTCAGGAGAGGAAAAACAAATCACCTTTGATGGTAAGAAAAATGAAACCATAAACGGAATTACCGATTGGGTTTATGAAGAAGAATTTGCTTTTGTAAGAGCTTTCCAGTGGAACCCCACAGGAGAAAAACTCGCTTACCTGAAGTTTAACGAATCTAACGTGCCTGAATTTTCCATGGATATTTTTGGGCAGAGTTTATATCCTTCAGAATATACTTTTAAATATCCCAAAGCAGGAGAGGAAAATTCCAAAGTGTCCCTGCACATGTATGACCTTGCTTCCGCAGAAAGTGAAAAAGTAGAACTGGGAGACTATGAAGATTTTTATATTCCGCGGATAAAATGGACACAAAAACCAATGCTGCTTAGCGTACAGGTGATTAACCGCCACCAAAACGATCTGGATCTAATTTTTGTGGATGCCAGCGATAATTCTAAAAAAGTAGTATTAAATGAGCAGGATGAAGCTTACATTGATATAACCGATAATCTTACCTTTTTAGAAGACAACAGCTTTATCTGGACCAGTGAAAAAGACGGCTATAATCATATTTATCATTATGATGAAAGCGGAAAGCTGATCAACCAGGTTACTTCAGGAGACTGGGAGGTGACAGATTATTATGGTTTTGATAAGAAGAATAACCGCATTTACTACCAGAGCACAGAAGACGGCAGCGTGAACAGGACGGTTTATTCCATTAAACCCAATGGAAAAGATAAAATGAAATTAACTGATAAAACCGGAACCAACAGCGCCGATTTCAGTGCCGATTATACCTATTTTATTAATTCTTTTACCAATACTTCCACACCTTACGTATTTACCCTGCATCGTGCAAAAGATGGGAAACTGCTTAGGGAAATAAAAGATAATTCAGAATTGCTTGAAAAAGAAGCGCCTTATAATTTTTCCCCGAAAGAAATCTCTACCATAGAAGTTAATGGAAACGATCTCAATATGTGGATGATTAAGCCGCAAAATTTCGATGAAAATAAGGAATATCCATTGCTGATGTTTCAGTATTCCGGTCCCGGCTCGCAGTCCGTCTCTAATACTTATTTTAATACCAACGATTACTGGTACCAGCTTCTGGCAGATGAAGGCTTTATAATTGCCTGTGTAGATGGAAGGGGAACAGGCTTTAGAGGCGCCGACTTCAAAAAAGTTACCCAACTGGAATTGGGAAAATACGAGGTTGAAGATCAGATTTCCGCAGCGCAAGAACTTGGAGAAAGAAGTTATATCGATAAAAACCGGATTGGTATCTGGGGCTGGAGTTATGGTGGCTTTATGGCTTCCAACTGTATCCTCCAGGGTAATGATACTTTTGCTATGGCAATTGCCGTGGCGCCGGTAACCAGCTGGAGATTTTATGATAGTATCTATACTGAAAGGTATATGACCACCCCGCAGGAAAATGCTTCAGGTTACGATAATAATTCTCCTATTAACCATGTTGAAAAACTCAAGGGAGACTTTTTGCTGGTTCACGGGGGAGGAGACGATAATGTGCACCTGCAAAATACCATGAGGATGGTGGAAGCTTTGGTACAGGCGAACAAACAATTCCAGTGGGCAATTTATCCAGATAAAGACCACGGCATTTACGGCGGGAATACTCGGCTTCACCTCTATACCATGATGACGAATTTCTTAAGGGAGAACCTTAAGGAAGAAGGCATGAAAGAAGAAAATCAAAATACGATAAATTAAATTCACACTTAGTTAATGGCAAATTCAGCAACCCCGGCACCGCAAAAGGAATTATTTGGACATCCGGTAGGACTCTACATACTCTTTTTTACTGAAATGTGGGAACGTTTTTCCTATTACGGGATGAGGGCGATCCTGGTGCTTTACCTGGTAAGCGCCACCACCGGCGGAAATGCGGGACTAGGCTGGACAGGCGGGGAAGCAATCGCCCTTTACGGCTGGTACACCATGCTGGTTTATGTAGCTTCCATACCCGGAGGGATTATAGCCGATAAACTTTTGGGCCAGAAGAAGACAGTACTCATAGGAGGGATAGTGCTGGTGGCAGGCCACGGCATACTGGCAGTTGAAGAAATGTGGGCATTTTATCTGGGGCTCGCGCTTATTATAGCCGGGGTAGGAATGCTAAAACCTAATATTTCAACTATGGTGGGTGGCCTTTATAAAGAAGGTGATATTCGCCGTGACAAGGGATTTACCATTTTTTACATTGGGATTAACCTGGGTGCTTTTCTTTCCAGCCTTATTGTAGGATATGTTGGGGAAGAAATTGGCTGGCACTGGGGCTTTGGGCTTGCCGGTATAGCCATGGCCCTTGGACTTGTGGTGTACCTGTGGGGGCAAAAATACCTGCGGAATGTGGGTAACCTGCTTTCCCGCGCAGAACGGGATGAAGGCGCCTCCCTTGGCGGAATGTTTAAAGAACTGCTGAAGTCTCCGTTGCAACTGGTAATCACTTCCGTTTTGATGCTGGGATCGCTTTATTACCTGTTCTTTGAATCTTTGCCATACGGGCTGCTTTATATTTTTCTTACGCTTGTAACCGCCTTAATGCTGATGGTTTACAAAGATCTTACCTCGCAGGTAATGAAAGACCGTTACCTGGTAATGATCCTTTCTTTTTTACTGGTAGTGGTATTTTGGGGAGCCTTTGAACAGGCCGGAGGGTTAATGAACATATACGCCCTTGATAAAACAGACAGGACCATTCCTTTTAACCTTCCGTTAATTGGGAATGAAGTTCCCGCAACCTGGTTTCAGTCGTTAAATGCACTTTTTATTATCATCTTTGGGGTGATTGTGGCCAACTTCTGGGCAAGGCGAAAATTAAAGCATAAGGAAGCTTCTTCCATTTTTAAAATGGCAACAGGGGTAATCATCATGGGGCTTGGCTTTATTTTTATGGCCATGGCAGCAAGCAATTACATTCCTTATGAGCATAAATCTGCCATGTACTGGCTGGTTCTGGCTTATTTGCTTCATACCATCGGGGAATTGTGTTCTTCTCCTGTGGCACTTTCTTTTATCACCAAGCTGGCGCCGGTAAAATATGCTTCCCTTATGATGGGAGTTTACTTTGCTGCCACCGGTTTGGGGAATAAAGTAGCCGGGGTTATTGGGGAATTTTCACAGGGAGAGCCTATGGTGGTGAACCTCGTGGCCAGTGATGCCGAGATGTCTCAAAACCTTCAGGTAAATGATTCGGTAGTTGCTACCCATGGCGACTTTAGGTTAAGCGGGAGAGTGTATCAGGAAAACGGGGAACTGCATGTTTTGGAATTGCAATCTGATGAACCGGTGTTGGAATATATTCAGTTTAAAAATGAAGAAAGGAGCAATGAAGTGGTGGAAGTTCTTCAGGAAGAAAAGGTAACCGCCCAGGATCCTTACCACGTGCTTATCGATTTTAAACAGGCAGAAGACAATAGTGGTTACAGCGGTAATTTTGTGATTGAAGAAGTGCAAACCGATATGGAATACAAAACCTTCTGGGGAATTACCATCTTCACTTTTATTTTTGGTCTTTTGGTAATCTTACTGCTTAAACCATTGAAAAGGCTTACCCACGGCGTGGAAGATCATGAGGGGGATTTACCGCAGCAGGAGAAATTTGAACTTGGGGATGAAGAAATAAAAAATAATGGCGATGACAAACACCGTAAACGCTAACGAAGATTTTTTTAAGAGCAAAGTGCTGGGGCATCCCGCTGGGCTTTTTGTTCTCTTTTTTACTGAAATGTGGGAGCGATTCTCTTTCTACGGAATGCGGGTGCTCCTGGTGAATTTTCTCACCATGGCCATTGTGGGCGTAGATAATCCAGGCTGGGGCTGGTCGGCTGAAAATGCCGGGGCGCTATTTGGGACCTATGCCGGCTTGCTTTATTTAACCCCAATTTTAGGCGGCCTCATAGCCGATAAATTTACAGGTTATCGCCGGGCGGTAATTATAGGGGCGGGAATTATGACCCTTGGCCATGCTTCTATGGCTTTGGAAACCGAATTCTCACTCTACTTTGGGCTGGCACTGCTGGTGATAGGAACAGGTTTCTTTAAGCCGAATATCACTTCTATTATTTCTGAAATGTACGAAGGCAAGGCCGATAAAAAGGATGGAGCTTATACCATTTTTTATATGGGCGTAAATGCCGGCGCATTTTTTGGAATGATGTTGTGCGGCTATTTAGCCGAAAAAATTGGCTGGAGCTGGGGCTTTGGCCTTGCAGGGATTTTTATGTTATTGGGAACGCTTCAGTTTTGGCTTTCCAAACCGCTTTTTGGAAAAGTTGGCGGAGTGCCAGATAAAGAACTGGAAGAAAAACATAAGCAGGAAGAAGAAAGTAAAGGAGTTTCCCATAAAACCAATCCTTTTACTCTCTTAGATAAAATTCTTGTAGTGGCTTCCTCATTAATTGGTTTTATTTATCTTATTGACGATCCACTTTCCCGTATAGCCGATATTAACCTTTTTCCCGTAGTCATGCCTTTTGATTTTAGGGGGGAGCCTTTTTCCGGACCCCTGGGAATGGCCTTAATAGGCCTGGCACTTTTTTTAATCCTGGTGATTTCCCGTATTTCCAGGTACACCAAAATTGTAAGGGACCGTTTGATAGCGGTGATCATATTTGCCTTTTTTACCGTATTCTTTTTTATGGCTTTTGAGCAGGGGGCTTCTTCCCTTATCATTTTTGCCCGTGATAATGTAAACAGGGTACTGGAAGGAAGTGCTGCCAGCATTTTTAATGTGGTAAATGCCATTTTAACGGTAGTGCCCCTGGCAATTATTACCTGGGTACTGTATTTACTGTGGAAGCAGACATTTGCAAGAATTCCGGGATCCAATATAGTTTTAGGAGTCTGTTTCGCTGGGATCTGGGGACTGGTTATTTGGATGCTGGTAAGGGAATTTACCGCAGAGACTACTGAAATAACCGTTTCCTGGTTCAGTATTTTAAACTCATTTTTCATCATTGTGTTTGCTTCCTTCTTTTCGAGATGGTGGGAAAGCAAATACAATCCTTCCGCTGCCTTTAAGTATTGTTTCGGCCTGGTTTTACTAGGGTTGGGATTCGGACTTCTGGCATGGGGATCCAGTGGAGTTGCCGAAGGTGCCAAAGTAAGCATGATCTGGCTTATCCTGGCTTATCTCTTACATACGCTGGGAGAACTTTGCCTTTCTCCGCTTGGGCTTTCTTATGTGAGTAAACTGGTGCCTGCACGTATGATTGCTTTCATGTTCGGGATGTGGTACCTGGCCATTGCCATTGGCAATAAACTTGCCGGCTCCCTTGGAGGCATGATTGAAGAGGTAACACAGGAATATGACCTTTCCACCTTCTTTTTAATTTTCACCATTGTGCCTGTTGCAGGGGGATTATTAGTGGCTTTGCTCAATCCACTCTTAAAGAGGCTTATGCATGGCATTAAGTAACATAATAAAGAACCCCTTCACAGCGTTATTGTTTTAGGAATACTTTTTGATTTTAGACAGGAAAAATTTTTATGAAGTTTAGGATAGTTGTTTTTTTAATAATGCTTTCTGCAGGAGTGTTGCAGGCGCAGGAAATTAAGTGGATGACGATGAACGAAGCACTTAAGGCGCAAAAAAAACACCCGAAGAAGATCTTTATGGATGCCTACACCACCTGGTGCGGCCCTTGTAAGTTGCTGGACAGGAATACTTTTGCAAATAAAGATGTGGTAAAATATGTAAATGAACATTTTTACGCGGTAAAATTTAATGCGGAAGGGCCTGAAAAAATTGAATATAAGGATATGACTTTTACCAATCCTAATTATGACGCCTCCCGTACCGGCAGGAATGGCACTCACGAATTTGCCAGTGCCATGAGAATTTCAGGATATCCTACCATTGTTTTTTTTGCTGAAGATGGAAACCTTATCGCCCCGATTGTTGGCTACAGGACACCGGAACAACTGGAAATATTTTTGAAAATGTTTGCTAATGACGATCATAAAAAGCTTACCAGCCAGGCAGCTTTTTCTGAATACCGTGAAAACTTCGTCGGGGAATTTAAAAATTAAGTGTTAATTGCTGAAAGCTTTCTCTGTGGGAACTTTTAGCTGAAAAGCTCCCTTTTCGCTAGTATAGTGAAAAGGGATTTTTTTATTTTCGGCGCTCCTTTGCCAACGCTTTACATAAGATTTAAAGTTACTGCCATCGGCAATAATAATCTCTGGATTTAATTGATGAATAAGCCTGTCCAGGTTGATTTTTGGAGAACTGCTCAACAAGATCATTTCAGGTTTTAAATTTGTTACATCATATACTCCTGCACTGTCTATTACCAACAACTTTTTATTATTTACGGCATAGAGGTTTTTAAGATTATTAAAGTCCACATCCTTAATTCTTTTGTTTAGCAGGTATTCTTTTAAAAATGCTTCTTTCCCGGCAAAAAGGGAATCAGAGCAGTAAATTTGAAGCTTATCCTTATTTTTAAAGCCCAACAGCGTAGTCCTGTTTTTTTGAAAAACAATCATTTCTGAACCTTTTTTTTCTGCCCTTTCATAAATAAGCAAGGCTTGAAAAATAACAATTCCTAATAGAAATATCACCAGGTTTCTGAAACCTTGATTGTACAACAAGGCGATGCCGGCAATTATCAGAAGATAAGCGGCTATAGCCATAGATTCATCAAAATAGATATCGCTAAAAAGAAATGATTCTTTTCCTGCGATCACTTCCACAAATCCATTTAATAGGGCAATGCAATTTGCGTAAATGTTGGCAAGGACCTCAGGTAAAATATGGAAAAGTGCCAGTGCCGTAATAAGAATTCCGCCCGCCAGGATAATTCCCAAAAAAGGAAGGATAACGAGGTTGGTTATGAAGAACAGGCCCGGGAACTGGTGAAAATAATAAAGGCTTAAAGGCAGTACCCCAATTTGAGCTGCAATACTCACGCTTAATATTTTCCAGAAATAATCAATTAGCCGGTTATCAGCTTTAATCAAAATGTACAATTTAGGCTGAATGGCGATAATGGCAAAAACCGCAAGGTAACTTAGCTGGAATCCCGCCTGCAGGAGGTAGAATGGATTGATTAGAAGCAACACCAGTAGCGACATGAAAAGGGTGTTCATGGTGCTGGTCCTCCTGTTAATATGCATTCCTACAGCCAGGAAAGAAAACATGCTCACCGCTCTTATAACAGAAGGGGAGAGGCCTGCAACAAAAGCGTAACTCCAGAGTGCAGTTAAAACAAAAAGAAGCTTCAAAAATTTGCCATTTTTGGGCAGCCTTTCCAAGGGCCGTAAAAGCCAGTTAAGAATCAAGAGAAGGATGCCTACATGCAATCCCGAAACGGCAAGAATATGCACTGCCCCAGATGCCGCGTAGCTTTTATAGGTTTCGGCTGAAATATCGCGCCGGTTTCCAAGAATTAGTGCCTGGATTACGGCCAGTTCTTCAGGGGAAAAAGAATGTTGTTGGAGGTTTTGAATGCATTTTTCCCGTAACCCTGCAGCAAAGCTTTTTAAGCCGCGTTCTTGTGTTTTGAGTGGTAAAATTTCTTCCGCGGAAAGATTTAACTGCCTGGAGACACCAAGTTGCTCCATGTAATTCCCGTAGTTGAACAGGTATGGATTAAGCGGTTGCTCAAATGAAGAAAGGCGGTTTGGGACGATAAGATGCTGGCCTATTTTCCATCTTGTAGCCGAATCTTTCTGAATGTTCAGGAGCAGCTTTCCATGAATGCTTTTGGAGAAATTTTGAAAAGAAGCATTATAGGCGGCGGTTACCTGGGCGATATATTTTTCAGTATAAAGTGCGGGTTTTAATTCTTCTTCTATTTTTATCTCAAGAAATTCCGGGGAATTTCCGGCTTCAGCAATATTAAGATAATGAGTAGGTTGATTTTCAGGAGAATGAATAAAAACGGTTCCAATTCCCACGATAGAAAAGAAAATACAGGCAACAATTCCGAAGAAGGCATCCTGGAACAGGTTTTTTCTGGCCCTCAAATAAGAAAAGAGGAAAAGCAGAAATCCCGAAACAGCAATAATTATCAAAGTCTCCTTTTGCAGCGACAGGTAAAAACCGGCAACGATTCCCACTGTGAAGAAAAGGCACAGCTTGATTAAAATGAAATTAAGAAATTTTATGGCCGTAGCATTTACAGCTGAAGATAGGAAAAAATCAAATCACCCGCCGCGCCATCACAAAATTATTGTGCCAGTAAGTTTCTGATAAGGAAGAAATTATCACACCCCGGGAGGTAGTGGAGTGAATAAAAAGAATTTCACCCGGCAGGACCTCTATTACCAGCCCAACATGGTTGATCACTTTTTTATTCTTACTGGTCTGGAAAAACAGCAAATCGCCCGCGGTTACTTCCTCCAGGTATAGCCTTTTACCCTGCAAAGACATGGCGCGGGAAGTACGGGGCAGGGGAATATCCTCTTCGAGGTAAGCTACATAAATGAGCCCGGAGCAATCCATTCCTCTTTTTGTAGTGCCGCCATATTTGTATCTCGTGCCTTCAAATTCTTTGGCGTTGGAAATCACCTTATATACCCTTTTATCTTCAGGTTTAAGCGCGGGATTTGTTTTAAACTTTTTTTCTGAAGAGACCATTTTCCTATGGTTCGAAACCCGGGACCTGGAGCTGCCGCAGGAAGTAAGGAGCATGGCAAAAAGAATTAAACCGCATATTTTAAGCAAGTTTCGCTCAATAGGAGAATTCAGGTTAAAATCCTGAAATAGGAAAAAACGGGCTTCAGTTTTTCTGTTCATGGATGCTGTTATATATAAGTTCGGCCGTTTTCTGGCTGGCACCGGTGCCGCCTAATTTTTGTTCCAAAAGATAATAATCCCGAAACATTTTTTCCCGCTGTTTTTCATCAAGAATTTTATCCAGTTCAATAATAAGCTTCTTCTTATTAAAATCGTTTTGGATAAGTTCAGTTACCACCTCCCGTTCCATAATAAGGTTTACCAGGGAAATATAATCCAGGTTGATGATGCGTTTGGCGATATGGTAGGAGATAAAACTGCCTTTGTAACATACTACTTCCGGAATCTTAAAAAGTGCGGTTTCCAAAGTTGCGGTGCCGGAAGTCACCAAAGCGGCAGTGGCATGGCTTAGCAAGTCGTATGTGCGGTTCATGACCAGGTGTACATTGCTTTTTTTAATGAATTGCTGGTAAAATTCCCTTTCCTGGCTTGGAGCCCCGGCAATTACAAATTGGTAATCTTTATAATCCTCCACAACACTTAACATTACTTCCAGCATTTTTGAAATTTCCTGTTTCCGGCTCCCCGGTAAAAGCGCAATTATGGGCCTTTCATCAAGATGGAATGCTTCTTTAAAATCTTCGGTAGGGATTTGCCTTTTTTCAGCAATGGCATCAATAAGCGGATGCCCTACGAAATGTACCGGGAATTGATGTTTTTCCTCATAAAATCCTTTTTCAAAAGGAAGAATAACATACATTTTATCTATATCACGCTTAATAGCGGTGATCCTGTTTTCTTTCCAGGCCCAAATTTGAGGGGAAATATAGAAATGTGTGGGAAGACCTTCTTTTTTCGCCCATTTTGCGATGCGCAGGTTAAAGCCGGGATAATCTATAAAGATGAGCACATCTGGCCTGTACGATAGAATGTCTTTTTTACAAAATGAGATATTCCTTAAGATGGTGCGCAGGTTAAAAAGCACTTCAATAAAGCCCATAAAGGCAAGGTCGCGGTAGTGCTTTACCAGCTTGCCTCCCTGTTGCTGCATGAGATCGCCACCCCAGTATCGAAATTGGGCATTTTCATCGGTCTTCTTCAATGCCTTCATCAGGTTGGAGGCGTGAAGGTCTCCTGAAGCTTCGCCTGCGATAATGTAATACTTCAAATGGTAGAAGTTTTGGTTTTTAATTTAAAATTTTAGAGATGCCAATTGCAATGGCGGCTAAAATACTCGCCATTAAAACTCCCCGGGCATGCGCATTTTGTTTTTTCTTCAGAAAAAGGAAGAAAGGCAGGAAATTAAGGATGGCTCCCAGTGCAATAATTTTTCCGAGGTAGTTATTACTCATTGCGTCCTGTAGCGTATCGTCTATATTTAATTCTGAAAATAGAGTAACGTACAGGAAGAGGCCGGAAATATTGGCTGCAATTCCCACTAAAAAACCTGTAAATACGTCCTGTTTATTCATTAAGGTTCCAGCTGTTTAGTTCTCTTATAAACTGATGAGCGGTAAGATCGAACTGTACCGGCACCACCGAAACGTAGCCATTTTTCAGGGCCCACTCATCTGTATCTTCCCCCTCGTCTTTATTTACAAATTTTCCTGTAAGCCAAAAGTAGTCCCTGCCCTGTGGATTGGTTCTTTTGTCAAACTCTTCCTCCCAGTGTGCTTGTGCCTGTCGGCATATTTTTATGCCTTTAATTTTAGAGGCCGGCAACTTTGGTAGGTTTACGTTAAGCACCACTCCTTTTGGAAGTCCGTGTTTTAAAACATCCTGGGTTATTTTCTTGACGTATTTTTTCGAAGGCTCAAAATTTGCGGTAAGGGAATAATCCAGCAGGGAAAAACCTATTGCGGGTATTCCTTCTATTCCCGCTTCTACTGCCGCGCTCATGGTGCCGGAGTAAATTACGTTTATAGAAGAGTTGGAGCCATGGTTTATGCCGCTAACACAAAGATCGGGCTTGCGATGTAAAATTTCCTGTGTGGCAATTTTAACGCAATCAGCAGGGGTGCCGGAGCAGCTGTATTCCTTGTGTTTATAATTCTTCTTAATGGTTACCGGTTCACAAAAGAGGGTGTCGCTTATGGTAATGGCATGCCCCATACCACTTTGAGGGCTGTCCGGAGCCACAATAACAACATCTCCAAGTTCCTTCATTACCTCCAATAACGCCCTAATACCGGGTGCTGTGATGCCATCATCATTAGTGATTAGGATAAGTGGTTTTTCTTTGGGCATAGCAAATATTTTTACGTGTGCTAAAATAGTAATTTCCAAAGGAAAGCTTATCTTAGTGCTTTAACAAAAAATAGCTGGCCTTTCCAAGCTTGGCACAATTTTTAATGTATTTGGGAGAAGAATAATGATGAAACTTATGCAGTTTATGAAAAGAAATTTTAAAATACTAATAATGCTGATGGTGATGGCTGCTTCAGCATGTAGTTTTACGACCAAAAAATTTGAAGATCCAAATAAAGATAAACTCTTAATAGATCTTATTACCTATGTCCTTAACCAGGGACATTATGATGCCAAGGACATTAATGACGAATTTTCAGCTAATGTTTATAAAGATTTTCTCGAATCACTGGACCCTTCCAAGCGCTTTTTATATGCTGCAGATGTGGAAAAATTCAGTGCCTTTAAAGATCAGATAGACGACCAGATCAAGAATAAAGAAATAGATTTTTTTGACCTTGCCTACACTACATTAAATAAGAGAATGGAAGAGACCAGGGCATTGTATAAAGAGATACTTGCCGAACCTTTCGATTTTAGCGAAAAGGAACATATTAATACAGATTATGATGATCTGGATTACGTATCTTCCAAAGAAGAAATGAAGGAGCGGTGGAGAAAGCAGCTTAAATTTTCCACCCTTGTTACTTACCGGGATTTAAAAGACGAGGAAAGAGCCAAAAAAGAGAACGATCCGGATTATGAAACTAAATTGGATACCGAGCTTGAAGAAGAGGCCCGTGATATTACCATGGGAACATTGAATGAATATTATGATTTTACTGATGATCTTGAAAGAGACGATTATTTCTCTGTGTACATTAATTCCATAGTTGAAGAATTTGATCCACATACTTTTTATTTTGCACCACAGGACAAAGACCGATTCGATATTGCCATGTCTGGAAAACTGGAAGGAATAGGAGCGAGGCTTCAAAAGAAGAGTGATAATATCACGATTACTGAAGTGATCTCCGGCGGTCCTGCATGGAGAAGTGAAGAACTGGATGAAGGGGATGAGATCTTGAAAGTTAAGCAGGAAGATGAAGAGAATGCAGTAAGTATCGTGGGAATGCGCCTTAATGATGCGGTAGACCTCATAAAAGGCCCAAAAGGTACGCAGGTGACGCTTACCGTTCGTAAAAAGCTAATGGGAAACATTGAAGAGGTTACCATCACCCGCGATGTGGTTGAAATTGAAGAAACCTATGCTAAAACCTCTATGGTAGAAAAAGACGGAAAGAAATATGGAATTATCAACCTGCCAAAATTCTATTTTGATATGGAAGATTATGAAAACCGGAATGCGGCTTCAGATATAAAAGAAGATATTATACGTCTTAAAGAACAAAATATGCAGGGGCTTGTTCTGGACCTTAGAAATAACGGCGGAGGTTCCCTTAAAACCGTTGTAGACATTGCAGGATTGTTTATTGAGGAGGGTCCTGTGGTACAGGTAAAATCTAACGGACAAAGGAAAGAAGTTTTGAAAGACGAAGATCCTGAAGTGCTTTGGGATGGTCCGCTGGTAATATTGGTAAATGAACTTTCTGCTTCTGCATCAGAAATTCTGGCGGCCGCCATGCAGGATTATAAAAGAGCGATTATTATTGGCAGCAAGCAAACTTATGGTAAGGGTACGGTTCAAAATGTAATAGACCTTAACCGCTGGCTTAGAAACAATGAGTATGGAGATCTTGGAGCACTTAAACTTACTACCCAAAAGTTTTACAGGGTTAGTGGAGGTTCCACACAGCTGGAAGGAGTAAAGAGTGACGTAGTGGTGCCAGACAGGTACAGCTTTGTGGATATAGGTGAGAAAGACCAGGAAAATCCGTTGCCATGGGATAAGATAGACCCCGCCAAATATAATGTTTGGGACGGATATGTAGATTTTGATGAAGCCATAGCCAATAGTAAGGAACGTATGCGTGAGAATCCCCAGCTTAAATTAATAGAGGAAAATGCGCAATGGATCAAAAATCAGAGTGAGGATAATGACTATTCTTTAAATTATGATGAGTATTCTGCTAACGTGGAAGAGCAAACCGAGCGGGCGAAAAGATTTGATTCTTTAAAAGATTACGATACTCATCTTTCTTTTATTTCTCTGCCTTATGAAGAAAAAGAATTTTCAACAGATTCTACTTTAAAAGAGAAGAGAGACAGATGGCACAAGAGCCTAAGCAGCGATGTGTATATGGAAGAAGCTATTAATGTGCTTGCAGACATGAAGATGAATAACATTAATAAGTCCAAGTCTAAATATGCTAATATTAAAGATTAATAAAGTTGTGTCTTTTAATATAATCAGCGTCCTGAATTTCTCAGGGCGCTATTTTTTTAAATTGAAGTATGAAAAGGAAGATAGTTTATCCTGTAATAATACTACTTGTGGCAGCGCTGCTTTTAATTGTGGAGCAGTGTGGTTAAGATATTATAAAATTGAAGACAGGATATTTTTCAGTGGAATTAGGCCGGACCTTTAAAAAAATAAAACCTGAATTTTCAGTAAAGCAAATTACCTCATTTCAATTTTATTCAGGAGTAATTATTGGGATGGGATATTCAGTTGTTCTAAATTATTTATTCCGGATTTTCTCTAAAATTTCTATATATAAAAGTGCATTGGAAGCGGGAATTTGGAATAACTATTTGAAATTGAATTTTATCGAATTATTCTTTTTCTCAACACTTGCCGTAAGCCTGGGATTTTGCTTTACTGCCTATATATGGATGAGCGGTAGGGGGAGGGATAACTGCAGGAATCGGTTAAAAAAGGGAGTTGCACGGGCAAATTCTTTATTTATTTTCGGAATTATTCTACTGGTCCTCACCCGGTATTTTACTATTCATCTAAATTCCGCTTTTCAGGTAGAAGAATATTTAGGAGATACTATTTTTCTTTTTCCTGCATATATTTACTTATACAACTGGAATTTTATAAGTAAAATTTATAATTCCAGGAAAATTTTTATCGCAACAACTTTATTTGGAGCATTATTCAGCCTGCTGTTAACGTGTGTGGAAGGAAGATGAATATTATAACCTCTACTTTATAAATTAAAGGATCAGGTAAACATTAGAAAGACATTCTTTCAGAATCCAGTTTAATAAAGATAAAGAGCAATACGGTAAATCCCCATAATCCTGAGCCACCATAACTAAAGAACGGAAGGGGAATACCAACGGTAGGAAAAACGCCTATAACCATTCCTATATTTACCAGGAAGTGGATAAACATAATCCCAATAACGCTGTAGCCATAGATGCGGTTAAATTGTGTCTTTTGCCTTTCTGCCAGTACAATAAGCCTTAAAAGCAGCATTACAAAAAGAATGACCACCGCTGCGCTTCCTATAAAGCCCCATTCCTCACCAACTGTGCTAAAAATGTAATCTGTATGCTGTTCCGGTACAAAATGGCCTTTGGTCTGAGTTCCTTCTGTCCAGCCTTTTCCAAACCAGCCGCCACTGCCAATGGCTATTTCGCTTTGATTGGTGTTATAGCCAATTCCGCGGGAATCCACTTCCTTTCCCAGAACAATATTAAATCTGTCCCGGTGGCGCTGTTCAAAAATATTTTCAAATATATAATTTACAGAAAAGGATAAGCCAATGGCAATGGCCATAAGACTGATAATAATAAATCTGTTTGGGCGTCTTCTTTTTTTCATAAATATGAGCACCAGGCCAAGCACTACAGCGCCCACGCTTACCCACACGGGCCCCAAAAGTAAGGTTAAGATAAATACTGCTATGCCGGAAAAGCCAATTATGAGGTAAAGTGCGGAAAGCCCTTCCCTGTAAAGCGGAAAAAAGAATGCCGCGTAAACCAGGGCGCTTCCAGGATCTGGCTGGGGTACAATAAGAAGTGCGGGCAGGGCAATAATAATAAAAGACTTAAACTGATGGCTAAGCTGGCTAATATTGGTTTGTATGTCACTTAAATACTTGGCAAGGGCAAGTGCTGTGGCCATTTTTGCAAATTCCGAAGGCTGTATGCTAAGTCCTCCAAAGGAATACCAGGAGGTAGCCCCGGAAATGGTTTTTCCGAAGACATAAAGCCCCGCAAGGGAAAGCAGTGAAATAATATAAATAACACTAGAAAAACGCTGGTAAAATTTTGCTTCAATGGAAAGTACAATTATAATGATCAAAAAGCTGAGAATGATCCATAATCCCTGTTTTCCATAAACCTGGCTGAGGTCAAAGTAGGAAGTTGTATTATCACCCAGTGATGCCGAGTAAATATTTGCCCAACCAAAAAAAACCAGTATTACGTATATAAAAATTGTTAGCCAATCAAAGCCAGCCGTACTTCTTGCCATCATTTATTAAAAAAGGTTCATCCTGCAGCGGTTTTTTGTACTCTTCTTCAAGGCTATGGTTTAAAACCCACTCCTCTAAATCTGTTCTGGTAATATTGCCTTTAAGATATTTCTCAATCATAAGGCTTGCAATTCTACCTGCATACCGGCTACCCCAATAACCGTTCTCCACAAACACGGCAATAGCAATTTTTGGATGATCTACAGGGGCAAAGGCCACAAATATGGAATGGTCTGTAAGCTGTGCCCTTTTACCATGAACTTTAGTGAAATTTTCTGCCGTACCTGTTTTCCCTGCAATCTCAATTCCCGGGATTTGCAAGCTGGAGGCTGTACCGTTTTTGTACACCTGGTGCATTCCTTCTACAACAGGGTCAAAATTTTTGGCATCTATAGTAGTAAAATTCTTTGTGGTAAACTTTTCGATATCAATGTCTTTTCCTTCTACTTTTTTGAGAATATGAGGCGTATAATACCAGCCGCGGTTACCAATGGTAGCAGCCATATTAGCCAGCTGCACCGGGGTCATTAAAACCTCTCCCTGTCCAATGGCATTAGAAAGAGTTGCCGTAGCATACCATTTATAGGTGGGATAGTCGTAGATCTGGTTGTAATATCCGGAATTGGGGATTTTACCAGGTCTTCCCGTACTTAAGTCTGATCCTAAATAATCTCCTAGTCCAAAACTTTTGAGATGTGCATTCCAGGCGTCTATGCCTTCCTGGGGCGTAGGATATTTTTCAATAATCTTACGGTATACCTGAGCAAAATATGAATTACAGGACTGCGCTATGCCTGGGATCATGTCTAGCGGACTTGCATGCGAGTGGCATCCCAGTTTTCTCCCTCGGCCATAACTGTAGCCCTGGTGGCAGCTAAAGGCATCATTGGTATCTACTACTCCTTCCTGAAGGCCAATAAGTGCATTAAGCGTCTTAAAAGGAGAACCGGGAGGATATTCGGCCAGAAGCCCGCGGTCATAAAGTGGCTTTGCAATGGTGTCGTAGTATAATTCGGTGAAATTTGCAGATCTTTGCCTGCCCACAAGTTTCGCAGGATCATAAGTTGGGGCGGTAATAAGAGAAAGAATTTCTCCGCTTTCGGGCTCAATGGCCACAATTCCGCCTCTTTTCCCCTGCATAAGTTTTGTGCCATATGCCTGGAGGGCCGCATCTATGGTGATGCTTATATCTTTGCCTTTCTCGGGAAGCGTGTCATAAATGCCGTCTTTGTAGGGTCCAATATCCCGGTTAAACCTGTCTTTTTGAATATATTTAACCCCCTTTACACCCCGCAGGGTATCCTCATAATAACTTTCTACCCCGGCACGGCCAATAAGGTCTCCGGAAATATAGTAGGGATTAGAATTCACGATATGCTGGTTCACTTCAGCAATATATCCCAGCACATTCGCGCTGTGGTCTACCTGATAGTCTCTTAGAGATCTCTTCTGAATATAAAATCCTTCATACTTTCTCATTTTCTCCTGAAGTATGGCGTACTCGCTTTTTGTAAGCTGCGGAATTACCACTGAAGGTAACATTGGAGAATAAATCTTTGCCTTGTCCAGTTTTTTTCCAAGTTCTTTGGGAGTAAGACTAAGGATTTTACAGAATTCCAGGGTGTCAAACGGCTTTAGGTTCCTGGGGATCACCATCACATCATAAGAAGGCTGGTTGGAAACCATGAGATTGCCATTGCGGTCGTAAATGTATCCTCGCTGCGGATAATCATATACTACTTTAATCGCGTTGTTTTGGGATCTTACTGCAAAGGAAGTATCGATGACCTGCAGGTAAAAAAGACGTCCCAGAAATGCAATTCCGGTGGTAAGAATTAAGATATAAAGGAGTACTCTTCTCATCTGTATTTTTTACTGAATAGTGAAAGGCTCAGAAAAACCAAAATTATGGTGAAAATGCCTGAAAAGATTGTTTTTTTCAGAATTAAAAGTATATGACTAAAGCTAAACATTTCCAAAGAAAAAAGTATAAAATGATGCACCATTACCATTAAAAATATATAACTCAGCCGTGCCCCAAATGGAGTAGCTGAAAGCCTTAAGGTTTGATGATCGTAACTTATCCCGAAGGAAAATCTTAAAAACTGTGGCCTTATAAAAGCAGTGACCAGGCAGGCCGTGGCATGAATCCCGCCGCTGTCTTCAAAAAGATCAATACTTATGCCAAGCAGGAACGCCAGTAGTAAAAACAGGCTCCTGTTAGAGTTGAACGGATAAAGCAAAATAAAGAGAAAATACAGGTAAGGGTTAATGTACCCCAGGAAATTGATGTTGTTCAATACCAGTACCTGAAGGAAAATCAATCCTATAAAACGGGCGATATTTGAGAAAATACTGCTACTCATCAATGTCTTCAAGGGATTCAATCTCTTCCCGGTTTACGTTCTCAATAATGTACACGTAGCCAATATTGGTCATGTCATTAAAGAGGTCAATATTTATGGTGTAATAACTTTGGGTAGGGTCCAGGCTAAAATCTTTTACACTCCCAATGGGCAATCCTTTTGGAAAAATTAAAGATCTGCCTCCGGTAATTATGGTGTCTCCTTTTTCCAGCGGCGCCTGCCTGGGCACGTCTACAAGCTGCACTACATTTGGGTCTTTGCCGTTCCAGACAAGGCTTCCAAAATGATTGGTTTTGCTCAACTGGGCATTAATTTTAGAACGGCTGTTTAAAATGGAGATCACCCGGGAAAAATGATCATTTACCCGGTCTACAATTCCAATAATCCCCTTGCTGGTTACCACACCAAATTCGGGCGCTATGCCATCAACTTCCCCTTTGTTAATAGTTAGGTAATTGTCTATCTTGGAGTAATTGTTGTTAATTACAGTAGCCGATCTAAAATAGTAGTCACCGCTGAAGGATGTAGAGTCCAGGTGGTTTTTAACCACTGCTGTGTCCTTCACATTAAGGTTGGTGAGCATATTCCGGAGTTGGTTGTTCTCTTCCAGCAACCGGTTATTATATTCATCCAGGTGAAGATAAGTCTGGAAATTATTGGCCCAGTTATATATTCCGCCAGTTACAAAATTGGCTGAACTTATAAACCTGCTCTTGTGAAAAGAGTGGGTTTGGATGGTAAAAAATATAGACAGCGCCAGCAGTAACAAGAATAGGATGTTATTCTTATTCCTAATAAGAAAATTAAATATTTGCTGCATACCACGCTATTTCCCTACTTTATCAATATCCCTTTGTATCGGTTTAATGTCTTCAGTGTAATTCCAGTGCCTCTTACCACAGCTCTTAGTGGATCTTCTGCGATATACACCGGTAAATCTGTTTTTTGTGACAAACGTTTGTCCAGCCCTCTAAGCATGGAACCACCCCCGGCAAGGTAAATCCCGGTATTATATATATCGGCAGCCAGTTCCGGAGGGGTTTGTGAAAGGGTTTCCATTACCGCGTCTTCAATACGGAGAATGGATTTATCCAGTGCTTTGGCCACCTCTCTGTAGGAAATATTAACCTGTTTGGGTTTTCCGGTTAAAAGATCCCGACCCTGTACGCTCATTTCTTCCGGTGGAACTTCCAGGTCTTCAGTGGCAGCTCCTATCTGGATCTTAATTTTTTCCGCAGTACGCTCTCCAACATAGAGGTTGTGCTGCGTGCGCATATAATAAACAATATCGTTGGTAAAAACGTCTCCGGCGACTTTTATAGATTTATCGCAAACAATACCTCCAAGGGCAATCACCGCAATTTCTGTAGTACCACCACCTATATCCACGATCATATTTCCTTTAGGCTGCATGATATCAACACCAATACCAATAGCAGCGGCCATAGGCTCGTGAATAAGATATACCTCTTTTCCATTTACACGCTCGGCGCTTTCTTTTACCGCACGCATTTCCACTTCGGTAATCCCTGATGGAATACAGATTACCATTCTAAGGGCAGGAGTGAACATCTTCTTTTTAAGCGCGGGAATTTCTTTAATGAACATGGTGAGCATTTTCTCACTGGCATCAAAATCTGCGATCACCCCATCTTTAAGAGGGCGAATGGTTTTAATGTTCTCATGAGTTTTTCCCTGCATCATCGCAGCTTCTTTCCCTACCGCCGTAATTTTTCCGGAAGTCCTGTCCCTTGCCACTATGGAAGGGCTGTCCACTACCACCTTATCATTATGAATAATAAGTGTATTTGCGGTTCCTAAATCTATTGCTATTTCTTCAATGAGAAAGTCGAAAAATCCCATATAATAATCTGTGTTGAGGTTTGGTAAATGTACTAAAATTAATGTTTAAAATGGCGCGTTCCCGTAAGCACCATGGCAATATTATTTCTACTGCAATAGTCTATGCTTTCCTGGTCTTTTATAGAACCGCCCGGCTGTACCACTGCCGATATTCCCGCATTTCCGGCAATTTCCACACAGTCCGGGAATGGGAAAAAAGCATCGCTGGCCATAACCGCACCTTTAAGGTCAAAATTAAAGGCATGAGCTTTTTCTATACTTTGCCTTAAAGCATCTACCCGGGAAGTCTGCCCGGTTCCGCTGGCGCAAAGCTGCTTGTTTTTGGCTAGCACTATGGTGTTTGATTTGGTGTGTTTGCAAATTTTGGATGCAAACATCATGTCCAATAACTCTTCTTCTGTAGGTTTATTATCTGTAACGTACTTTAAATCTTCAACGGCATCGGTCTTTAGATCCTTGTCCTGAACCAAAACTCCGTTGAGACAGGTCCTCACCTGGGTTTTTGGCAATTCTGTCTCCTTCTGAACAAGTAAAATCCTGTTTTTCTTTCCTTTAAGGATTTCTTCCGCTTCGGCAGAAAAAGAAGGGGCAATTACCACTTCGCAGAATAATTTGTGGATTTCTTCAGCAGTAGGCTTATCAATTTCCACATTGCTGATAAGGATGCCACCAAAAGCTGAAACCGGGTCTCCGGCCAAAGCATCAACATAAGCCTGGTGAATGGTTTCCCTCTGGGCAATTCCGCAGGCATTATTATGCTTCAGGATAGCAAAAGTAGGCGCGTCGTTTTTAAATTCTCCCATCAGGTTCACTGCAGCATCTACATCTAAAAGGTTGTTATATGACAGTTCCTTGCCGTGTAATTTGTCAAAGATCGCGTCAAAATCTCCATAGAACATCCCTTTTTGATGCGGATTTTCGCCGTAACGCAATTGCTTTCCGGTGCCAATGCTTTCTTTATAAGCAGGAATACCAGTTTCCTGGTTAAAATAATTAAAAATTGCGGTGTCGTAATGGGAAGAAACATTAAAAGCTTTGGCGGCAAATCGTTTTCTGTCGGCAAGGCTGGTTTCGCCGTTTTTCTCTTTCAGCAGGTTTTCTAATTCCTTATAATTTTCTACGGAAGAAACACATACCACATCTTTAAAATTCTTGGCCGCGGCACGAATTAGAGATATCCCGCCAATGTCTATTTTTTCTATAATATCTTCTTCTGAAGCGCCCGAAGCCACGGTTTTTTCAAAAGGGTATAGATCCACAATCACAATGTCTATTTGAGGAATTTCAAATTTTTCCAGCTCGCTCACATCACTTTCATTATCCTGCCGGTTAAGTATGCCACCAAAAACTTTAGGATGAAGCGTTTTTACCCTTCCGCCCAAAATAGAGGGGTAGGAAGTAACGTCTTCTACCGGGATCACATTTATTCCCAGGTCTTTGATAAACTTTTCTGTTCCTCCGGTAGAATAAATGCTAATTCCCAGTTCATCAAGCTTTTTAGCGATAGGCGCTAAACCTTCTTTGCTGAAAACGGAAATTAAAGCAGATTTAGCTTGTTTTAAGTTGCTCATTGCGTTGTGTTTGTTGAGGTGGCAAAAGTAAGTAAATCACCTAAAAAAATTAAAGGCTGGTGTTCTTATTTATCAATTAATTTTGTAACGAATAATTGCCGCCTGCGTCTTATCTTTAAATCCTGTAAAACCGGCTATCTTCACTATGCTGATTTATTTACGTATCCTTAAGGAAAGTTTCATTTTTGCATGGAACGCTTTACGCAATAACAAGCTTCGTACATTTTTGTCGTTGTTAGGTGTTACTATTGGTATTTTTTCAATTATAGCTGTACTTGCTGCCGTAGATTCCCTGCAACGTGAAGTGAAAGGAAGTCTTAACGCCCTGGACAACAGCACCCTGATTATCATGAAATATTCTTTTGGCCCCAGTGATATTCCGCAGTGGAAGCGGCAACAATTTCCGCATGTATCTTATGATGAATACCAGTATTTAATGAGAAGTCTGCCTGATGTTGCGGCCGGTACTTTCGCCCAGGGGGTGCCGCAGGCTTCTATAAAATACCAGGATATCACCAGTACCGGTGTTGGTGTGGTGGCGGTAACTAACGGGTTTTATGATATTGAGCAATTTGAAATTGCTGAAGGCAGGTTTTATTCTGAAGCCGAATCTGCCAGTGGGGCGGCCGTATTGGTGCTTGGCTATGAGATAGCCCAAAATCTCTTCGGAAATTCCAATCCCCTGGGGAAACAGGTGCGTATGTACGGGCACCGGCTCACGGTAATTGGGGTTTTAGAAAAACAAGGCTCCGGCTTAATGGGGAATTCCCGGGATGGCCAGGTAATGGTGCCGGTGAATTTTACCAGACGCATTTTTGGGGATAACAACGAAAATATTTTTGGCCAGATTATTTTAAAACCGGAAGCAGGAACAGATAATGATGAATTTGTGGCGATGGTAGAGCAGCAGCTTCGTAGCTACCGTGGATTAAAACCGGAAGAGGTAAATACCTTCTTTGTGAACCGGGTGCAGGGATTTGCCGATTTTATAGACACTATTACCGGACAGTTGAATTTAATTGGCCTTATTATTAGCGGATTCTCCCTGCTGGTCGGGGGCTTTGGAATTGCCAATATTATGTTTGTAAGTGTAAAAGAAAGAACAAGTTTAATTGGGATTCAAAAATCCCTGGGAGCTAAGAACAAATTCATCTTGTCCCAATTCTTGTTTGAAGCAATCATCCTTTCGGTTATTGGAGGTTTAATTGGTTTGTTCTTTGTATGGATCGTCTCCCTTATCGCTTCCCAATTCACAGGCGATTTTGAATTCGTGCTATCTCCGCTTAATATCTTTATAGGTACAGTGGTTTCTGCTATAATTGGCCTTATTTCCGGAATAATCCCGGCAATTTCCGCTTCAAAATTAGATCCTGTAGAGGCAATAAGAACGGGAATGTAACTTCGAAGTACGAGGTTCGAGGTTTGAAGTATGAAGTACAGAAAAGGGAATAAGTATCTAATTTTTGATTCCTGGTTCTTTTTTAATCATATAGATATGAAGAGAAAATTCAACACCCTCGTTTTCTTTTTTTCTCTGTTTTTGGCAACTTCTCCTTTGCCCAGGAGAAACCTCTTATCTTAACTTCCCAAGAGAATAAGGCCTGGCTCGAAGATCTTAATGCTGAAGAGGATCCTGGCCAAAAACTGGATTTGCTGGAAAAACGTATTATGGCAGATACTGCCGTTCATTATCCTGCGCCCGGCATTTGTTATACTGGTTTTTCTGATAAAAACACGAAAATTGAAAATGAGGAAGCTGAAGAAGAAAAGTTAACTTCCCGTTTTCGTCCACTCTACATATTTGTTAATAATGATGGAGGGAATTTTGCGCTGGGCGGGAATTTTAATAGAAATGTGGTATTGCAACTGGTAAATTTCCTTTCTATGGGAAAAGTTTCTCATGAAAAGATATATAGCGACCAGCCGGAAAATGTACTTTACGGGCTAAAGGGAAGTGGTGATTATTTATTTAAAAGGAGAAAATTCTGCTGAGCATCTCAAAAAATTGATAATGAGTTAATTCATAGCTATTCCAGATTCACTTTCTATTTTTTACTTTCTAACCTCTAACCTCTAACCTCTAACCTCTAACCTCTAACCTCTAACCTCTAACCTCGTAAGTCTAACTTCGTCCCTCTAAAATGTCAGCTACCTTTTTATTTACCCATTCCAAAAAGACTTCATCTTCATGAGAAAATGGGTCTTCGGTATGGGAATCTATATCAATCTGGCCAATATTTTCACCATTCAGGAATAAGGGCACCACAATTTCAGCCTTTACATGAATGCTGCAGGCAATATAATTGTTTTGTGCCTTTACATCTGGCACCACAAAATTCTTATTGGAAACCGCAACCTGCCCGCAAATGCCTTTGCCGAAAGGAATAATGGTGTGGTCTGTGGGTTCGCCTGCAAAAGAATGCAGTTTCAGCTCTTCCTTATCGCCGTTTTTAAAGTAAAAACCAACCCAATCGTAATAAGGAATATTTTCCTGCAAAAGCTCGCATACCTGCGTAAGGCGGTGCTCTACAGAAAGTTTTTTATTCTCTAAAATCGCTTCTACCTGTGGTTTTAATTTCTGAAATGGCATAAGGTTGATATTTTCTGCAAAAGTATTTGATTTTTTATAGTCGGCAAGCTTTTCTATTTGTATAAATTTGTTAAAAACAGAAAGATTTTTTGCTTAAATTATTCAGGAAATACGGATCGGTGCTTAGGTTTATGGGTATGTTCCTGGGCAGCTATTTCGTGTTTTCCATGTTCTACAATGCCTACCTCAAATTTTTCCGGTCAGAAAAATATTTTCCTGATTTTATTACTCACCTGGTAGGAGTGCAAAGTGAGACAATTATTGATGCTTTTGGTTATGATGGCGCCGTATTGCCCCACAAAACCGAGCTTTCCATGAAACTTTTTGTAAACGATTATTATCTGGCCAGGATCGTAGAGGGCTGTAATTCTATAAGTATCATCATTTTGTTTACTGCTTTTATATTGTCATTTTTTGGTAAACCCCGCCCGAGCTTATTGTATATTTTTGCTGGGAGCGTAATAATTTATGCCATGAATGTGTTGAGAATTGCCCTTTTGGCCATCGGACTTTACGAACTGCCACAGTACACCTCATTTTTGCACAGCATCATGTTTCCGCTTATAATTTATGGAACTGTTTTTATTTTATGGCTTATTTGGGTGCGTAATTATTCTAAAGTGAGAAAATCATGAAGTACCTTAGATTGCTTGGGCTAGGGTTATTGGTAGTATTGCTGATTTTGATTCGTATGTTCGAAAAGGACCTTTTTTACGATCCGCTTATCGAATTCTACCAGAGAGATTACC
This sequence comes from Autumnicola aciditolerans, assembly GCF_041679265.1. Taxonomy (NCBI): domain Bacteria; kingdom Pseudomonadati; phylum Bacteroidota; class Flavobacteriia; order Flavobacteriales; family Flavobacteriaceae; genus Autumnicola; species Autumnicola aciditolerans. Next base: position 42,263 of record NZ_JBGFSM010000018.1, read on the forward strand.
TGCACCACGAGGTTCCAGAATATAATTTCTGGCCATTGCTCTTCAACCTTTTACTGCGGTTTTTGCTGAATACTGCAATTTCCCTGGCCATTTTATATCTCGCCTATCGGGATAAAAATATCGTGAAATTTGCCTCCCTGCTCTATGGCATTCTTCTGCTCATTGGCGGTTCAGCTTTTGTTTTTCTTCTGCTGAATATTGAATACGAGCATTATCTAGCCCTCTTTTATGTACGACGCTTTTTAATACATCCCGTTTTTATCCTTATTTTACTTCCCGCTTTTTATTATTATCGCCTTAGAAATGCATCAGGACGCACCCAATGATTATTCCTGTACAGAAGCTGCGGTACTCTTTTCAAAACTTTCCCGGTTTTTGATAAGCCAGTCTTCAAAAGAAAGCATTTCAGGATTTAATTTCCTGCTGAATTCCAGGTTACGGGCACCACAAAAGTAATCTTCAAAATCTGCCTTAAACTGGAACATATTGCCCAGGTCATCTGCGCCCGGAAAATCAAAACTCCGAAACATTTCAGGGGAAACTTTATTACAATTCACCTTTTTCTGAAGCACTTTAGTAAAAGTTGCTGCAATTTCGTCCCCGGTTAAGTGATCTCCGGCAATGCCAATGCTTGCATTTGTATATTTTTCCCCTCCTTTAAAAAACTGGTACGCGCACTTCCCAATATCTTCCGCTGCAATCCCTGGAAGTTTTTTATCGCCCATGGGTAGCGTAATGCTCCATTCATTATCTTTTCCCGGCTGAGGCCCCATGCCAAAATTTATAAAATTATCCCAGTAAAACGAGGTGTGCAATAGGGTATAAGGAATCCCGCTCTTAATAAAGTAATCATTGGCTTCTCCTTTTCCGTCAAAATGGGGCACTTTATATTTCTCCATCAGGGTAGGCATCCTGTCGTCATCAAGCGGCACCCATTTTCTCGTATCTTCCAGAGTAGACCAGATTACATGCTTCACTCCTGCGGTTTTCGCAGCTTCTGCCATGTTTTTTGCATGTTTCATTTCGGTTTCCGGAGAAAAATGTTCCCAGAAAAAAGTGACGCAGTACACGCCGTATGCTCCTTTAAAAGCCTTAATGAGACTTTCTTTATCGTCTACATTGGCCTCTACAACTTCAGCTCCTAAACTTTGTAGGTGGATAGCTTTATCTGAGGCGGCATCGCGGGTAATAGCCCTCGCTTTAAAGCCTCCTTCAGGATCATTCAGGATTGCACGAACTAAAGATCCTCCCTGTGCGCCGGTTGCGCCCACCACTGCAATAATTTTATCATGTTCCATGATTTTTGTTTTTAAGTAGTTGAAATTCATAAATTTACAAACAGGGGGTGAATTTTAAACGAAAAAATTGTAAATAAATTCTGATTATTATCCGCTGGGTTCAATGGATCTCGAAATGGAGGTAAAAGTTTAACCAAACTAAAAAGCTAAGAATCGATAAAATCATAATTCCTTTCAGAAATATTGAAAATCAGATGATTTATATTTTTTATCTTTGCATTAGCGTGAAAAAAATAATCACTCAAATATCATCTTTTCTGCTGGCTCTGCTGGTGTTGTTTTCCACCTTATCGTTTACTGTGGATAAACACTTCTGCGGAAGCATTTTAGTTGATCAGGCTGTTTTGTCTAAAGCTAAAACCTGCGGCATGGAAATGCCTTCTTCCAAAGAGGGGCTTAATAAAACTTCCTGTTGCAGCAATGAGAAAATTGCGGTGCACGGCCAGGATGAACTGAAGAATTCTTTTCATTCTTTCGATTTTGAACAGCAGCTTTTCCTCACGGCTTTCAGTTATTCATATCTTAATTTATTCGAAAGCCTGCCACAAAATGTGGTACCATTTAAAGATTATATTCCTCCCTTGCTGGTGAAGGACCTTCCTGTTCTCCACGAGACTTTCCTTATTTGAATTTTAAGTTTTAGAACCCATTGGGTAGTCTGAAATTGGGTAGTCTGAAAAGGTGCATTTTCATAGGTGCGTAATGCAAACATCCAAAATTGTCCCTGCTTAATTTTCCGGATTTCCCAAATAATCGCAGCCGCCTCTTTGCAAATTTCGCTGTGGATTATCAATCTGAGTCTATTACTTAAACATTTCAAAGATGCTTAATAAAGGCATAAAATTTTTAATTGAAAATAAACTTGTAGCCGTACTGCTCTTAGTGCTTTTTGTGGGCTGGGGCTTGGTAAATGCTCCGTTTAAATGGGATCTTGGGTTTTTGCCCTCCAATCCTGTGGCCGTAGATGCCATTCCCGATATTGGGGAAAACCAGCAGATTGTTTTTACCAAATGGGCAGGCCGTTCCCCGCAGGATATTGAGGACCAGATCACCTATCCGCTAACCACTTCTTTACTGGGTATTCCAGGGGTAAAAACCATAAGGAGTTCTTCTATGTTTGGTTTCTCCAGTATCTACATCATTTTTGAAGAAGATGTGGACTTCTACTGGAGCCGTAGCCGTATCCTCGAAAAACTGAATTCCCTTCCCGCCAACTTATTACCGGAAGGGGTAAATCCCACCTTAGGGCCAGATGCCACCGGTCTGGGGCAAATTTTCTGGTACACGCTGGAAGGCAGGGATAAGGATGGAAATGTTACCGGCGGCTGGGATTTACAGGAACTGCGGAGCATTCAGGATTATTATGTGAAATATGCGCTTTCTTCCGCCAGCGGGGTTTCTGAAGTAGCTTCCATAGGCGGTTATGTTCAGGAATATCAAATAGATGTAAATCCTGAACTGATGCGGCAGTACAATATTGGACTGCCTGAAGTGGTGAAAGCGGTAAAGGAAAGCAACCGCGATATTGGCGCGCAGACTTTAGAAATAAACCGTGCGGAGTACCTGGTACGCGGTCTCGGCTACGTAGAGTCTGTTGAAGATATAGAAAATACGGTCATTACTTCTGAAGAGTTTACTTCGCTGCGCATAGGAGATATTGCTAATGTAAGTGTGGGCCCGGCACAGCGCCGCGGAATCCTGGATAAGGAAGGAGCCGAGGTTGTTGGAGGAGTGGTCGTGGCGCGCTATGGCGCGAATCCGCTGGAGGTGATCAATAATGTGAAAGAGCAAATTGATGAAATTAGCGGCGGACTTCCCTCTAAAACACTGGAAGATGGACGTACTTCCCAGGTGACCATTGTTCCGTTTTATGACCGTACAGAACTTATACAGGAAACTTTGGGCACTTTAAATGAAGCGCTCACCATGGAAATTCTTATTACCATCCTGGTAATTATCGTAATGGTTTATAATCTTCGTGCTTCTGTATTGATTTCGGGTTTGCTGCCGGTGGCGGTGCTCATGGTTTTTATCGCGATGAAGGTATTCGGGATTCCCGCCAATATCGTGGCGCTTTCGGGAATTGCCATTGCTATTGGAACCATGGTAGATGTTGGAGTGATCCTTTCTGAAAATATCCTGCGGCACCTTGATGAGCTAAATTTAGATGAAAACGGAAATAAACTGCCCATAAACACAGTGGTTTATAATGCCACTTCTGAAGTTTCCGGGGCCATACTTACGGCGGTACTCACCACCATCATCAGTTTTATCCCTGTTTTTACCATGATTGGTGCTGAAGGTAAATTATTCCGCCCGCTGGCTTTTACAAAAACCATGGCCCTGACTGCGTCTTTAATCGTGGCTTTATTCCTCATCCCGCCTTTTGCGGCTGCTTTCTTCAGAAAAAGGACCGCAAAAACAAGCATTGGTTTTATTGCGAATATTGCGCTGATTGTTTTGGGAATAACCGCTATGATATTTGGATATTTTATAGGGCTGGTACTCGTGGCCTTCGGCATCACCGGAATTTTACTGCTGAAGAAAAAGATAAGCCCGAAAAGGTCAAATCTTATAAACGTGGTAATTTCCGCAGTAGCTATTGTTTTTCTTTTAGCCGAATACTGGCGCCCGCTGGGCTTTGACCGCAGTATTTTTATGAACCTGATTTTTGTTAGTCTTATCACCTTCGGAATATTGGGCGGTTTTATGCTCTTCAGAAATTATTACACCAGGATCTTACGCTGGGCGCTTCGGAATAAAATCCTCTTTTTATCCATTCCCACACTAATAGTAATTCTCGGGTTTTTGATTATGAAAAATACCGGGAAAGAATTTATGCCTTCCTTAAATGAAGGTTCCTTCCTGCTGATGCCTACTTCACTGCCACACGCGGGGGTTGAAGAAAATAAACGCATTTTGCAGCAACTGGATATGGCGGTGGCCAATATTCCTGAAATTAAAACGGTGGTGGGAAAAGCCGGCCGCACCGAATCTGCTTTGGATCCCGCCCCGCTTTCCATGTATGAGAATATTATTCAGTATAAATCTGAATATATGCGCAACGCGAATGGGGAACGGCAACGCTATAAAGTAAATGAAGACGGTTTATTTATGCTGAAGGACAGCACGTTTTTACTGAATCCAAATAACAATGTGGATCAGGAAATTTTTGAAAAAGCCGAAGAAGATGATAACATCTCCACTATGCTCGAGGTGACGGCCGGGGAACTTATAGAAGATGAAGACGGGGAGTATTTTAGAAACTGGAGGCCGGGAATTGAGTCGCCAGATGATATCTGGAACGAAATTGTACGGGTAACAAAATTACCGGGAATTACCTCTGCTCCAAAACTGCAGCCAATAGAAACGCGCCTGGTGATGCTGCAAACCGGGATGCGTGCTCCCATGGGGATAAAAGTAAAGGGCCCTGACCTTAAAACCATTGAAAATTTTGGCTTAAAACTGGAAACAATTTTAAAAGAGGCAGAAGGGGTTAAAGATGAAGCCGTTTTTGCAGACAGAATTGTGGGAAAACCTTATTTACTTATCGATATCCAGCGGGACAGGCTGGGGAGGTATGGTGTAAGCATTGAAGATGTGCAGCAGATCCTGGAAGTGGCTGTAGGCGGAATGCAGCTGTCTCAAACCGTGGAAGGCCGGGAGCGTTATGGGATAAGAGTTCGCTATCCAAGGGAATTACGTGCCAATCCTGAAGATATTAAAGATATTTATGTGCCGGTGGAAGGTGGTAAGCCCGTGCCGCTAAGCGAGCTGGTGGAAATACGTTATGAGCAGGGCCCGCAGGTTATTAAAAGCGAAGATACCTTCCTTATTGGATACGTTCTTTTTGATAAACTCGATGGCTATGCCGAGGTAAACGTGGTGGAAAATGCCCAGGAGGTTATCCAGCAGAAAATAGATGCCGGCGAATTAACAGTGCCCGAAGGAATTACCTATCGTTTTACCGGAACTTATGAAAATCAATTGCGGGCAGAAAAAACCTTGTCTGTAGTTGTACCTTTATCCCTGATTATCATTTTTCTCATTCTGTATTTTCAGTTTAAATCTGTTTCCACCTCGTTAATGGTTTTTACAGGAATTGCGGTGGCTTTTTCCGGCGGATTTTTACTAATCTGGTTTTACGGGCAGGACTGGTTCCTGAATTTTAATTTCTTCGGAGAAAACCTGCGGGAACTTTTCCAGATGCATCCCATTAATCTTAGTGTGGCGGTTTGGGTTGGTTTTATTGCCCTATTTGGAATTGCGACAGATGATGGCGTGGTAATGGCCACATACCTCACCCAGACTTTTGAGAAAAATGTTACCGAGACCAAAGCTCAAATACGAGCTTCAGTTATAGAGGCCGGGGAAAAAAGGATTCGCCCCTGTTTAATGACCACGGCAACCACTATTCTGGCCTTACTGCCGGTACTTACTTCTACGGGAAGGGGTAGTGATATTATGATCCCAATGGCTATTCCCGGTTTCGGAGGAATGTTGATTGCGCTCATTACTTTATTCGTGGTTCCGGTATTGTTTAGCTGGAGAAAGGAAATCAAAGTGAAAAGTGAAAAGTGAAAAGTGAAAAGTGAAAAGTGAAAAGTGAAGAGTGCAAAGTGGAAAGAAATATTTAAAGGTTTAAATTTTAAGTAAAATTCATGGGTAAAAGTATTTTAAAAGATAAGAGCTATGCATTTTCTCTGCTTGTTATTAGCAGGTATAAAATATTGATTTCAGATAAGAAAGAATTTGTGATAAGTAAACAATTCTTACGGAGTGGAACGGCTATAGGAGCTCTAATTCGCGAAGCTGAATTTGCGGAAAGCAAAAAAGATTTTGTCCATAAATTGAGTATTGCATTGAAGGAAGCAAATGAGACGCTTTACTGGATGGAATTAATGAAAGATTCAGATTACCTAAATAATCAAAGTTTTGAAAATTTGTATTCCAGATGCCGGGAACTGGTTGCTATGTTGGTAAGTACAATTAAAACAGCCAAACCTAAAAATAATTAGTTATGGTAAAAAGAGAAACAATAAGTCTGGATATTAATTTCAAGAGAAAAAGGTCTGTAAAGAATTCGATTCTTCACTTTTCACTTTTCACTTTTCACTCTTCACTCTTTGCTTTCCTCTTTTCACTTTTCACTCTTCACTCCGCAACTGCGCAACAGCTGCAAAACTATATCCAGGAGGCGGAGCAGAATAATCCTGAACTCCGGGCGCTGGAATATCGTTATGAGCTAACGGCAGAGAAAGCTGAAGAAGTAGATGCTTTGCCAGATACAGAACTCAGCGCGGGGTATTTTGTAAGTGAACCTGAAACCAGGACCGGCCCTCAGAAAGCACGATTTTCGGTAAGGCAGATGTTGCCCTGGTTTGGCACCATTACCGCCAGGAAAAATTATGCGGGTGCTATGGCCGATGCAGAATATGCTGAAGTTGCCATTGCAAGGCGAAAACTGGCTTTATCGGTGGCACAATCTTTCTACCGGCTTTACGCTTTGCAGGCAAGGCAGCAGGTGCTGGAGGAGAATGTGGAACTGCTGGATACTTATCATGAACTGGCGTTAACTTCCCTGGAGGTGGGAAGTGCTTCGGCGGTAGACGTGCTCCGGCTCCAAATGCGACAAAACGATCTTGCTCAACAGGCGCAAACCCTGGAGCAGGATTATGAAAGTGAAAATGTTCAGTTTGAAAAACTACTGAACAGGAAAGATAGTCAGCCGCTTTTAATTCCCGATTCCCTGGCTTTACCGGAGGAGGATTTTTCCGAAGAAAAGATTTCAGAAGTACACCCGGAATTGTTAAAATTTCAAGAAATGTACGGCTCGGTTACCGAGGCTGAAAAAGTAAATAAAAAGGAAGCTTTGCCCAAAATTGGCCTGGGTGTAGATTACGTGAGTGTTGCCGAACGCGTGGATATGGATTTTAGTGATAATGGCAAAGATATCCTGATGCCTATTATTTCGGTGTCTATTCCAATTTTCAGCAGTAAATACAAATCGGTGACCCGGCAAAATGAACTAAGGCAGCAGGAAATCATGGCGCAAAAGGAAAATAAGCGGCTTAAACTGGAAACAATGCTGAAGGAGGCGGTGAATATGCGCAATTCAGCAAAAATTACCGCTGCCACTTATTTGAAGAACATAGAACAGGCCAATGATGCCGAGGAGATCCTGGTCAAAAATTATGAAACCGGAACCATGGATTTTAATGATGTGCTGGAAATACAGGAGATGCAGCTAAAATTTCAGCTAGGTTTTATAGAGGCCGTGAAAAATTATTACCTGCAGGCGGCAATGGTAAATTATTTAAGCAGATAAAGGAAGAATGAAAAAAGAATAAAGAATATAGAAAAAGAAATAGACTGCATGGTATTGCTGTTTCTGCGTTTATTCTTTGAGTCTGTTTTTCTGCTCTTTTTTCTATTTGCTGAAGATGGTAATTGTAAAAAAGCTGATAAAAATTTAATAATATGAAGAAGTTTGTTATTTACATTGTAATCCTTCTATGTGGGCTTGCGCTGGGTTATCTTTTCTTCGGAAGAGGAACCGGGGAAACTGCCAATACTGAAGTCTCTGTTGAGGATCATAATCATGAAACCGATTCGCAAATGTGGACCTGTTCCATGCATCCACAAATTATGCGGGAAGAGCCGGGGGATTGCCCCATCTGCGGGATGGATCTTATACCGGCAGCATCTGGTGATTCGGGACTGTCTCCGGAGCAATTCAGCCTTACCAAAAATGCCATGGCGCTTGCAAATATCCAAACCACCAGCGTGGGGAAAGCAAATGCGGCAGCCGGTGGCCTTACGCTATCTGGGAAAATCGAAATAAATGAAGAGGCAAATGCGGTACAAACTTCCTATTTCGCCGGGCGTATAGAAAACCTGAATATCAATACCACCGGCGAGCAGGTAAAGCGCGGGCAGTTACTTGCCACCATTTACTCGCCGGAACTGGTTTCTGCCCAGCAGGAGCTTTTAACCGCCGCAAGATTAAAGGAAAACCAGCCTTCGCTTTACAACGCGGTAAGGAATAAACTGAAGCTTTGGAAACTGTCTGATAAGCAGATTAATGCTATTGAAGAATCCGGCCGTGTAAAGGAGAATTTCCCGGTTTATGCTACCGTGAGTGGAACGGTGACTGAAAAAATGGTACAGGAAGGAGATTACGTAGACCAGGGGCAGCCGCTTTATAAAATTGCCGATTTAGATAATGTGTGGGCAGTTTTTGATGTTTATGAAAATCAAATTTCCGGGTTGGAAGAAGGCCAGGAAATTAGCATTACCACCAATGCATTTCCAGACAGGCAGTTTGAGTCAGAAATTTCATTTGTAAATCCGCTGTTAAATGCTTCCACACGAACCATCAGGATAAGGGCAGAACTGGAAAATGAGAATGAGCGTTTAAAACCGGGAATGTTTGTAAAAGGAAAGCTGGAGATGGAAGAGGGGACAACTTCAGAAAATATAACTATTCCGGGATCGGCAGTATTATGGACGGGGGAGCGTTCTCTGGTATATGTAAAAACCAATCCTAAAAAACCTGTTTTTGAAATGCGGGAGATAAAGCTGGGAGCTCAAAGAGGCGATAGTTATGAAGTGCTGGAAGGTTTGGATTCTGGCGAACAGATTGTGGTAAACGGAACTTTTACCGTAGATGCCGCCGCACAACTGCAGGGCAAGCCTTCTATGATGAACGGTGCGGTGATGGAAAAGGAAAAACCTATGAAGATGGAAATGCGCCTGCCGGAAACCTTTCAGGAAGATTTTACCACTGTTTTAGATGCTTACCTGGATTTAAAGAACGACCTGGTAACCTCTAATGTTGAAGAGGCGAAGGCAGAGGCTTATAAAATGCTTCAGCAGGTACAGGAATTAAGGACAGATGGCATTGGAAATATGGAGGTTACGCATTTAAAAAGGATAGAAACCATGCTGGAGGGAATTTCAGAAAATACAAAATTGGAGAATCAGCGGGATCATTTTGTGGCACTTTCAGAAAATGTGCTGGCGTTTGTTTCTAATATGGACAACCTTAAAGGGACGCTGTATTTGCAGCGGTGCCCAATGGCCAATAACAACAAAGGGGCCTACTGGATTAGTGAAATAAAGGATATTAAAAATCCTTATTTTGGGGAGGCTATGCTGAGTTGCGGGGAAATTAAAAAGACCTTTGGGGCTAATAATTGAAGTGAAGGTTTAATCCTCCAGATAATATGTATTATTAATAGAAAAAGATTGATTAATTTAAATAACTAAAAAGAAAAGAATATGAAACGAGTAATGAGAAATGCGGTATTCTTTGCCGCAATAGCAGCAAGTATGAGCCTGGCATCCTGTAAAGACAATAAAGAAACTGCCGAAGAGGGAATGCCAATGCAAAACGAACATCACCAGGAAGCTAAAGCTGAAGCGGGTATGACGGAAGTTCAGGATTCTGTGGCAGTGCCACAATTTAATGAAAAAGTGACCGGCCGTATTTATGAAGCTTACACGGGAATAAAGGATGCCCTGGTGGCAGCCAACCCCAAGGAAGCACAAAAATCTGCTCAAAAACTGCTTAATGAAATTAAAAAAGATACAGACAGGGCAGAGCTGGTAAATGTGACCAATAAAATTGTGGCGAGTGAAGACATAAATGTGCAGCGGGAAGCATTTTCTAACCTGGCTTCTGCAATACAGCCGCTTTTAAAGGGCGCAATTACTTCAGGAGAAATTTATAAGCAGTACTGCCCTATGGCTTTTGAAGGTAAAGGAGCGTACTGGTATTCCAATACCAAAGAGATTAGAAATCCCTATTTTGGAGAAAAAATGCTTAACTGTGGCAGAACTGAAGAAACCTTAAATTAGGAATAGGAAGCAGCCGGCCGGGAATTTCCCGGCCAGGCTGTTCAATAGTTTAAAATCCAATCTTTTACTTTGAAGAATCAAACCATTTACATTAAAAATGTTGTTTGCGCCCGGTGCATAGCAACCGTAAAAGAAATCCTGCTACGGCATGAAATCCCTTTCCTGAAAATTGGACTGGGAGAGGCTGTGTTAAAAAAGAATCTCACAGAGGATGAGGTGGATAAAATTCGGCAGGAATTTAAAGAGGTCGGTTTTGAGCTTCTTCAGGATAAGAATGAAAAAATAGTTAATGCGATAAAAAGTATAATTATAGAACAGGTTTACAATAAGGATTTTGCAAATACCAATCTTTCTGCAATTCTCAGTGACCGGCTTCATTATGATTACAGCCATCTCACCAATCTTTTTAGTAAAAGTGAAGGCAGAAGTATTTCCAGTTTTCAAAATAGCATTCGTATAGAGCGCGTAAAGGAATTGCTGGAATACGGGGAGCTTAATATTGCTGAAATTGCAGATGAAACCGGGTATTCCAGTGCCGCTTATCTCTCCAGTTCTTTCCGCAAGCATACGGGATTAAGTCCTTCTGAATACAGGCTGAAACAGATGAAAAAGCGGATTTCCCTGGATTCTTTATAAACTTTCCTTAAAAACAATAGTCTTTACCATAATTTTAAAAGTTATTTCTGTTGATACTTTTTACCTTTAAGTTCAACCAAAAAAACAATTAATTATGAGAAATGAGAAGCTTATTCATGCGCTGGGAAATTGTATAAATCATTGTAATTATTGTGCAGACGCCTGCCTTGATGAAGATGATTTAAAAAAAATGGTTTCATGTATCCGTACAGATAAAGTTTGTTCTGAAGCCTGCGCTGCCCTGGCTCAAATTCTTGCCATAGATGGGGCAAATGTTACCGGGCTCGTGGAATATTGTAAAAAGGTGTGCGGGGAATGTGCAGATGAATGTGAAAAACATGATTCCAAACATTGCCAGGATTGTGCGAAAGCCTGCAGGGAATGTGAAAAAGCCTGCACCGAATTTTTAGCCTAGGCAAATACATTTTAATTCTATAACAAAAGCCCGGGTTTTCCCGGGTTTTTAATTTTTTGATAATATGCAGGATTTTTTAACCAGATGGGCAGATGCAGCCTATACAAGCGCCGGTTTTTTTTGGATGGCGCTTTGGGCTTTTATTTTGGGATATCTTATTAGCAGTTGTATTCAGGTTTTTATCACCGAGAAAAAAATGCAGGAAACCATGGGGGGAAAGGAGTCTAAAGGAGTCCTTTTGGGAACATTTTTCGGCTTTATAAGCAGCTCCTGCAGTTTCGCGGCCCTGGCTTCCACTAAAAGTTTATTTAAAAAAGGGGCGAGTTTTGTGTCTTCCATCGCATTTTTGCTGGCCTCTACAAACCTGGTGATTGAACTGGGGATTATCATTTCCATTTTTCTCGGCTGGCAGTTTGTAGTAGGCGAGTACTTTGGCGGACTTTTACTTATCCTTATCAGCTGGTTGCTTATTAAAATAATTAATCCTTCAAAAATGATAAAAAAGGCCAGGGAAGGCCTTAAAGATGATGATGAGGAAAAAGGTGAAGATAAATCCTGGAAGAAAAAAATAAAGTCAGAGACCAGTTGGGCGAAAGTTTCCAAGCAATACGGGATGGAATGGAAAATGGTGTGGAAGGATGTGACCCTTGGTTTTACCATTGCCGGGATAGTGGCCGCTTTTGTGCCCGATGCTTTTTTTGAAACCCTCTTTATAAACAGCGGTCCCGAAACTACAAATTTCAGCTTCTGGACTATTATGGAACATATTATAGTAGGCCCGGTTGCTGCCTTTCTCACCTTTATAGGTTCTATGGGAAATATTCCGCTGGCGGCGCTTTTGTATGGAAAAGGGGTCAGTTTTGCGGGAATCATGGCCTTTATCTTCAGCGACCTGGTGGTTTTTCCCGTACTGCGGATAAATGCCAAATACTATGGCTGGAAAATGTCACTTTTTATTTTATTCCTGTTGTTCACCGCGTTAATAGGAGCTTCTTTACTATTGCATTATTCTTTTGACTGGCTTAGCATTTTGCCGGAAGCTTCTCAAACCAATATCGCAGATACCAATCACTTTAAGCTGGATTACACCTTCTATCTCAATCTCGCCTTTTTGATCATCTCCGGAATTCTTATCTATCTGGGCTTTTTTAAGCGGAAAGATGTAATGAGACATAAGGAAATGGCGCCAAAAAGTATGACGTTGGAAAAAACGCTCAAAATTATCGCCTTCATCTGTTATGTATGGCTAATAAGAGGACTAATATTAAAATTGTTTATTCTGTAGAAATGAAACATGTTTATCAAATAAGTGGAATGACCTGCAACGGCTGTCGCGCCCATGTTGAAGAAGCCTTAAAGAATGTAGAAGGCGTGACCAAAGCTACTGTTAATCTTGAAAAAGCTGAAGCGGAGATAGAAATGCAAAAGCATATCAAAATTGACAAATTTCAGCAGGCGTTAAAAGAAGCCGGGGGGAATTATCAGATTCATCTTCCTTCTGAAGCGGCAGAAAAACATCAGCATTCTTCTGAAGTATTCAATTCTGAAAAGACGGGAAATAATCACGAATCCGCGATGAAACACAAATATGCTGTTACGGGAATGACCTGCAACGGCTGTCGCGCCCATGTTGAAGAAGCTTTGAACAATGTGGAAGGTGTAACTAAAGCTACTGTTGATCTTGAAAAAGCTGAAGCCGAAATAGAAATGCGCGAGCATATCAAAATTGAAAAATTTCAGCAGGCGTTAAAAGAAGCGGGCGGGAATTACCAGATTCATCTTCCTTCTGAAGCGGCAGAAAAACATCAGCATTCTTCTGAAGTTTCCAATTCTGAAGAAAAGACAGGGAAAAAACATGAGTCGGGGATGAAACACAAATATGCTGTTACGGGAATGACCTGCAAGGGCTGTCGCGCCCATGTTGAAGAAGCCTTAAAGAATGTAGAAGGCGTAACCAAAGCTAGTGTGGATCTTGAAAAAGCTGAAGCAGAGATAACAATGCAAAAGCATATCAAAATTGACAAATTTCAGCAGGCGCTAAAAGAAGCGGCCGGGAATTATCAGATTCATTTGCCCGGGGAAGAACATCAGCATCATCAGCCCGCGAAAAAGCAGGAGAAAAAAGGCGAAGGAACAGGTGTTTTTTACTGCCCTATGCACTGCGAGGGTGATAGAACTTATGACCAGCCCGGCGATTGCCCCGTATGCGGGATGGACCTGGTGGAAGAAATGAGCCTTAACTCCCCCTCCTTTGGAGGGGGCGGGGGGGGAGGCTATACCTGCCCCATGCACCCGGAAATAGAAGAGGACGGGCCGGGGAGCTGCCCTATTTGCGGGATGGACCTGGTGCCAAAAGAAGTGGATTCTTCAGCAGAAGATAAAACTTATAAAAAACTGCTGAAAAAATTTAAAATAGCGGTGGCTTTTACGCTCCCGATATTCCTGATTGCAATGTCCGAAATGCTGGCTGATAATCCGCTTTACGAGTGGATGAGCCTGAAATACTGGAACTGGCTGCAGTTTGGTCTTTCGCTGCCGGTGGTTTTTTATGCCACCTGGATGTTCTTTGAACGCGCATGGAAATCTGTTGTTTCCTGGAACCTCAATATGTTTACTTTAATTGGAATAGGTGCCGGGGTGGCCTGGCTTTTCAGTGTATTTGGAATGCTGGTTCCGGATTTTTTTCCGCAGCAGTTTAAAACCGAAGCGGGCACCGTGCATGTTTATTTTGAAGCAGCCACGGTAATCCTAACCCTGGTATTGCTGGGGCAGGTAATGGAAGCCCGTGCCCACAGCAGGACAAATTCGGCCATTAAGGAATTGCTGAAGCTCGCACCAAACACCGCCATTCGAGTGGTTAACGGGGAAGAAGAAGTGATTGCTGCAGATAATATCCAGGAAGGTGATATTTTGCGCGTAAAACCCGGGGATAAAATCGCCGTGGACGGGGTAATAGAAAAAGGCCAGACCAGCATAGATGAATCCATGATCACCGGGGAACCGGTCCCTGTCGAGAAATCTGAAGGCGAGAAGGTCACTTCAGGAACCATAAACGGCAACCAGAGTTTTACCATGAAGGCTGAAAAAGTGGGAAATGAAACCCTACTGGCCCAAATTATTAAAATGGTGAACGATGCCAGCCGTTCCCAGGCACCAATCCAGAAATTAGCCGACAGGATTTCGGGATATTTTGTGCCGGTTGTGGTAATTGTTTCTGTAATAACGTTTATCATCTGGGCAATCTATGGGCCGGAGCCGTCTTATGTTTATGCTTTTATAAATGCGATTGCGGTATTGATTATCGCGTGTCCCTGTGCGCTCGGTCTTGCCACGCCAATGTCTGTAATGGTTGGAGTGGGAAAGGGCGCTCAAAATGGTGTTTTAATCAAAAATGCCCGTGCCCTGGAACAAATGGACGATATCGATACGCTGATAATTGATAAAACGGGAACCATCACCGAAGGCAAACCTTCCGTAGAAAAAGTTGTGGCGACAGGAAATTTTACTGAAGATGAGGTGCTGCAAAAAATAGCATCGGTGAATGCTTTGAGTGAACATCCACTGGCCGAAGCTACTGTAGATTATGCCCGCGGCAAAAATGTGAAATTTGATGATGTCTCAAATTTTAATGCAGTTACAGGAAAAGGAGTTACTGCAGCAATAAATGCTGAAAAAATAGGAATAGGAAACGCCGCTCTTATGCAGGAGCTGAAGGTTCCTGTTTCCACGGAACTTGAAGCGCAGGTCCTGAAAGAGCAAAGATCGGGAAAAACAGTTTCTTATCTTTCGGTAAATTCTGAAGTAGCCGGGTATATCGCTATTACCGATGCTATAAAGAAAACCAGCCGGGAGGCCATTTCAGCATTAATGGAAAAAGGGGTTGAAGTGGTTATGCTTACCGGCGATAATGAAAATACGGCTGCGGAAGTGGCCGGCGAAATGCAGCTTAGCAGTTTTAAAGCAGGAATGCTGCCACAGGACAAGCTGGAAGAAGTAAAACGCCTGCAGGAGAAAGGCAAAAAAGTAGCGATGGCCGGCGATGGGATAAACGATGCGCCTGCACTTGCCCAGGCCGAAATTGGGATAGCCATGGGCACCGGTACCGATGTGGCTATAGAAAGCGCTGAAATCACCCTGGTAAAAGGAGATCTTCAGGGAGTGGTAAAAGCAAAGCAATTAAGCAACAAAGTGATGAGGAATATAAAGGAAAATTTATTTTTTGCCCTTGTTTACAATTCGGTAGGAGTGCCAATTGCGGCGGGAGTGCTATATCCTTTCTTCGGAATTTTACTGTCTCCAATGATCGCTGCTTTGGCAATGAGTTTTAGCTCTGTTTCGGTAATTACAAATGCGCTGCGGTTAAGAAGTGCAAAGCTTTAATAGGATAGTGGATAGTGAAGAGTGAAGAGTGAAGAGTGAATAGTGAAGAGTAGAAAAAATGAGCACTTTTTTAATTTCAGCAGAAGTTTAAAGTGAAATAGCTAAAATACCGGGTAAAATTGAAATCCAGTATATTTAAGGATGAGAAATAACCCCAAAGTATTTTTTTCTCTGCTTCTTCTAAGTCCCGGAAAAAAAATCTGTTGTGAAAAAAGAAAAGGCCGAAAGGAAAATATCCCCGGCCTTTTCTCCAACAATCGCCAACCAAAACTTATATAGTGGCGGTAGTCCCGGTATTCCAGTTACCGGTATAGCCACTGTAATTGTTATACTCATTTTCGTCTATCATGCCATCATCATTGGTATCCCAGTCTCCGTAAAGGCCGGAATTCCATTCTTCTTCAGAAATGCTGCCATTGGCATCGGCATCGTAAGTGCTGTACCATTCAGAATCTGCAAATCCTGCAGTCCATTCTTCACTGCTTATGGAACCATCGGCATCAGTATCAAAGTTGGCAAAATCGCCATCTTCAGAATAATTACCGTACATGCTGGTATAGCCTGCATTCCATTCGTCTTCACTTATACTACCATCCTGGTTGGCATCGGCATTTCCAAAAGTAGTACTGGCAAATTCCTCTTCACTTAAAGAGCCGTCAGCATCAGAATCCCATCCTGTAAAATCATTTTGATAGGTACTGGCAATTTCATCTGCATCCAGGTATCCATCGCCATTGGTATCATAATCTGCGAAAGTGCCGGAGGTGGTACCTTCTACCGTAATAGTAATGCTGGTTGTAACTAACATTCCATCGGAATCTGTGATGGGATCATCTTGCATATCCCATTCCCCTGAAGTACCGTCTTCATTTTCAGCATAAAGCTTTAGGATAATTTCGTTCTCGCCCTCCATTAGGTTGGCATCATCATTTAGCGTGAGCATAATCTCAGATTCGCCGCCATTTTCCACCATTACGGGGTCAGTGATAAAATTATCGGTATTCTCATCCCCGGAATTTACGGCCACCAGCCAGCTATCCTGCCCCACGGTAACACTTTGTACCATAAAAGTATTTTCAGTTGCTGATAGGGTCTGATCCATAGCGGTAATAGATCCTGTATAATCCTCATCGTTATCCATCACGTCATCATCGTCATCACAACTCACCATTCCCAGGGTGAGAAATAAGATTAAAAAGTACCTGGTGTACTTTTCCACATTCATCATTGCTTTCATAGTCATCATTTTTAGTTTAAAATTCTTCGCCTAATTTGGAAAACTTTCAGGTCAAACTGAAATTTCAACACCAGTTTACAAGGACTTTAACTCGATTCTTAAAGCCTATAAAAAGGAATTTGGATAACGTTCTAATTATGTGAAAAACAGTTAATTGTATATTATGTGAAAGGCTGAATTATACGGAAAAGAATTATAATTTATTTGAAAAACAGGCAAAGGAAAGCCTGCCAAAAATATATTGGCAGGCTTGAAAATAAAGAATACTTTCTTTTTAGCTTTTAGCTATTGGATTCAGGATTAAATCTATTCTTTCCAGTGCATCCTGTAAATGATATTTGGTGAGGGTGTCCCTGGTGTTGTAAGAGGCATTCCTAATTTGTCTTTGAAGCGTCTTAAGCTCTCCTCTCACCACAGGCCTAATGTCACTTTGAGAAACATCTATGGCACTCTGGTTTACCCATTGCCTGTAACGGGCAGGAACCTGTTCCTGTTCCTGCGTCATGAGGTATTCCATCCTGTCTATGTATGCCCGCTGCAGGTTTCTGCGATAGCGGTCAATTTCTCCTCCTGATGATAATTCGCTCCAGATGCCTTTTCTTAAGTCTGTGATCATATCCAGTAAAGAATAGGCTTTATCACCGTTTATTTCTTCATTTTCCATAAGGCGGGCCATTCTTCCAAAATCCAGGATGTTAGAGAGGGTTCTTTCCTGCATTGTTCTTATGCGCTCAATACTTCCGTCATACTGAATCCTTGTAAAGATAGAGTCGTTAAGCAGCCACTCGGGAGTTTCAAATAATTCCTTCTGAAGAAAATCCATGGCGCGTTTTTGTTTTTCCTTAGATACGTGCGTATAAACCGCTCCTTCCTGGTCATATGTTTTGAAATTTTCATAAACCCCGCCAATATTGGCCGCCACATGGCCCATGTAACGATTGTACTGGCCAACCAACTGGCCGTAAAGGTCACTTAGATCATCGTAATTCTTTCCGTCTTCAGAAGTCCAGTCTATCAACTTGGGCATAATGCGCTTAAGATTCAAAATCCCATAGTGGCTGGCAAGCATGGCATCATCCCCTAAATCTTCGGTTTGAGAGCTGGGATCTATAACTCCGCCACTTTGCTGTTGTCCAAACCGGTACATCGGGTCCCCGGCATGTTTTAAAATCCACTGGTCCAGCACCTTCTTTTCCTCCTGAGGAGTCTTATCGGGAATTGGCCGGTAACCCCATTCAATGGCGTATTTATCATATGGGCCAATATTCGGCATTAAAGCCACATCACCGTCTCCCGGCTGCGCTACATAATTAAAACGGGCGTAATCCATAATAGAAGGTGCGGTTCCATAGAGTTTGGTAAATTCCGGATCCCTAAGGCTCTCCACGGGATACGCCACGCTGCTGCCCATGTTGTGAGGCAGGCCTAAGGTATGGCCCACTTCATGAGAAGAGACAAAACGGATCAAACGCCCCATTACTTCATCTTTAAATTGTACGCCCTGCGCGTCTTCATTTATTGCCGCAGTTTGTACAAAGAACCAGTTTCTTAGCAGCGTCATCACATTGTGATACCAGTTAATATCAGATTCCAGGATTTCTCCTGAACGTGGATCGCTTACGTGTGGCCCGTTGGCATTTGGAATAGGAGAAGCCAGATAACGTACTACTGAATATCGAACATCTTCCGGGCTCCAGTCCGGGTCTTCTTCTACCGTTGGCGCATCTTTGGCAATAATAGCATTTTTAAAGCCGGCAGCTTCAAAGGCTTTTTGCCAGTCTTCGATTCCCTGCTTGATGAATGGTCTCCATTTTTCTGGAGTGGCGCGGTCTATATAATAAACAATAGGTTCTTTTGGTTCTACAAGCTCACCGTTTTTAAACTTTTCCATGTCTTCATCTTTCACTTCAAGTCTCCATCGGTCAAGATAACGAACGGTTTCACTTTTCTGGGCATCCAGGCCATAATCGGTCTGGCCGGTGGTAAACCATCCCACGCGCTCATCAAAATACCTGCGTTCCATGGGTACTTTAGGCAAAAGGATCATGGAATTACTGAATTCAAGCGAAATGGAACCAAGGCTTGAATTGGAAGGCGGGTCTCCGGCATTGTAAGTCTTTACATGCCTAACCTCAATATTTTCAGGATAGCTTCTTATGGTATCTATATAGGAACGGCTATCATCCAGGCGGGAGACTTTGTATTCTTTTCTTTCCCTGTCGCCCAGTCCTAATGCCATTACATCCTTTTCATAAAGATCTGTAACATCAATAACCACATTATTGCTAACAGAATCCTTTTTTATGGCTTTTATGGGAAATTTCTGAAGGATGGGTTCAAAATTGGAATTTACCACGGCTTCATGAACCGGAAGGGAGTCTGCTGCATAAATTCCGTAGGAAACCACGCGTAGCAACACATCATTTCCTTTTCTTTGCCAGCGATGCACCTGGGTGTTCTGCTTGCCCCCACCAAAACCAATGCCACTTGCGGTTTTTGCGATTCTGGTTACGGTAAGCATCTCACGGTTAAAAAGGCTATCCGGAATTTCGTAGTAATACTTATTATCTACGTTGTGAACAGTAAAAAGTCCTTCATCAGATTTAGCATCTTTTGTAATTACTTTACTGTAGGGTTTTAGTCCGTCTTTTTCTTTTGTGTCTGTCTTTTCTGAAGCCTGGGCTGTGGATTTAGCATTTTCAGCATCAAATACGGCACAACTGGAAACAGAAACAGACAAGGCTAAAAGCATTGCCTTATAAGATAAATTTTTGATCATAAATTTCAGTTTTAGTTTAGGTTTGAAATGTAACGGAATTCGGCTTCAGATTCTTCAGGAAAAGAAAAAGACCGCCTTCCGGCAGTCTTTGGACTTGTAACTCTTCAAAAGGTTTAAAAATAAGTTAAAAAATTATTTAAACCAGTTCTCCACCTCGTCCAGCTGAAGGGCTGCAACGGGTAATTTATTCTTTTTCCTCAGCCCGTTTAGCTTTTGGTGTACCTGTGTAGGTTTGTGTTCCTTTAATTTAGATACACTGGCGAATTCATGCATAACCGTATCTACCCATTCCTGGGGTACGCCAATTTTTATAAAATCTTCCGGTTTTGGGGTTGGAGCTTTTTTCTCGGGTTTCATTTGCGGAAAAAATAAAACTTCCTGTATGGATTGTTTGTTGGTAAGGAACATAATTAACCTGTCCATTCCAATTCCTAAGCCCGAAGTTGGCGGCATCCCGTATTCCAGGGCCCTAAGGAAGTCATTATCAATAAACATGGCTTCATCATCTCCTTTTTCTGAAAGCTTCAGCTGTTCTTCAAAACGCTCTCTCTGGTCTATAGGATCATTTAGTTCAGAATATGCGTTTGCGATTTCTTTTCCGCAGACCATAAGTTCAAAGCGCTCGGTAAGTTCAGGATTATCCCGGTGTTCTTTACAAAGAGGGCTCATTTCTTTTGGATAATCTGTAATATAAGTAGGCTGAATAAAATTGCCTTCACATTTTTCTCCAAATATTTCATCGATCAGCTTGCCTTTTCCCATGGTATCATCTACCTCTATTCCCATTCCTTTGGCAGCTTCGAACAATTCCTTTTCAGATTTACCTGTAATATCAAAACCGGTATATTGTTTTATGGCATCGGTCATGGTCACTCTTTTATAAGGAGCTTTAAAATCTACCTCATGTTTTCCAAAGGTTGCTTTGGTGGTTCCATTTACCTGGAGCGCACAATATTCCAGCAATTCTTCTACAAACTCCATCATCCAGTTGTAGTCTTTATAAGCCACGTAAATTTCCATGGCCGTAAATTCCGGGTTATGGGTACGGTCCATTCCTTCATTTCTAAAGTTTTTGGAGAACTCATATACCCCGTCAAAACCACCTACAATAAGTCTTTTAAGGTAAAGTTCATTGGCAATTCTTAAGTAAAGGGGAATGTCCAGCGCATTGTGGTGCGTGATAAAGGGCCTGGCCGCGGCACCGCCGGGAATAGACTGAAGAATAGGCGTTTCTACTTCAAAATAACCTTTGTCATTAAAGAAATTTCGCATGGCGTTGAACAGTTTAGTGCGCTTTACAAAAATTTCCTTTACATGCGGGTTAACCACCAAATCTGCATAACGCTGGCGGTAACGATGCTCGGGGTCTTTAAACCCGTCGTAAGTATTTCCTTCTTTATCTGTTTTTGGAAGCGGGAGGGGGCGCAAAGACTTGCTCAGGAGGCTGTATTCCTTAACCATAACGGTCATTTCTCCAACTTTAGTTTTAAAAAGCTCTCCTTCAATCCCTATAAAATCGCCAATATCAAGCAGCTTTTTATAAACATCGTTGTATTTGCTTTTATCTTCGCCCGGGCAGATTTCATCCCGGTTAAAGTACACCTGGATTTTACCTTTGGAATCCTGTAATTCAGCAAAAGAAGCTTTTCCCTGGATTCGCCTGGACATCAGCCTGCCGGCAATCACCACTTTTTTACCTTCTTCAAAATTAGATTTTATAGCGGCTGTGGTATGGTTTACGGGATAAAGATCTGCCGGATAGGGATTGATCCCGGCTTCCCTGAGCGCTGATAGTTTTTCCCTTCTTATAATTTCCTGTTCAGATAACTGCATGATGTTTAATTGAATTTATACCGGCTTATGCCTTGTGCGGATGCAAATATAATGACAATCAGGCTATCCACCAATGCTCGTGAAACCCGAAATTTTAATTCTATCTTTGCATCCTGAATCCAATTTTTTGCAAAAATGAGTATCTGGCGTGTCATTCTTTCAGTACTGTTTCCGCCCCTCGCTGTTTTTGATAGGGGCTGCGGATCTGTAATAATTGTTTTTATACTAACGCTTCTGGGATGGGTGCCAGGAGTTATTGCTGCGCTTATTATTCTTAATAACCCAAACAGATAATTATGAATAAGAAGATAAAAGTCCAGAACCTGGGTTTTAAAGATTATAAAGAAGTTTGGGATTATCAGGAGCAGTTATTTAAGGAGACTCTTGAGCTTAAAATCAAAAACCGAAGGGAAAATACTAAAATTGAAACCAAGAACCATCTTCTTTTTGTGGAGCATCCGCACGTCTATACCCTTGGAAAAAGTGGGGATGCTAAAAATTTGCTTATTTCTGAAGAAGAGCTGAAGCAGAAAAATGCCAGTTTTTATAAAATTAACCGGGGTGGCGATATTACTTACCACGGCCCCGGGCAGCTTGTGGCATACCCAATTCTTGACCTGGATAATTTTTTTACTGATATTCATAAATACCTGCGGTTCCTGGAAGAAGCGGTTATTCTTACTTTAAATGAGTATGGACTTAAAGCAGAAAGAAGTGAAGGGGAAACAGGAGTTTGGCTTGACGTGGGAACTCCGTTCGCCCGTAAAATTTGCGCCATGGGGGTAAGGGCAAGCCGTTGGGTTACCATGCATGGCCTTGCGCTAAACGTAAATGCCGATCTTGGCTATTTTGTTAATATTATCCCCTGCGGAATCCAGGACAAAGCTGTTACATCCTTAAATGTGGAATTAGGTAAAAAGGAAATTCCGCTAGCTGAGGTGCAGGAGAAGCTTCTGAAACATTTTTTAGCGCTTTTTGGAGCTGAACCAATGAATTAAAGCTGGTAAATCAAAATTTCCTTTGCGTCTCCCAATACTGCAAATTCAAGATTTTTTTCAATGTTGATATTGCGTAAATCTATTTGGGAAGTACCAAAAACAGGAAATCCCTGTAGTAGCTCGCCTTCTCTATTGAAAATATAAACATTTTTCGCCTGCTTGTCAGTAATAGCAACCAGGATCTCATCATTGATCTCGAAAATCTGGGGCGTGGTGTAAACTCCATAATCCAATTCAATTACAGTGTCTTCAATTTTGAGCTGATTACCATGGAAACTTACTAGGAGCTCTGGCGTTGCAACAATTTTAGTTTCTTCCAGGGTATTTAAGGCTTTCTTTTCTATACCTCCCTTTTCATTAATTTTAACCAGTTCCCCTGGAGTGGCAGAGATAAAACTTTTCTTATATTCAAACCATTCATTTTCTGCCAGTTCAAAATTTTCATTTACCGGGACCCGGATATGTCCCTGGCGATTTAATATAGATACTTTGCCTGAAGCTTCGGTAATTAGAATATAATCTTTTGTTCCAATTCTAAGGTGCTTTGGAGGATTTGTAATTTCAGCTCCAGCTTTTTTAAAGTCAAAACCTTTTACAATTTTTCCTTCCTTATTATACATATAAACACTGGAATTCTGAGTGATTACAAACCTGTATTTTCTGTTGTTGTCATAATCAAAAACAGCGAGCGGCTGGGTAATTTCATCTTTAAACTCCAGAGGAAAAGGAACAACAGGATTGCCATTTCTGTCAACTATATGTAGTGCGTGCAATGTACTAAAGGCTAGTTGAAATTTTCCGTTTTGGAACAAATCGACCTGATGAATAGCGCCTGTAATTCTGCTTTCTAATTGTTTTTTCCACTGAATATTTCCTTTGTTGGAAACAAGGTACAGGATGTTATTAATGTCCTGTATAACAATATCTTCCTGGTTGGTTAAATGATTTTTAAAGAAAAAGGGCTGCGTATATACCTGGTCTTCCAGTGAAATATCCAGGATTTCCTTTGGGCCTGTTGCTTCTTCAGGAGCTTTTTCTGAAGTATTTATGATGCCATGAATGTGGAAAAAATCATCTTCCTTTACCAGCTGCAGCACCCCTAATTTATTATGGAACGGCATATTTAAAATTTCCTCCTCCAGTTCTGCATCTGCTTCCTGAGCTAAAAGTGGCAGAAAATCTTTGCCGTTTGCCACAAATAACATAGAAGATTGTGAAGAAAGTTGCTGCAGTGTTTCCTGATAAAACTCCTGCGTGTAAAGCGTACGATTGTTTTGAAAAGCCGAAATAATTTCTTCCAGTGCTGCGGGTTGCTCAGCGAAAATTAAAAAATTTTTTATTTGTGCCCAATACTTTGCATTAGGAAGAGAAATAAGAGGTTGAAAAATTTCAAGGGTTTTGAGGGTTTCCTGAAGCTGAAAAATAGAGAGGCCTCGAAAATCACCAATTTCAGCACTTGATTGCTTCAGAAGAATACTGCTGCTTTCAGCTTCATTGCTTCTAATAGCAAAAACAGGAGCGTTTTTCAGGTAAATAAGCCCAAATTCCGAAGAGTTGGAAAATAACACGTTTTTTAAACTATCGCTTTGAAATTGCTGAAGCTTTTTCTGAATTTGATCAAAATCTTCAAAACAAAAAGAAGAGAAAGCCTGCGCAGAGGCAGGGGTGATTTCTGCCATTTTTGAGCTGCCGCGGCCGGTATTTTGAAAAACAGAATAAATGGAGATGGAGTCTGCCGGTATGGTTAGCAAACCGTTAAAATGAATGTTTTCGGCTTCAATTTCCAGTTCTGCCTCGCTCCAGGTGGAAGTTGCTTCAGAAATTTTAAATTCTTTCTGCGGAAAAATACTCCTTAATATATATGGAAGCTTTTGATGGTTAAGAATTAGGGAAGTTTTATTTTTTTCTGTTGCCGAAATAATTCTCTGAAGTGCAGGATTCGGCCTTTTTTCCTGTTGAAGCGTTTTCTTAAGAGAGCCTAAAGAATTACTGGCCAGGAAAAGATTCTTACGGGAAAAGGTGTAGGTGATACTACCTTCAAAATTGTATTTCTTAAACTCGATGTTATCCTCTTTTACTGTTTCTATAGATTTATTTTGAATAGAATCAAAACTTTTCAATTGGGGTGGCTGCCCGGAAATGAAAATATAATCAGGTTGCTGTTTATTAAAATCTGAAAAGCAGAGAAAAGATTCTTCCGCGTTGTTTATAACTTTGAGAAACTGCAGTCCGCTATTGAACTGAAATTTTTTTAGAATAGGGTTTTTTGTTAAAAAAGAATTTTCAGAATAATTATTTAAGAAGCCGGTGATGTTGGGAGATTTTACAATAATGGCAACATTATCGGGAATATAATCAGAAGGAACAAATTTTTTCTCCGCCGGGTTCTGGCAGCTTATTATAGATAGGAGTAAAATAAAGAGAAAAACTCTTTTCATGAATTTTAAACCAGATTTAAATTATTAGAGCGCCAGTTCCAACTGTTCAGGTAAAAGCCGAAAGCTTTTTCTGTGGTATTTGGTAATTCCAAATTTAAGTATAGCTTCCCTATGTTCCCGGGTGGGGTAGCCTTTATTTTGTTTCCAGTTGTACATGGGGAATTCATCATGAATTTTCTCCATGTATTCATCTCTATAGGTCTTCGCCAGGATGGAAGCTGCAGCAATACTAAAATATTTACCGTCTCCTTTTATGATGCATTCATGCGGAACGTCCTTATAAGTGTTAAATTTATTGCCGTCTACAATAATAAATTCTGGGCACTGGGTTAATTTTTCAATAGCGCGATGCATGCCTAAAATGGAAGCATTAAGAATGTTGATTTTGTCAATTTCTTCCATGGAGACATGGGCAACCCCAAAACAAATCGCTTTCTTTTCAATTTCAATTCTTAAAAGATTCCTATTTTGGAGGCTTGTTTTTTTAGAATCATTTAACAACCGGTGCCGGAAATTATCAGGTAACAAGACGGCGGCAGCTGTAACGGGTCCGGCGAGGCAACCCCGGCCTGCTTCATCGGTTCCGGCGGTGAGTTTTTTTGAGTTAAATCTTCTGAGCATAAGGAGTTATTTTTTTAGCAATCGAGGTTTCAAAATTAATAAAAATTCAAGGTTTCTTCTCCATGGGAATAGATGTGGAAGAAGTTAAATGTTGAAATATAGTTTGTATTATTAAGAATTTATTATGATTTTTGGCGCTGGCTAATTCAAATTAAATAAATAATGAAAAAAAGATTAAAAGGAATGCTAACACTTTTAATGGTGTTAGTCGTGCAAATTACGTTTGCACAGGAAAAAACTGTAACGGGTACTGTTACAGATGACCAGGGGTTACCTCTGCCTGGTGTAAATGTTATAGTTCAGGGAACTAATAATGGGGTTCAAACAGATTTTGACGGAAAATATGATATTTCCGTTGCTGCGGGTCGCAAGCTTGTATTCTCTTACATAGGTTTTGCTACTCAAACTGTTCCAGTTGGCGCATCAAATGTTATAGATGTTGCTCTGGATGTAGATGCTGCTGCTTTGGATGAAGTGTTAGTGGTGGGTTATGGAGCGACTGCAAGAGAATTATCAACTTCTGCGGTCTCTACGGTATCTTCTGAAGAAATAGAAACCTTTGTTCCGTCTACAAGTGTGGATAATATATTGCAGGGTAAGGCTGCTGGAGTGCAGGTAACTGCAGCAAACGGACGTCCCGGTCAAACTGCTTTTGTACAAATTCGCGGTGTCGGATCTGTTAATGCTGGATCTACACCTTTGTATGTGGTTGATGGTACACCAGTTGATCAATCATTTATCAATAATTTAAATCCATCCGATATTCAGAGTTTTTCTGTGTTAAAGGATGCTGCTACTGTTTCTAAGTATGGTTCCAGGGGGGCAAATGGTGTGGTTGTAATTACTACAAAACAAGGTCGCTCCGGCGAAGCAAAAATTGTGTTCAGATCATCTTTGGGAACTGGTTCTAAAATTGATGATTTGAACTTCGAAGTGATGGATGCTGCTCAAAAACTGGAGTATGAGAGGCAATTGGCGGAACTTGGAGTGACTGATGCACAAAGTTTGCCTGGAGCTACGGCTAGTCCTGAACAGCTGGAATTATTAAGATCTTATGATACTGATTGGCAGCAAGAGCTGCTCAGGGATTCTTACATTCAATCTAATTCCCTTTCTGTATCTGGTGGTGACGAGAGATTATCTTATTTCCTTTCCTTAGGTTATGATAAAAATAGTGGTATTATAGATAGAATAGATGGCTTCGAGAGAATTTCCACAAGGTTGAATACTACATATCAGGCAAAAGATTGGTTGGAGATTGGTGCGAATATCTCTCTTGCTAGGAGTACAACAGATTTGCCAAGGGATAGAAACAATGTCCAGAATCCTTTTGCTGCGATGTACAGTTATAATCCTTATGAGCCATTGTATGAAAGGGATGCAGAAGGAAATGTTGTTACAGAAGATGATGGCTCACCGGTTTATAATGGTGTACAGGGATTTCCTATTGCACTTGCATTACAAACAGAGCCGGAAGATAACCGAAACTTTCTAATTCTTGGAAGTCTTCATGCAGATATTCAATTCAGTGATAAGTTTTCCAATAGGTTTACAGTAGGTGCCACTAGTAACAGGTACAATAGAACTAACCGGTCAATTGCTGGAGGTGTTTTAAATAGTATTGTTGGAAATGCTGACTTCCCAGGTACTCAAACTGATAATTTTGCTATAGACTTTCAATACAATGTGAACAACTTGTTTACATATGCTGATAGTTTCGATGATGTGCATAATCTAAGTGCAAGTTTTCTTTTAGAATATAATGAAAATATTTATACAGATCTTTTTGCTTCCAGTAGAGGTTTTCCTTCTCCAAATATTCCTTACCAGGATGTAGCTGCAGAGGCAACTTCAGCGGGTACTGATGAAGAAAGAAGTATTCTTTTTTCTCAGGGATTGTTTGTGGATTATAATTATGACAGTAAATATATACTATCTGGTTCTGTTAGAAGGGATGGGTCTTCGAGGTTTGGCCCTGACAATAAATATGGATATTTCTATAGTGGTAGTGCGGCCTGGAACATAGCTAATGAAGACTTTATGGAAGGATCTATTTTTGGAGACTTAAAGCTTAGAGCTTCTTATGGTACTGCAGGTAACCAAAATATTGGGGATTTTAATTTCTTGAACTTATTGCAATTCAACACTTATAACGGGTATACTACAGCTATTCCAGTTGGTGTTGGAAATCCAGATATTCAGTGGGAGTCTCAGGCAATTCTAGATATTGGATTGGAATATTCCATCTTTAACAATAGGATTTCTGGAGTGGTAGATTACTTTAAAAAATCATCTCAGGATTTATTATTGAACAGGCCCATCTCTCAAACTGTAGGA
This sequence comes from Autumnicola aciditolerans, assembly GCF_041679265.1. NCBI lineage: Bacteria > Pseudomonadati > Bacteroidota > Flavobacteriia > Flavobacteriales > Flavobacteriaceae > Autumnicola > Autumnicola aciditolerans. The sequence continues at coordinate 70,097 of NZ_JBGFSM010000018.1, forward strand.
GATGAAAATAATTCGATACTAAGTAATATAGGAGAAATACAGAATAGTGGAGTGGAAGTTTCTCTTAACGTTAACCTTATCAGAAATGCTGATATTACCTGGGCTGTGGGAGGAAATGCAGCATTTTTAGACAATGAGGTAAAGGAACTTGTAAATGGAGAAGACATTATTAATGGAACAACGATATTGCGTGAAGGAGAGGAAATAAATACTTTTTATTTGCCAAGGTATGCAGGGGTGAATCCTGCTAATGGACAGCCACTATTTTTAGATAGTGATGGAAACCTTACCAGCGAATATAGTGATTCTTACCAAACGCTTCTTGAAGGGAAATCACCACAGGCTGACTTTGAAGGTGGATTTTTTACATCCTTCAAATACAAAGGATTTGGTCTGAGAGGAGATTTTGTGTTCAAAAAAGGAAATTATATCCTTAATTATCAAAAATCAAATGGTGTCGCAGTGGGGAATGTGCCATATTCATTATATGTTGAGGCCTTTAATTATTGGAAAGAACCTGGAGATCAGAATGTGCTTCCAAGTCCATTATATCAATCTAATGCCGATCAAACAACTACAAGATTCTTGGAGAGTGGTGATTATTTAAGATTACGTAATCTTACTATAGATTATAATATACCATCTGGTTTTGCAGAAAAAATTGGTATTGATACCTTCAGGATATTTGCTACAGGGCAAAATTTGCTGACATTCACCAATTACACCGGAGATCCTGAAATTGGTATTGGATCAGCCGAGACGGCCGGCCCTGGAGATGAAGGTTTTGTTCCTGGTGAATTTTCTCTATACAGTTATCCTCAAACGAAATCTTATACAGTAGGATTTGAATTAGGATTTTAATTAAAATATAAAATTAGAATATGAAAAATAATATTAAATTTTTATCATTTTTATTCATATCACTTGTCCTTTTTAGTTGTGATGATGAAATAAATGATTTGGAGCCTTTTACAGAAGGAAATCCTGAAACGTTCTTTAATAGTGAATCTTCTTTTCAAAACGGAGTTGATGGTATCTATAGTCAATTTTTTAACTATTATTCTGCAGAATCAGGATATCAAGGTATACCAGATATCTTGGCGGATAATGTTATTCTAGCTACAACCGGAAGAAGATCTAATGAGGTTTTTTATGATTGGCAGTATGTGCCTAATACTGGCGGAGCTGTTAGCCTCTTTTGGAGCGAAGCTTATGAAGCTGTCAATGCAGCTAATCTAGTTATTGGTCAAATTGACAATCTTCCTGAAGGAGATGTAAAAGATAATATTTTAGGACAGGCTTTGGCCGCCAGGGCGTTCGCTCATTTTGATTTAGCGAGGATATATGCTAAAATTCCAACGCAAAGTTCTGATGCCAATTCATCTTTAGGAATTGTCTATATGAAAGTGGAAGATGGAGATACTGGGGATCCTTATGCGCAACCTGCAAGGGAAACAGTAGAAAGTAATTACACTGAAATTATTGGTGATCTGGAAAGGGCAGCAGAGCTTATAGAGACAAACAACGGGGAAGGAAGGCTCGACAGAGATGCGGTTTACGGAATTCTTTCTAGAGTTTATCTTTATAATGGAGATTATCAGGAAGTAATTGACGCTGCAAATGAAGTTTCTGAACCGGTAGCAACTGCCGAGGAACTACCCGGAGTATATACAGATGCTACTAACGCTGGTGTTATAGTAGAATGGTCAGTTAATACGTCATCGGAGAGTACATTCAATAATGTTGGTGTTACTTATAGTCAAACTACTGGAGCTGATACTAGATCTGAATATGCTGCGGATTATGAATTTGTTAATAGTATAGATACAGCAGATGTGAGACAAGATTTGCTAACATATGAAGCTACTTATAGCGATAATGAATATAACGCGGTGAAGAAGTTTTTAGGAGAGGAAGGACAGGTAAATGGACTTTTAGATATAAAGGTGTTACGTGCTGCGGAGGTAGTTCTAAATAAAGCAGAAGCTCAATATCGCCTTGGGATGGAAGAAGAAGCTCTAGAAACCCTGAATACACTCCGTGACAAAAGGTTGAGCTCGTATGTTGGAGGAGAGACAGGTGAAGCATTACTTGACGCAATTCTGCGTCAACGAAGAATAGAACTTGCATTTGAAGGACATAGATTTTTTGATATTAAAAGAATTGGGGATGCCATTGTAAGGTCTGATTTTGGAGATATTTTAGATGGGTCTGGTACACCTCCAGAGGAACTTGTTCTTCCTGCAGGAGACTTTAGGTTCCAATTCCCTATTCCTCAGGCAGAGATTAACGCTAATTCTAATATGGAGCAAAATCCTGGGTACTAATTAAAAGAAATTTTGAAATATGAAAAATATAATAAATAGATTTACTATTTTGATGGTAAGCACGATGCTGTTGCTTTCGTGTGAAGAAAATGAGATACCAACAATTGGTGATGATTATCCGGTTTTGGCCCAATTTTCGGATTCATCTGTAACTTTGGCTACGCCAGAGGAAGGAGCTTCTGTAGAAGTTGATGTAGTTGTAACTACTACTGCTTCTACAGAAAGAACTGTAAATGTGGAAATAGATCCGGAATCTACCGCATCGGCTGACCAGTATAGTGTTAGTGATTTGGTAATACCTGCTGGTTCATATACTGGAACCTTAACTGTTTCTGGTAATTTTGAAGCTATCCCAGAAAGTGGAAGTACGCATTTGATTCTTAACCTCACAGATGTTGAGGGCAATGAGACTCTCGTAGATAACGGTACACTTGATGTTGAACTCTTCAGAAGATGTTCACTTGCATTAGAAGATCTTGTTGGCACATGGTCTGGAACAGATATCTGGGGTTATCCTACTGAATTTAATACATATATAGAAGATGGAGAATTGATGATGACCGGAGGTCTTGTCTATGGATGGCTCAACGATGCTTGGGGTGAGCCTATTGTAGCAGAGGCACCTGTAAAACTTGAAGTAGATCTTGAATCCTTTGAAGTGAAAATTCCGGAGCAATATTATGTATCAACTACGTATGAAGGGGTGCCTCAGCCAGATTATAATCTTAAAGGTTCAGGCGAAATAGTTAATTCCTGCGAAAAAATAATGGATATTTCCCCTATTTTAGTGCAACCGGGGCTTGCTGGCACCTTAGACGGAAGCGCATATGGGGATGCTTTCTTTGTTCGAGTTACTATGACAGGTTTAGCCGGAGAAGATGCCGGTGATGATTCTTCGGATGAAGGAGACGATTCAGCTGAATAATTAAATTTAGAATTCATTAAAAACCACCCAAGCCGGGTGGTTTTTTTGTTTCTGCCTATTTCTGGCTCATTTCATATAATATTATACTTTTGTTGAAGTTTAATAGAAATGATGAAAAACAGCCTTCTTGTAATTATCTTTAGCCTTTTCACACTACACAATTTCGCTCAGCAAAGAGGAAGAACTCTCGAGGGTAGCACTACACAGTCTGAAGAAAATGATGTGCAGGACAGCGTGGCTAAGCCACCGGTTCAGGATTATAAGATCATTTCTTATGAAAATGACACTACCTTTGTAGACACCTCCCTTACTATTCAAAAAGACTATAAGTTCAACTACCTGAGAAAAGATAATTTCGAACTTTTACCATTTAACAATACAGCCCAGCCTTATACACAATTGACTTATGAAATGGAATTTGATGAAACCATGCCCGATTTTGGCGCACGGGCGAGGCATTTTAGGTTTTTTGAAGTAGAAGATATTTCCTATTACAGGGTGCCCACCCCCTTTACTGAATTATATTTTAAAACTGTGCCAGAGCAGGGGCAGCAGCTGGACGCATTTTTTACCGTTAATACCTCTCCCAGTTTCAATTTTTCAGTTGCCTATAATGGTGTACGGGCACTGGGTAAATATCAGCATTATTTAGCGAGTACCGGGATCTTTCGCGCCACGGCAAATTATCACACTTCAAGCCAGAAGTATCAGTTGCGCACCCACTTTGTTACCCAAAATTTTACTAATGAAGAAAATGGAGGCTTAACAGAACAAGCCCTGGAGCAATATATAACAGAGGAAGAAGAATTTCAGGACAGGTCTCTTCTGGATGTGAGGTTTGAAAATGCTGAAAATACCCTTAATGGTAAAAGATTTTACCTGGAGCATGAATATTACCTAACTAATCCTTTAACCGATAGTATCAATAGCCTTTCTATAGGCCATATCTTTAACTTCAATTATAAAAAGTTTACCTATAAGCAGGACCAGGCCGTAAAGGAAGTTTTTGGAGAATCCTTTGAAAGTGCAAATATCCGGGATGTGGTTCGGCTGGAAGAGGTGTACAATGAAGCCAATGTTAGTTTTAAAAACAATATCCTGGGCAAATTAACGGCCCGGGCTTCATATAAACATTTTAATTACGGCTACAATTCTGTTTATGTACTGGAGAGTGGAGAAGTAATTACCAACAAGCTTTCCGGGGGCACTGTTGCCATAGGTGGAACCTATCAAAAGAATATTGCTGGATTTAATCTGGATGCAGAAGCTTCCCTAAGCCTGGCTGGAGAATTTACCGGAAATTTCCTAATGGCTACTGCTTCCTATGCTATTGATGAGGATAATAAAGTTGCTTTTGGCTTCAAACAAACCAATAAAGTCCCCAATTACAATTTCTTATTGTACCAGAGCGATTATTTAAATTACAACTGGCAGAATAATTACGATAACCTCAATGCACAGAACCTGCATTTCAGGCTGGATTCTAAAAAGCTTTTTCATGCTGAAGCCAATCTCACACAAATCCAGAATTACACTTACTTTGGATTAAATGAGGGAGCGGCACAGGTAAAACCATTTCAGTATGGAGACCAGGTGCGCTATTATAGGATAAAGGCAGAGAGAGAATTTAATTATGGTAAATTTGGAATGTACCACACTCTCATGTATCAAAATGTAATAGATGGGGCAAATGTTTTAAAGTTGCCAGATTTTGTGACGCGAAATTCTGTTTATTACCAGGATTTTTGGTTTGATAAAGCCCTGTATCTTCAAACGGGCTTTACCTTTAAATATTTTTCACCATATCAAATTAATGGATACGATCCTGTATTAGCCGAATTTTATGTGCAGGACGAGCAGGAATTGGGGGGCTATCCCATCCTCGATTTCTTTTTTAATGGAAAAGTAAGGCAAACCAGGATCTTCTTCAAGCTGGAAAACGTAAATTCCCTTCTTACCGGCAACAATAATTTCTCAGCTCCCGGTTATCCTTATACAGATTTCCTTGTGCGTTTTGGGCTGGTGTGGAACTTTTTTATCTAACTACAGTAAATTCCTTAACTGTTTCTAAATAGCCATTGCCATGTTTAGAGTATTTAGTTCATTCATTATCCGAAATTATATTTCTTTGGGCATTTCCGCTCCCAAAAAAGGTCGCGGCCGGGCTATCTGCTGTATCTTATAGCGGTTTTAGGATTATGGGACAAGTAAAGTATTTATAAGAA
>NZ_JBGFSM010000019.1:0-47910 GCF_041679265.1 Autumnicola aciditolerans
TAGTTCAAAGTTTGTAGTTTAGAGTTCGGAGTTTTTTCCGCCAAACATTAAAATGGTAGAGAAGATTTTCTCGAATTATCCTTCCGTCTTTATCAGCAAAAACTGATAAAGCCACCTTCCCTTGAAAAAGGGGAAGGAGCAAAGTTAACCACCTCTTCATGATGGCCGAAAAATAGGCTCACAATTGCAAAAAGCTCCCCTCCTTTTTGCTCGAACTTTCTAGTTCAGAATTCAAAGTATCATTCTCAATAGTACAAAATACCCCGCTCCCCTCCCTTTTTTAAGGAGGGCCCGCCTGAATGACTGTCTCGGGCAGGGTGGCCGTAGGCCGGGGTGGTGTTAATAGTTCAAAATTTGTAGTTTAGAGGTCGGAGTTTTTTCCGCCAAACATAAAAATGGTAGAGAAGATTTTCTCGAATTTACCCTTCCGTCTTTATCAGCAAAAACTGATAAAGCCAACTTCCCTTGAAAAAAGGGAAGGAGCAAAGTTAACCACCTCTTCATGAAGGCCGAAAAATAGGCTCACAATTGCAAAAAGCTCCCCTCCTCTTTTGCTCGAACTTTCTAGTTCAGAATTCAAAGTATCATTCTCAATAGTACAAAATACCCCGCTCCCCTTCTTTTTTCAAGGAGGGCCCGCCTGAATGACTACGTCGGGCAGGGTGGCCGTAGGCCGGGGTGGTTTTTAAGTTCTTAGTCCAAAGTTTATAGTTGGGAGTTCTTATATGGCTCTTAAAAACCAGCTGAGTTCAGGCAGTACGTAACGTACAACAGAGTACAGAGACAGAGAATATATAACAGGCAACACACAAACACACCACGGGCAACAGAACAGCTTTAGTGTTCTTACTTAATCATACTGCTTCACCAAAAATCGCTTTAAAAACGGAATTTCCAGGAAGAATAAGGATACAAAAGCAATCGCATAAATCATGGTGCGGGACAGATTCCATTGAGGAAAAGCAATAGAACTCATAAAACTAAAGTAAGAACTTACAGAAGAACCGGAAGTTAGCATCGAAAGTCCGATAAGCGTTACCAAAACCACTACTGCTATAGCAACCCATAGCCCAGGGGAAATCAAAGGTTTATACTCTGTTACACGCTGCCTGTCTGCAATAGCCTTCAGCACATTTGCAGAAAAATTTACCGAAGGTTTTTCCAGTCCGGCAGTTTTTATTATTTTCTCTGCTAAAACTTCTTCTCTAGATCGATTTTCCATTTTTCTCGGGTATTTCTTTGAGCATGTATTTCTTCAATAGTGAAAATAAGGCTTTTCTGCTTCGGTAAAGTTTTACTTTAACATTATCTTCTGTTAAACCGGTGATACCGGCAATTTCTTTTACTGGCTGTTCTTCAAAATAATAAAGCGTAACAATTGCGGCATCCTGTTCCGGCAATTTCAATAAACATTTCTGAATTATTTCAGAACGCTCCTGCTCCAGCATTACTTCCAGTCCGCTTTCCAGTTTTGTTGCATCATCTGCAGTAATTTCCTCAATTAACTCTAAAGACGTATGGCGCGAATTTTTCCTTATCCTGTCCAGCGCTTTTCTATACGCAATCCGGTAGAGCCAGCTGGAAAATTTAGACTCGCCCCTAAACCCCGGGAGTGCTTCAAAAGCTTTTAAAAATGCGTCCTGAGCAACTTCTTCAGCTTCCTCCCTAACCTTCAGCATACGGTAAACTATGGTAAAAATGTAGTCCTGATACTTTTCCACCAATACTCCAAAGGCACGGGTATCTCCATGTACTGCCTTGTCTATATAATACTCCTCGGTGTATTGGTTCATTTTACATAAGACGCCAGCACTTCTAATAAGGTTACAGAAATTTAAGAAAAAAAGAAATGAACATTGTTGTAACCCAATCAAAAAAACCAACGTCCTATAGGCAAACGAACAGTAATTTAAACTTAAAAATGAATCATCATGGGATCTGAAGTAATTGTTTTACCCGTAATTTTTGGCTCAATATTCGGAATGTATTATTTGTACATCTCTGCCCGCAATCGTGAGCGCCTGGCTTTAATAGAAAAGGGGGCCGATGCGACCATCTTTTATAACAAGCACCGCAGGGTTACCCCCGTCTGGAGGGTGGTGGTACTCAACCTGGCCTTGTTGTGCATAGGAATTGGCCTGGGCATATTTTTGGCCAATCTCTTTATTTATAGTTTTAATATGGAAGAAGATGTTGCCTATCCTGCAACCATATTTGTTATGGCCGGAATTGGCTTACTTACAGGCTTCTATCTTAGCAAAAAAATGGATAGTGAAGCCTAACAAGCTCTAAAAAACAGGGATTTTACTTTTCCTCCGGGTTGTCCAGGCAAGCCGGGGGATTTTTTTTAACCTTCTGTTATAAATGCAAATAGGCTTTTAACAGGCATTTAGCAGCCAAAGAAAATTCCTGTTGCTAACTTTATAGGTGTAATATTCTAAGTAAATTATAATTATGAAGATTGAAGACAATGAGAAGAAAATCAAACTGGCTGAACAACAGGGAAAAGCACTAGGCGCAGCTGCAGATTATATGAAAAACATGGATAATTATGTTGAAAAGGAAGTACATGATTATATTGTTTCTGTAGTTTCTGAAGAAGCGGAAGGAACTTACCAGTTCCAGGATGGTGAATTGAAATGGCACGTCCCGCCCAAGGATTTTAATACCCACATGGAAATCCTGGTAAGGGATAAGCACGATAAACGTTTTCTTCCTGGTTTAAAAATTTCAGCGAAGGTGTTCGATGAAGATAACCAGCTGGTGGAAGAAAAAGATTTCCCGTTTTTCTGGCATCCTTTTTTAAATCATTATGGTGCTAATTTTAAAATTCCAAAAGAAGGAGAATATACTGTAGAGGTAAACTTTCCTGCACCAGAATTCCCCAGGCATGATGAGATTAAAGGAAAAAGATTTGAAAAAGGCGTAAGTGAAAAGTTTGGGCCGCTCACTCTGGAAGCGGGAAGAAAACCACATGGCCCTGAATAAAATAAACTAACTTTACCTCCACTTCCAGATAATCTAAACTATGCAGGAATCTAAACTTCACTCCAACAACAAAGTTTTATTCTTTAACAAAGATTACATCGCAGAGTTTGTTTATGGCGGAATAGACGGTGCCGTGACTACTTTTGCCGTGGTCGCAGGAGCTGAAGGTGCCAGCCTGGGAATTACGGTAGTGGTAATTTTAGGAATTGCAAACCTTATTGCCGACGGATTTTCTATGTCTGTCGGTAACTATTTTTCTACTAAGGCTGAAAGAGATGTGTACGAAAAGCATAAGCAGGTGGAATACTGGGAAATAGAAAATCTGAGGGAAAAAGAAATTGCTGAAATCCGGGAAATTTATGCTGCCAAAGGCTTTAAGGGAGAACTCCTGGAACAGGTGGTAGAAGTTATTATTGCCGATAAAGAGGTTTGGGTGGATACAATGATGAAAGAAGAGCTGGAAATGGTGAAGAGTGAAAAAACACCTTTTAAAACGGCCGGGGTTACTTTTTTTAGTTTCCTTCTGGTGGGCTCTGTACCGCTTCTTTCCTACTTTTTCGCCGGTACCATCCAGGGAAATGACCAGCAACTTTTTATATACTCCTGTCTCCTTACCGCAATGGCATTGGGACTGGTAGGAAGCCTAAAAACTCTGGTAACAGAAAAAAACATGCTTATAGGAATCCTGGAAACGGTTTTATTAGGCGGATTGGCTGCTATCCTGGCTTACTTTGTTGGGGACATCCTGGAAAACATGGTAATGTAAAGTAAGCCGAGCATACCACCGCTTAAATTTTTAAAATCTGCACGGCTGAAGCTTCCCCACAATAAAAATTGCTTCAAGTGTCTTAAACCGTTTTCAGGGCGATTATAAGATAATATTATGCTTCCCTTAACTAAGAATATTATAAGCTAACGAATATTGCTTTTTTGGTTAATTTTGCTCTACTAACCAAACCAAAGGCATGAAGAAGTTTAAAATAGAAATAAAATGGGGAATTATTTTTTCTTTTGCTTCCCTTTTATGGATGATGTTTGAGAAAAGGATAGGCTGGCATGATGAACTTATTGCAAAGCAGCCTATTTATACTAATCTCTTCGGGCTGGTTGCCATTGCCATTTTTCTCCTGGCTATTTATGATAAAAGGAAACATTTTTACGGCGGTAGAATGAGCTGGAGCCAGGGCTTTGTCTCCGGAATAATTCTTACCGTAGTTATTAGCCTGCTCACGCCACTGGTGCAATATATTACCAGTGCATGGATTACTCCGCATTTTTTTGAAAATGTAATTAAATATACTGTAGAGACAGGACAAATGAAGCGCGCTGCCGCTGAAGAATATTTTAACCTGAGGTCCTACATCCTTATGAGCACCTTTAGTGCACTGGCCATGGGAATAGTTACCGCCGCGATTGCAGCGCTTATTCTTCGGAAAAAATAACCTGCTAAATTTTAAGAAGAAGGTTTGGATCTGGGCAGTTACATAAATATTTTTCCAGTTCCAATTTTGAAGTGACTCCCGGAAAATCCCCAATATTCCCCATTAGATTTTCCATAATCTGAAAATGCAAATGTGGCGCATAATCCCCATTTTCTGAAGAATTTCCCAACGCCGCTATTTTTTCTGATTTCCTTACTTTTGCTCCTTCCTTTAAACCTTCCAGCGAATTCCGGCTTAAATGGCCGTAAAGCGTATAAAATTTTCTTCCATTCTTTTCGTGCTCCAAAATAATGGTGGGCCCATAATCCCCAAAATTGGCATTATCCCTAAAACTATGAATTTTACCCTCAAGTACGGCAAGCACCTCGGTTCCTTCTGCCGCCCAGATGTCCAGGCCAATATGGATGTTCCTGTTCAGGAATTCATCCACATTCCTGTTAAAAAGCCTGCTTCTTTTGTACAAATTCCGAACTTCGTTATAGCCTCCAAAAGCTGCTTTTTTTCCCGCCTTACGCAATGAATTATTTAAAAATAACGAGAAAGCTTCAGAAGATAACATTTCTAACTTCATCAATTCCGGGTTATTTTCAGAAAGATCTATAGCCACAAAATCATCATGATTAAAATTATCTCCCACCACTGGTGTGTAATCCACAGTTAATCCGGATATAAATTCAGCAAAATTTTCGGGTCCCATTCAGCAGTTTTTTTCAGCAAAAAAGATCGTCTTAAAGCAAATTCCCGTCTCATGAAACTATACTTACAGACGACCTTTTAAGGTGGCTAAAAATAAGGGATGTGTTTTACTTTACCAAGACATCGCTAAAACTTGCTTTAATATTTATACTGGCCTTGTCTTCTTTAGATTTATGGAAGCCATTCAATATTACATTATCGTAGGTTTTAGTGGTTTTTAACTGCAGGGCAGAAGGATAATCGATGTCACTCTGGGTGCCGTCATAACTAAAATTAAAGGCGGTATTAGGCAAAGCAAGTTCAAGATCACTGTTTTCAAGGCTAATCCTAAGCGTTTTGAAACCAGGGGCGAGTTTCATTATTTCCAGTTCTCCAAAGGAACCGGTAAGGATTCCTGTTTCACTTATTTCCCCTATAAGCACTTCGCTGGAATTGGAGTTAAGTTTTATACTTATGGCTTTTTCAATTTCACAATCCTGAACATAGCCGGTGGTGAGCACCCCATAATCCCATTGCTTTATTTTCACAGGCGAGTAGGAAACGTTTACATTGGTTTTATTACCTGTTAACCTGTTAGCTGCAAGGGAACCGTGGGAAACATTTGCATTAACATTAGAAGTGGTCCCGGTAAGATTAAGCTCGCCGTGCCTCACATTTAATTTTAACTGTGCGTTCTTAGGCACACTAATTTTAATGCTCCTGTTAGCTTTTGCAGAGTTAAATGGCAATACAATAACATTTGCATTGCTTCCTGCAAATTTGGCTTCCATTTCCTTGCCAAACTGCTCGCCCCATTTTTCCATTTCCTTGCCAAATTGTTCGCCCCAAACTTCCATGTCTTTTCCAAACTTTTCCCCCCATGCTTCCATTTTGGCACCATATTCTTTTTCCCACTTTTCAGAATTTTTCTCTATCTGTGCCGCCCATTTTTCCATATCTTTTTCAAAATCTTTCCCAAATTTATCTTCTACCTGGGCTTCCCACTTCTCCATATAGTCATCAGGATTACGCTGATATGCTTCATAATCAAAATTCATATCGCCCACTTTCGCGGTAAAGTTTTCGGGTAAAGGATTGGCGGCAATGTTCTGTATCATGGGCATAAGGTTCTCCATCATTGGCCCCAGCAATTCCTGCAGCCCCCCCAGGGATTCATTCAAACTGCTCATGTCCATATCATCCATATTAACTTCAGGATTCCAGTTGGCATTGCCGCCGGAAATAATACTCACATCGTTTAATGATCCCGAAGTTTCCAGTTTCCAGCTGTTAAGTAGTTCCTGTAGCTGCTTTTTATCTGAAGTTCCGGGGGTGAGATATGCCTCCACCCTAACTTCATTTCTGTCCCATTTTTCAATACTGATGTTGGTATGCTTGGCATCTACATTTACGTTTACTGTCCCGCTTGTATTGAAGGTTTTTTCCAGTTTTTTGGTTTGTGCCTGCAGCCCGGCGGTTAACAGGAGCAGCATTAGCAGTATATTAAGCCTGTAGGTTTTCATAGTTTTCGTTTTTTGATTCATTGATTTCTTTGATCTTATTCTTTAGCTTGAACAGTAATTCCAGCCTTAGCTGCAAATTGGCCACCATAGCTTCCACCGTTTGTTCGTTGGGGCCGCTTTCATTTAAATCGGCATTCAGGCGCTTGTATTCTTTATCAAGCTCAGCCAGTTTTTTCATAAAAGCATCTATAAGTGCCTTATTATCATCATTAATGGTAAGCTTTGCCAACTCCAGGTTCAGGCTTGCCATGTAATAATTTTCAATTTCCTTATACTGTGGCGACACATCGCTTAGCTGAAATTGTTTTTCGGGCTCATTGCCGCTAGTCTCTGCATTTTTCTCTACCGGAGTTTCCACGATCCTGGTTTCTTCAGCTCCGTTGCCCGGTTTTAAGAAAAACATTGCTATTCCAAAGGCCACTACTAACACAGCGGCTATTTTTAAATAAGGAAAGCGGTTGTTTGTCTTTTCCTGCGGTAATGCCTTGTCCAGTTTTGCTTCAAAGCGGTTTTGATGGCCGCTGCGCAGTTTTTCAGATTCGCGGCTTTCATCATTCCTGAACATATCTCTAATATCCTGTGCCATTTTTCATAAGTTTTAATTCATCCTGCAATTTTTTCTTTCCCCTGTGAACCAAGGTGCGGGAAGCCACCTGTGTGATATCTAATATTTCTGAAATTTCCTCGTGATCGTAGCCTTCAATTAAAAACAACATCAGCGGATATTTATATTTTTCCGGCAGTTGCTCTATCACGGCTTTTACTTCTTCTATTCCAATCCCATCCTCGATCTGCCAGTTATCATCCTCTTCCACCGTGGTCATTGTTCGCTCATTTATGGCCACTAATTCCATCTTTTTCGCCTTTAGCTTATCCAGGCATTTATTGATAACGATTCGTTTAAGCCAGGCTCCAAAGGTCACTTCCCCTGTAAATTGGTGAAGTTTCTGAAAGGCCTTTACAAAAGCCTCCTGCATGGCATCCTCGGCTTCAAAGGAATCCTGGATAAACCTCAGCGCCACGTAATACATACCCTGGCTGTACTTATTATAAAGCCTGAGCTGAGCCCTACGGTCGTTTTGCTTGCAAGCTTCTATTAACTGATGTTGTAACAAAATTCTTTTTGGTTTGGTTGCTATTCAAATTAAAGACGATTCTTTTTTTGACATGTTGCAAAATCGTGGTAATTTTTTCTGAAAAGTAACAGAAATGGGCGCAATATTGCTATTTTTCAGCTATTGACGCGTAAACAGTCTTTTGCTGAAGATCATAATTGCATATTTTTTGAACCTGATCCATAAATTTTCTAAATGAAACCTGTCCTTAAAACCGCTACAAAACTTGTTGCCGGTATTGCCGTATTAACCTTGATTATTGTATTTGTCCTGCGGTACAATACAAAAGCCCACAGCCCAGAAGACACTATACAATATGAAGATAATGGCTTTAAGATGGAGGTATTTTATAACCGGCCCTATAAGAAAGGCCGTGAAATATTTGGAGGCCTTGTGCCTTATGGAGAAGTTTGGCGCACCGGCGCTAATGAAGCAACTACTTTTGAGACCAATAAAGATATACTGGTAGATGGTTCCCTTCTAAAAGCCGGAAAATATACCTTATGGACTATTCCCGGAGTGGATTCCTGGAAGGTGATTTTCAATTCTCATATGTATCCCTGGGGAATTAATGTAGATAAAAGCGCTTACCGGGACCCGCAATATGATGCACTTATATTAGAAATTGGTGTAGATAAACTGCAGGAAGATGTAGAGCAGTTTACTATTTTTTTTACAAAAAGCAATGACCTTATTTTTATGATCTTAACCTGGGAAAACACCAGTGTGCCCATACCCATAAAACCTGAAAATTCCCGAAAGCAGAAACCATTTGACTAAAACATAAAAAAAAGAAGCACCGCGGGGATGCTTCTTTTAGATCATAAGGTACAGTATTTTATTCGTCTTCGTCCAGTAAAAGATTAAGAGTTACATCAATATTATCTCTGGTTGCGCGGGAATAAGGGCAAATTTCATGAGCCTGATTAACAAGTTTCTCGCCGGTTTCCACATCTACCCCGGGAATATAACAATCCAGAATTACCGAAAGGTCCAGGGCCTGTTCTTCTTCTTCCTCCTGCCCTATCGCTACAATTCCGGTAATACTAAAATCTCCTAAATCTACTTTATGACTTTTGGCAACCAGTTGCAGGGCACTACCAAAACAGGCAGAATACCCGGCCGCAAATAATTGTTCAGGGTTCGTATACTCTCCGCCTTCTCCACCCAGTTCTTTTGGCATACTCAGTTTTAAATCCAATACACCATCTTCACTGGTAGCTTGTCCATTTCTACCACCCGTGGTTGTGACGGTGGTTTTATACAATGTTTTCATCTTAGGGGTTATTTAAAAAATTAATTATTATCAGCTTCAATATACAAATAATATTGCCAGACAGAATAGATTCCTAACTTTGTGAAAAACCATCCCACTCTTGAGCAAAAATTCTGAAAAATCGGCGCTAAATGAATCAGGAAGCAAGCCTGCTTCTCCTAACATTAATCCTGATTCTGCCAGCCGCATAAGAGCTTTTCGGAAAAAAAGAGCTTCAGAGACAGACCTGCTGGACCAGCTTCTGGCCGGTAACAAAACAGCATTAGGCAGAAGCATCACTCTGGTGGAAAGCAATCAGCCTGAGCACCAGGAAAAGGCCCGCGTACTTGTTGAAGGCGCCGTAGCATTTGCAAGCCAATCCATACGTATAGGAATTACAGGAGTTCCCGGGGTGGGCAAAAGTACTTTTATTGAGAGCCTTGGGCGTTACCTTCTAAAACAGGGGAAAAAGGTGGCCGTTCTCGCCGTAGACCCCAGCAGCAGCCTTTCCGGAGGAAGTATTTTAGGAGACAAAACCCGTATGGAAGAACTGGTAAAAGAAGAAAATGCTTTTATACGGCCCTCTCCAAGTGGCGATTCCCTTGGCGGTGTGGCCAGAAAAACCCGGGAGAGTATTGTTTTATGCGAGGCTGCCGGATTTGATGTTATCCTTATAGAAACCGTGGGAGTTGGGCAAAGCGAAACCACCGTGCATAGTATGACCGATTTCTTTTTACTGCTGAAGCTTGCCGGTGCCGGTGACGAATTACAGGGAATAAAACGCGGGATTATTGAAATGGCCGATGCCATAGTAATTAACAAAGCTGATGGGGAAAACCAGAAAGCAGCCCGCGAAGCGCGGTTAGATTTTAAAAGGGCGCTTCAGCTTTATCCTCCTAAAGAAAGTGGATGGAAGCCAAAAGTGGCTTTATGCAGTGCACTTTATAGCAGCGGTATTGCTGAAGCCTGGCAAATGGTGGAAGAGTTTCAAAAGCTTACCATTAAAAATTCATTTTTTGAAAATAACCGCCATCAACAAAACAAACACTGGTTGCTACAAAACATTAATGAGCATTTAAAGCGGAATTTTTACCAGCATCCTGAAATAAAAGAAGCTCTTGAGGTACAACTGCAGGAAATTGCCCAAAATAAAACCACAGCCTTTGCCGCTGCAAATGTTCTGCTTCAAAAATACAGGGATTTACAGAAAATTTGATGGGTAACGGCCTCTATAAAGACGCAAACTCTACGGGTGCAATTGGGATTTCTCTTAAAAACCCTAGCCTGCCATACAAGAATCCGGGACATCCTCAAGATTTTCCATTTTTTCATTAAAGCAAATTCCTGCTTTTAATTCATATTAATACCTTTGCGTCCAATTTATTTTTATGGATTACGAATTTACCATCATCGTTCCGCTTTATAATGAACAGGAAAATTTAAGGCGGGTGGAAGAAGAGCTTGACAAATACCTTGAAATTGCAAATAAAAAGACTTGTGTACTTTTTGTAAATGATGGTTCTACAGACGAAAGCCTGGTGATTATTAAAGATATCTGTAAACGGAATATCCACTTTAATTACATTTCTTTTGAAAAGAATTGCGGATTAAGTGCCGCCATAAAAGCAGGTATTGATTATGCAAAAACACCGCTTATTGGTTATATTGATTCTGATTTGCAAACCGATCCGGAAGATTTTAATGTCCTGATGGATTATATAGAAGATTACGACCTGGTAACCGGCCACAGGGCAGACCGCAAGGATTCTTTTGTAAAAAACATGTCTTCTCTTATTGCAAATGGAATAAGGCGGAGTTTCACGCACGATGGTATGGACGATACGGGTTGTCCCCTTAAAATTATAAAAGCCGATTACGCCAAACGTATCCCCATGTTTAAAGGGCTGCACCGGTTTTTACCGGCCATGGTCCTGCTGCAGAAAGGAAAGGTAATACAGGTCCCGGTGCGGCACTACCCACGTATTGCGGGAAAGGCCAAATTTCATCTTATGAACCGCCTGGTGGGGCCGTTTATAGATTGCTTCGCCTATTTATGGATGAAAAGAAATTACATCAATTATAAGGTAGTGGCTAAAAATGAGTAGCTGGCAAATTTATGCAATTGGTTTTACCGCTCAAATCCTCTTCTCCGGCAGGCTGTTGATGCAATGGATACTTTCAGAAAGGCAAAAGAAGGTAATTACTCCTTCCCTTTTCTGGAAAATAAGCCTTTTCGCTTCCTTCCTGCTGTTTGTCTATGGCTATTTGAGGGAAGACTTTTCTATAATGCTGGGCCAGGCAGTTACGTACTTTATCTATATTAGAAACCTACAGTTACAGGGCGAATGGCAAAAGGCTCCAAAAATCCTGCGCTGGTTTTTATATTTTTTCCCGGTCCTGCTCACCATTTATTCTTATAATAACGGCACTTACGATGTACAGAAGTTGTTCTTTAATGAAGATATTCCGCTGTGGTTGCTCATTATGGGTTCCGGTGCACAGCTTATATTTAACCTGCGTTTCTTTTACCAGTGGTTTTATTCTGAAAAGCTGAAGGAATCTGTCCTCCCCCTGGGTTTTTGGATGCTTAGCCTGGTAGGAGCGCTCCTTATCCTCACCTATGCCATTATTAGAAGGGATCCCGTACTTTTTGCCGGCCATGTTCTGGGCAGTTTTATTTACGCCCGTAATATTCTTTTAAGCAGAAGAAATGTTTCCAGGGAAGTAAAGCGATAACTTCAGCTTCTCCCCTAAATCTACTTCCACGCTGCTTAAAATTTCTTTATTCTGAAAAATCAGGAAAAGATTTCACCAGCATAAATCAGGAACCTTGGGGCAAGTGGGAAATTCCTTTAAATTTCGAGCCAAGCCCCAGGAACTTATGCCCCTCCATGAGGGATTAAACGCGAAATTTCTTCCGCAGAAATAAATGAAATTGATAGAACATATAGCCTAGTATTGCTCCTATCAATATTCCGGTTACCACATCTGCCGGATAATGAACGCCCAGGTAAATACGGCTATAGGAAGCCAGCAGCGGCCAGAGCAGGATAAGGTAAATCCATTTTTTATAAATATTCCTGAAGACGAGAATAAGAAACAAAGCCACCCCGGTAGAATTAGAGGCGTGAGCCGAGAAATAGCCGTAATGGCCACATCGCACGGCCACAAAACGGGCCTGCTCCATAATTCCCTCCTGCCGGCAGGGCCTTAGTCTCTGAAAGCCATCCTTGAAAAGGTTTGCAAGCTGATCTGTAGAAGTGATTAAAAGCACAATCACCACAACGCTTACTACCGTATTCTTCCATCCAAAATGGCGATAGAGCAGGTAAATAAAGAAAATATACAAGGGAATACCGGTAAATTTATTGCTTATTGCCAGCCAGAAACCATCCCATGCAGGCGTTCCCAGATTGTTGAGGAACAAAAATAATTCATGATCCAGCCTTATTAATTCTTCCATCTCCTACTCTTCGTAACGGCTAACTTCACGGTCATAAAATTCATTAGCCTGCTCAATTAAAGATTCGGCTTCATTTGCCAGTTCTTCCTCATCACTGGAATCGAAATCCTCCAGCCATTCCACCTCATCATTTTCAAGATTGATGATAAAGCGGGGAAATTCAGTATGAATAATAAATACGGCATCCGGATAATCCGTATTATCGCCGAGTAAAAATTTTGGAAAGTCCATGATTAACTTTGATTTATATTAGATTGCAATTCTGGTTTAAATTTGCTCAACATCAACTTCTTACTCAGGTAAGCAAACCTAAGGTACAACATTAAAGCTGAAGAGGAGAGGCCTGCAAGCAAGCCCAGCCAAATTCCCATACTACCCATTCTCTCTTCACTGCCAAAATACCAGGAAACAGGAAAACCAATTATCCAGTAGGCTATAAAACAGATAAAAGTGGGAATCCTCACATCCTGCAGCCCTCTTAATGCCCCCAGGATTACCACTTGCAGGCCATCGCTTAATTGAAACAGAGCGGCCACAATTAGTAATTGTGCCGCGAGAAATACCACCTCTGCATTATCAATATAGAATGTTGGAAGGATATTTTTAAGCAAGATAAAGCCCACGGCAAAAACCGCTTCTATGAGAAAGACCAGTAAAAATGTGGAAATGGCAATTCTCCTTAAATCCCGAAAATGGCCCAGGCCTTTTTGATTTCCCACCCGTATAGTAGCGGCAACTCCCAAACCTACCGCCACCATAAACGTCATAGACGCGAGGTTTAAGGCAATTTGGTTTGCTGCCTGCGGATTGGTGCCCAGCTGCCCCGCAAGAAAAACCGTAGCTGTAAAAATGGCTACTTCAAAGAACATCTGGAGTGCCGTAGGAAAACCTAATTCCAGCAACCTGCGAAAAACTTTGGCTTCTAAAAATTCTTTTTTAGTCCATTTAAAGTATTCTGCGAATTTTTTCTTTCTTCTTAAAATCTCCCAGATGAACCATAACATAAAGAACCTGGAAATTAAGGTACCAATTGCCGCCCCTTCCAGTTCCAGCCTCGGGAAAATCCAAAACCCATAGATAAGGATGTAATTGAAAATTATGTTTACCACGTTGCTAAGCAAAGTGGCATACATAGAATATTTTGTTTGGGAAAGGCCATCGGCAAATTGCTTAAAGGCCTGAAAGAGCATTAATGGCAGCATAGAAAAAGCTACAATTTCAAGGTAAGGAATGGCCAGTTCCACAACTTCAGGCGGCTGATCTAAATAATACAAAAGCGGCTTTGCCCAAAGCAATAACAAGAAAAGAAGGATGCCATTAATTCCACAGAGAATGATCCCATGATGAAAATAGCTTCTGCCTTTTTCTATATCTCCTGCTCCATCAGCTTCAGCAATGAGGGGAGTTATGGCAAAAGAAAATCCTATTCCCAGGGATAGAGCGATAAAAACAAGGCTGTTACCCAAAGAAACCGCCGCAAGAGGGGCAGCTCCCAGCCTACCAATCATAATGTTATCCACCAATCCCACCATTACATGGCCCAGTTGTCCCAACATTACCGGGAAGGCAAGGTTAAAATTTTTGCCAAATTCTTTTGTATATGCCGATAATTGCAACCTAAGGATTTTTTGGTGTGCAAAGATAGCAGGTTTTAGCAGGTTAAAAATTTATTGACCTTCAAAAATAAAATACGATTAAGAGATACAGAAACAAAAATCCCGGGATAATACTTATGGTTTGCTCCCGGGATTGCTTTTGCTGAACAAAAAATTTTACATCTTCTCCTTCTTTACCGTATCTATATTTTTTAAACCATGCTTATCCACAAGGTACACCAGGGAAGCCATTGTGGCCGCGCCAAGTTCCAGCTCTCTCTTATTCACATGCTCAAAAGTATCGTTAGCGGCATGATGATGGTCAAAATAACGTTGAGAATCTGGACGTAAGCCTGCCAGTACCATATCTCCCTCTTTTAATGGCCCTATATCTGCACCACTTTCCCCCTGTTCGAAGTAATGGATAAGGTAAGGCTTGAAAAATTCCTGCCAGCTTTGGATTTGCGCGAATTGTGCTTTATCTGCATCCAGGGAAAAACCACGGGGGGTAAATCCTCCGGCATCACTTTCTAAGCCAAAAACGTGCTGCTCACCTTTGCTCCTGGCAACTTCGGCATATTTCTTACCGCCACGAAGTCCGTTTTCTTCATTCATAAATAAAACCACGCGCAGGGTTTTCTTCGGCTTATATCCCAATTCTTTGAAAAGCCTTAACACCTCCATAGACTGTACCACCCCGGCACCGTCATCATGAGAACCATCTCCCAGGTCCCAGGAATCAAGATGGCCGCCCACAACCATTATTTCTTCAGGGTTTTCGCTTCCGGTAATCTCCCCTATCACATTATAAGATTGTACTTCTTCATGCTGCTCGCAATTCATCTTGAAGTAAAACTCCAGCTCCTTATTCATTTTTAGAAGTCCGCTAAGGTATGCGGCATCATTGGTACTAATAGCCGCAGCGGGAATTCTTTGAGAAACGGGAGTATCTCCATAACTCATAGCGCCGGTATGGGGGAAATCATCCATTCTTAAGTTCATGGAACGCACAATTACTCCAACGGCACCATATTTAGCCGCTTCTGCCGCGCCGGAATAGCGTTGATCCACACAGCCACCATAAGCCTCAAAGGTATTGATTAGATCTGCCTGCATAGGACGGTTAAAAAACACTATTTTTCCTTTAATCTGTTCTTTACCATACCTTGCCAGGTCTTCTAATCCCAGGACCTCGATTACCCTGGCTTTAGTTCCACCTTGCGGAGTGGCCACGGAGCCACCAAGGGCAGTTACATTTACATTTTTTGTGACACCCGGAGAGGTTTGAATGTAAGCAAATTCTTTTGCCCCACGGGTCCATTTTGGAACCATAACAGGTTGTAACCAAACTTTATCCAGTCCTAATTCTTCCAGTTGAGCTTTGGTATATTCCACTGCCTGCTGTGCCTGATAAGAACCTGAAAGCCGCCCACCAATTTTGTTGGAAAGATAATCCAGCCAGTCATAACTTTTCCCGTTAAGAAGGGACATATCATAAATTTTGCGCAGCATTAAAGAATCTGCTTCTTCAGAATTCATTTGTGAAAAAGCTGAATTTGCACCTAATAGAATTAAAACGCTTAAAATAAATCTTTTCATTGGTGTTGTTCTCAAATTGAAAATAATTTTGCGGAAAGATAAAGATTATTCTTTTTCCAGTTGTTTCCTGTAATCGTCCAAATTTTTAAGGATTCCGGGAGACAAATTTGGCTCCTGTACCTCTTGATATTTGAATAGTTTCTCCTGCATAACTTTGGCAACCAGATAGCGTGCAGCGTGCTTACTGTCTGCCGGGATCACGTACCAGGGCAAATCTTCACCAGCCGTATTATTAATAGCTTCTTCATAACAGCTTCTATATTTATCCCAAAGTTTTCTTTCCTCAAGGTCCCCGGGAGAAAATTTCCAGTTTTTACTGGGCTTTCTTAATCTTCGCAAGAGCCGCTGCCTTTGTTCCTCCTTTGAAATATTCAGAAAAAATTTAAACACAATAATTCCGTTACGGCTGATGTGTTTCTCAAAATTGCGAATTTCTTCATACCTCTTATTCCAGAAGTTTTGATCTATATCGTTAACAGAAGTGATTCCGGGAAGCCTTTCATTTAAAATATAAGTGGGATGAACTTTAGTAACCAGCACATTCTCATAATGTGTCCTGTTGAAAACGCCAAATTTTCCTTTTTCGGGCAGGGCGCAGTAATGCCTCCATAAAAAATCATGTTTCAGCTCTCTTGAGGTTGGTGTTTTAAAACTGTGCACCACCACTCCCCTGCTGTTGAATCCCTTAAAAACCTCCCGCACCAGACTGTCCTTTCCTGCAGTATCCATTCCCTGTAAACAAACTAAAACAGCATAGCGGTTATGGGCGTATAATTTATCCTGCCAGTCTGCCAGTTTCTTTCTGGTTTCCTTTAGTAAATGTTTGAGCTCATCTTTTTCAGGCTTATTCTGGAGTGATGTGGGCAGGGATTCCAGTTGAACAGAATCTGTTATTTTAAATTTATTAATATTTATATCATTCATTTGGGATAAGCTTGGATTCCTAAAGATACAACCTTTAGGAGACTTATTTTTTTTATCTTCGCGGTTAAAGAACATCAGCTTGAATCCAGAAGAAAAAGAAGAAATAATTGAAAAGGTAAGCCTTTTGCTTAAAGAAGTGCCTTCTTCAATGGATATTGTAAAAAAAGGACAGAAAAGGGAAAGAAGGTTCAGGTATCTGGCCACCCATATGGTAGAAAAAGCCATAGAAAAAGATGCCCTTATTGTTTCTGAAAATCGCAAGGGAATTGCCATTCTCTTTAAAACCAGCAAAAAGGAAGAATCTTTCTGGAAAGATTTATGGCAGGAAATTGCTTTGGTATGGAAGGTTACGGGGATAAAAAATGCTTTTAAAATTCTTAAAAACCAGAATTATATCAAAAAACAACGCCCACAAAACGGAGAATATCTCTACTGCTGGTTCTGGGGAATTTTACCGGACTCCCGCGGCGCGGATACCCAGGTGGGAAAATCTATGAAAGATGAATTTTACCGGCAGGCCCGTGAGTATAAAATTCCCTTATACGCTGAAACGCGCATCAGGAAAAATGCCATTGTTTATCAACGGTTTGGATTTGAACTCTTTCATACCTGGCAGCATCCCAGCGGGGACACCATGTATTTTTTAAGGTATATCCCTGATAATATAAAGAAATAGCCTGCAAAAATATGGGTTCCCTATATTATCTTTAATTTTATTTATTCCGAAGAAACCTTACGCAACCTTTCTTACAATTTTTCATCTATACAATACCAAATGTTGATTTATGAAAATGTACAATTTTGCGATTTGTTTTATAACCGCCTGTTTGTTAAGCTGCGATCCAGGCCGCTATGATGAAAGTAACAATTCTATCTTATCAGGAAAATACTCGGGAATTTTTAAAAGAGGAGAGGAAACCGGAAACGTAGAATTAGATTTCTATAATCACAAATTTAAGGGACAGAGTGAAAAAATAAAGTTTCCTGCACTTTGTGAAGGAGCATATGTTATAGAAAAAGACTCTGTTTATTTCGAAAATTCATGCTTCTGGACGGCAGAGTTTGACTGGACACTTATTTTAAACGGAGCCTGGAAGTATGAAACCACAGAAGAGGAATTGGTCTTAACCAATAAACTTGGGGACCAATACATCTTAACACAGGAATAATTCGGCGTAAAGCTGCAGATAGGTATTTTACGGTCATTTTCACATTTCAGCAGAAAATAATTGCAACCGCCATTTCAACAGAAGCCTTTAAAATTTGCTGGCAAAAAGATTTACATCTTCGGCGGTGACCTTCTCTCCCCCAAGAATAATTAACCTTTCCACCACATTTCGCAGTTCCCTTACGTTTCCACGCCAGTCATATTCTTTTAAAATATCCAGCGCCTCCTGCGTAAATTCTTTTTTATTGGTGCCCTGTTCCGAGGCAATTTTGTCGCTGAAATGTTCCACCAGCAGCGGAATATCATCTTTTCTTTCATTGAGCGGCGGTACCTGGATAAGGATTACGGCCAAGCGGTGATAAAGGTCTTCGCGGAATTTATTGGTATCAATTTCAGCCTTAAGGTCTTTATTGGTAGCGGCCACCACGCGTACGTCTACCTTAATATCTTTGTCGCTTCCCACGCGGGATATTTTATTTTCCTGAAGCGCCCTTAAAACCTTAGCCTGGGCAGAAAGGCTCATATCCCCAATTTCATCCAAAAAAATAGTACCGCCATTCGCGGCTTCAAACTTACCGGCACGGTCTTTATTGGCTGATGTAAACGCTCCTTTCACATGCCCAAACAGCTCACTTTCTATTAATTCTGAAGGGATTGCGGCACAATTCACTTCTATCATAGGCCCCTTGGAGCGTTCGCTTTTTTGATGCAGCCAGTGGGCAACCAGTTCTTTTCCTGTTCCATTAGGCCCGGTAATGAGCACGCGGGCATCGGTATGGGCTACTTTTTCTATGAGTTCTTTAATGCGCAAAATGGCTTCAGACTCACCTATCATCTCATAATTTTTACCCACCTTTTTCTTCAGCCTTGAATTTTCCACCACCAGTTCTTTGCGGTCCAGCGCATTGCGAACAGTGTTAAGAAGACGGTTAAGGTCCGGGGGCTTGGAGATATAATCAAATGCTCCCATTTTCATGGTATTAACCGCGGTTTCTAAATCTCCATGCCCGGAGATCATTACCACGGGAATCTCCGGCTTAATCTTTCTAATCGCTTCCAACACCTCTACTCCATCCATCTTAGGCATTTTTATGTCACAAAGCACGAGATCGTAATCTTCATCCTTTATTTTCTCCATTCCTTCCAGGCCGTCAGCAGCTTCTTCAACAGCATAATTTTTATTTTCTTCAGTAAGAATTTTTATAAGTACTCTTCTAATTGCTGCTTCGTCTTCTATCAATAATATCTTTGCCATAAAAAATGCTCTTTTACTCTTTATTCATCCCCTTCTTCTTCAGCTCCTTTACCGGGCTTTGGATAGAACATGTGTATATCCCGCTGTGGGAAAGGAATAGTAATATTATTTAGCCTAAATTTCTTATCAATATTAAATCTTAACTCACTTTTAACTTTAGGATCCACAAAGCTGTCTGAAGTATAAAAATGCAAACCGAACAGTAATGCAGAATCTCCAAAATCCTCAAAAAGCACAAATGGCTCCGGAGTTTTAAGCACCCCTTTTTGCTCCTTTGCGCATTCCAAAAGCACTTTTCTCACTAACTGTGTATCGCTTCCATAGGCCACGCCAACCTTAACCGCTTCCCTTGTGGTTTTATGGTTTTGGGTATAATTAAATATGGTGTCGCTAATAAATTTGTGATTTGGGATCACCATCACCTTATCATCGCGGGTAAGGGTGCGGGTGGTCCTTAATTTTATTTCAAAGACGCGTCCCACCCTGCCATCTACTTCTATAATATCTCCTACAAGAAGGGATTTATCAATAATAATAAATATTCCCCCAATAATATCCTGAAACAACTCCTGCAAAGCAAGGCCAAGACCCACAAACAAAACTGCAGAAGCCGTTAGTAATACGGTAATATCTATACCTGCCGTGCTAAGGGTGATAAGGATCACCACCAGGTAAATAATGTACTTAACAAACTTAAAGATGCTTATAAACTTCATCCTGTCTTCATCAAGTAATTTCCCCATGATAAAGGAACGAAGCAGGCGAAGGATGATACTGGTGGCTATAAAAGCAAAAATCACCAACAATACCAGCCCAACAGTAATTTCTATAGGAATGCCATCTTTAACTTCGTAATCTACAATTACGAAATTCCAGAAATCCTTTATGGCTCCCCAGATATCCTGTTCTATAACTTCAGATATTTTTTCTTTTGTGCCAGATTGCAGCATATTAATACTTAAGCCATTTATAGATCTCTTTGTAGCTGGCCTTTTTACCATACATCAAAATTCCAATCCTGTATATTCGTGCTGCAAGCCACACTACTGCAAGGTTGGTTAACAGGAGAATAAGAATGGATAGCGCAAGTTCCCACCAGGGTACTCCAAAAGGAATGCGCATGAGCATTACAATTGGGGAGGTAAGTGGAATCATTGAAAAAATGGTAGAGACCGTACCATGTGGATTTTCTATTACAGCAAAAAAACCTACATAGATCCCCAGCATTAGGGGGAGGATCACCGGGAACATAAATTGCTGGGTATCGGTCTCACTATCTACCGCCGCACCAATGGCCGCATAGATTGCGCTGTATAAAAAATAACCCCCAATGAAGAAAACAAGGAAAAAGATTAGCAGGCTCAAAATAGGAAGATTCATAACATCCACTATTAACTGCTGAACTTCTGGCTTTACCATTTCCTGAACCTGTTCCTGAGCAGGACTTTGTATGGTGAGCGGATCTATTCCAAAAACCAACGCCAGAATAGTAAAAAGGATCCCTCCCAGAACCACCCATATACTAAATTGGGTAATCCCGGCCAGGGAAGTTCCTATTACCTTTCCTAGCATTAACTGGATAGGCTTTACTGAAGAAACGATAATTTCAATAATACGATTTGTTTTTTCCTCTATTACGCTGCGCATCACCATATTCCCATAGATAATAATAAACATCATGAGCAGGTAGCCGGCAGCTCCGCCAAAAAACATCTTGATGTAATTGGACATTTTTGAACTACGTTCCCCGGCAAAATTCTGTATTTGAACGCTTACCTGAGCCCTGGCATCTTCAATTTGAGAAGTGTCAATGCCGCGATCTTTCAATTCCTGATCGGTCAGTTTATCGGCTATAATTTTTTCAATATTTTGCAAAGTGCCCATTCCCGGAGATTCTTTTCCGAAGAAACGAACAGCTTTGGTGAGATCTGCATGGTTTGTAGTAGACGGAATATGAATCAGTCCGTAATATTCCTGGTTCAGAACCCTTTGTTTTGCATCCTGCAGGTTGAGATTTGAATAATCCAGATACTCCACCTGTTCGTTATCTTTAAATTCTCCTGCAAAAAGTCCCGTCTCATCATGAATACCTATAATACGTTGTTCGCTGCTGTTAAGCATGCTCAAATAGGCAATGAGCATGATCATTCCCACCAGGATCAGCGGACTGAGAAACGTCATTACTATAAACGTTTTGTTCCTGACCCTGGCCAGATATTCCCGCTGAATTATAAGCTTCAGATTACGCATTTTGAGTAACTGTTTTAATAAAAATATCATTAACCGAAGGGATAACCTCCACAAAATGGTTAATTTTTCCTTTTGAAATTAAATAGAGTAACAAGTTGTTTGGAGATTCTCCGTTTTTCAGCTGAACGCTCACCTTTAAATCGTCATTTATGCTCTTGAAATACGCCTTACCCAACACAAATTTTTCCTTAAGTTCCTTAAGCATGGCCTCCTCGTTCTGCACCTCAAGGCCTATTTCATAAGTATTGGATTTATATTGTTTTTTAATATCTGAAACTTTACCATCCAGTAACTTATTGGATTTATTGATGAGCGCCATATAGTCACACAATTCTTCCACACTTTCCATCCTGTGGGTTGAAAAAAGAATGGTGGCGCCTTCTTCTTTTAGCTGAAGGATCTCCCTTTTAATGATCCCGGCATTCACCGGATCAAAGCCACTAAAGGGTTCATCAAAAATAAGTAGTTTGGGATTATGGAGTACAGTGATTACAAACTGTACTTTTTGCGCCATACCTTTAGATAGCTCCTGAATTTTTTTGTCCCACCAGCTGGTAATTTCCAGTTTTTCAAACCAGTATTGCAGGCGCTCTTTAGCTTCAGCTTTAGAAAGCCCTTTTAATCTGGCAAGATAAAGTGCCTGCTCACCAACTTTCATAGATTTATAGAGTCCCCTTTCTTCCGGCAGGTAACCTATATGAACAATGTCATTGGGGTGAAGGGGTTTCCCTTCCAGGAATACCCGGCCTTCATCTGGCATGGTAATTTGGTTAATAATTCTTAACAAGGTGGTTTTGCCCGCCCCGTTAGGTCCCAATAAACCAAAGACACTGCCCCTGGGAATTGTTATTGATACGTCGTTAAGTGCAGTAAATTTCCCAAAGCGTTTGTAGATATTTTCCGCTACTAAAAGATTTTCCATATAAAATTTTCCAGATCGGGTAAAGATATAGAAATAGCCTGAGAGATCTTGGGATTAAAAAAAAATTCTAAATTCTTCGGGTCCTATAAAAACAAAACCCACCCTCAATTGACATTAAGGATGGGAAAAAAATTGCTATGAAAAAGAAAAATTATCACTAAAAAGATTAGTGATACTCAAATATATAAATTTTTTCTTAAAACCAGGGGATTAAGAAAACATATCTTTAACTTTTTCAAAAAACGATTTATCACTTTTCTCCGGATTAGGTTGAAAATTGTCGTCATTAGCCATTTTCTCGAAAAATTCGCGTTGTTCTTTATTTAAAGTTTTAGGGGTCCAAACATTTACATGCACCAGTAAATCTCCTTTGCCATACCCGTTAAGATTGGAAATTCCTTTTCCCCGTAATCTCAGGATCTTGCCAGACTGCACCCCTTCATCTATTTTAATTCTTACTTTCCCCGAAACCGTATCTATTTCACGGGAACTGCCCAGAGCGGCTTCAGAATAACTAATATAAAGGTCATAATGCAGGTTATCTCCTTCCCTTTGCAAGCTCGCATGTTCCTTCTCATCAATTGCCACGAGCAAATCTCCGGGAACACCGTTTCCGGGAGCATCATTTCCTTTACCGGCTACTTTAAGCTGCATCCCATCTTCTACACCCGCAGGTATTTTAATAGAAACGGTTTCTTCTTTGGTAATAAGGCCATGTACATCTGCATTTTCTGGCTTTTTATCAATCGTTTGCCCGCTGCCTCCACAAACATTACAGGGGGAAGCAGTTTGCATCCTACCCAGAATAGTGTTGGTTACGCGGGTGACCTGGCCGGTACCGTTACAGGTAGAGCAGGTTTTATAAGTAGTTCCGGGAGCCTGGACCTTGCGTTTAACTTTAATCTTTTTCTCTACTCCGTTCGCGATCTCTTCAAGGCTTAAAGAAACGCGTATCCTAAGATTACTACCCTTGGTACGTCTCTGACCTCCACCAAAACCGCCGCCAAAACCGGAAAAACCTCCTCCAAAGCCGCCGCCAAAAATGTCGCCAAACTGGCTGAAGATATCATCCATATTCATTCCGCCGGCTCCGCCGCCAAAACCTCCTCCTTCAAAGGCCTGATGCCCATAACGGTCATATCGCGCCTTTTTCTCTTCGTTTCCTAAAACTTCATATGCTTCAGCTGCCTTTTTAAACATTTCCTCAGCTTTAGCATCTCCCGGATTTTTATCCGGGTGATACTTAATAGCCATTTTTCTGTAGGCTTTTTTTATCTCAGCAGACGAAGCTCCTTTGGTTAATCCTAATATCTCGTAATAATCCTCTTTCATGGTTAAATTTTGCGGGTTCTAAAACTGGTTTCTATTTACCGGTAACAACCTTGGGATAACGGATTATCCGTTCCCCCAATTTGTATCCGCGCTCAACAACGTCTACAATCTTTCCTTTAAGATCATCAGACGGGGCCGGGATTTGTGTAATTGCCTCATGAATATCTGCATCAAAGGTTTCCCCTTCTTCCACATTCATAGGTTCCAAACCTTTACTCCTAAGGGTTTCGCGGAATTTATTGTTAATAAGCTCTACCCCCTGCAGAAGATTTTTATCCTCGGTTTTACGTATTTCTGTAAGTGCACGGTCAAAATCATCCAGCACCGGCAGCATTGCGGTCATAACTTCCTGATTGGCCGTCTTAAACAATTCCAGACGTTCTTTGGAAGTTCGTCTTTTATAATTTTCGAATTCAGCAAAGAGACGAAGAAATTTGTCTTTTTCTTTCTTAACTTCTTCCTTTAACAGTTCTGTCTCAGACATCCCAAAATCGGAATCATCATTGGCATCTTCCTGGTTGGCCTCTTTTTCTTCTACCTCCTCTATGGCTTCGTCCAAAACATCTTCTACCCGGTCCTTTACAGATCCCTGGTCTTCTTTTATTTTATCTCCTTTTTTCTTTTTGCTCATTTTATCACATTTTAATCTGTGCAATTCAGGACAAAAGTATTGCCAATTCTATCTTAATGTCAAAATGTCATTGAATTTTCTACTATTGTCTGTTTCCTGTATCTATTTGGATTTTCCCATAAATATAAGCTACAGAACATTATAAAGTTATTAATCTGAATACCAATTCATTAAATAATCAGATATGGCAGGATACCTTGCCTATCTTAAATTTAATCTTCTATTAAAACCTCTTCCAGGATTATTCAGTTTTCCCTTTACAACAATAAATATTATTTATAATATTTTATGAAAATCTCATTAATCTTATTAGTACTTTTGCGCCCTAATCAAAAAAATAATTGTTAATTATGAAAACTAACTTTCTAAGTACTTTTATGTTCGCCTTTATGGCTTTATCCGTGGTGGGATGTAAAAATGATCAAAATCATGAAGCCGAGGTAGAAGAAGCTAAAGAAGCTGCTGTTGCGGAAGGAGAAGTGGTGGAATTTATGGTAGATACCACTGCTTCTGTGATTGAATGGGAAGGTTCAAAACCTACCGGAACCCATACAGGAACAATAAAGCTTGCTGAAGGAACTTTTGCCGCAAATGATTCTTTAGTGGAAAGCGGAAGCTTTAAGATTGATATGGTTACTATTGATGTAAGTGATCTAGAAGG
Source organism: Autumnicola aciditolerans (assembly GCF_041679265.1). NCBI lineage: Bacteria > Pseudomonadati > Bacteroidota > Flavobacteriia > Flavobacteriales > Flavobacteriaceae > Autumnicola > Autumnicola aciditolerans. The sequence goes on from NZ_JBGFSM010000019.1 coordinate 24,799, forward strand.
AGACGATAAGCAGAACCTTGAAGCGCACCTTAAAGGTACCGTGGAAGGAAAAGAGGGAGACTTCTTTAATGTTATGGAATATCCTCACGCCACCTTTGAAGTAACCGGAATTTCTGAAGAAAACGGACAAAAAATGATGGAAGGAAATCTTACTATTAAAGACCAGACTAAAAACATTTCTTTCCCAATTGATATTAACCGTTCCGGGGATGAGATAAACATCACCAGTGATGAATTTGTTATTGACAGAACCCAGTGGAGTGTAAACTACGGTTCAAAATCTGTGTTTGATAATCTTGGTGATAATTTTATAAGCGATGATATTCAGTTAAAACTGGACATCAAAGCTACAAAAGCTTAAGATTTACAACAGGTAAAATAGTAGAACAGAATGGCTGCCCGGTAGGCAGCCATTTTCTATTTCAGTAAATCCTGTAGCGCATTAGAAAGATGGGTGAACTTAAAGCTAAATCCCGTACTTTCAATTTTGTTATTGCTTACCAGCTGGCTGGAAAGTAGTATTGTTGACATTTCTCCCAAAAGCGTTTTTAAAACCACTGCAGGTACGTTGGGCAGCCAAACCGATTTCCCCATTGTTTTCGCCACACATTTCACCAGTTCTTTATTTGTTACGGGATTGGGCGCCACCGCATTATAAGTTCCCGCAAGCTCATTCTCTAGCGCATGAATAAAAATATTTGCCAGATCTTCAATATGTATCCAGGACTGCCACTGTTTTCCATCTCCCAAAGGTGCCCCGGCATTAAAGCCCACGGGTTGTTTAAGTTTCTCAAGCATTCCGCCATTTTCTGCAAGTACAAGACCTATTCTTAATTTAGCAACATCTATTCCCAGGTCCTGAAAATTATTTACCGCACTCTCCCATTTAACGACTACTTTCCCAACAAAGCTATCGTCCACTCCGGTATCATCCTCAGCATATAATTTTTCTTTTGAACTGGGGTAAATACCAATGGCACTGGCCGATATAAATTGATCTATGGAATGTTTATTTTTAGAAAGCGTATCAAAAAGCAACATGGCAGATTCTATGCGGCTGTTCAAAATGATTTTTTTGTTTTTTTCAGTCCATGGTTTGGCAATGCTTGCCCCTACAAGATTTATTATAGCACTTACCCCTTCCAGAGCGTTAAGATCTATTTCTCCTTTAGAAGGATTCCAGTAGAAACCTTTATATTGCTCTTTTTTCTCAATCTTGCTTTTGCTGGTGGTAAGGTAGTGAACATCAATGTCCTTCTCTTGGCATCTCCTGCTAATTTCTGATCCTATTAAACCCGTTGCTCCTGTAATTAAAACCCGCATTTTTTATTTGAATATACTAACACAAATACATGCATGCTAAAATTTATTACAGGTTTAACATGTAGGGATCAAATTTTTAACGCCCGTAACATTTCCCGCTTTCCCGGTGGCCCCGATAGTTTTTCAACTTTAAAGCCCACTTTTATCATTGCCCTCCTCACACTGCCCTTAGCGGCGTAGGTGACCAATACTCCGCCTGGCTGCAATGCCTCATACATTTTTTGAAAGATTTCTTCAGACCATAAATGGGGTTGAACCCGGGCGCCAAAGGCATCAAAATAGATTAAATGATACAGGCAAGTATCTTCAATTTCCTCAAATTTTTTCTTCTGCTTTTTCAGCTGAAAATAGTGGGAAACAGCAATTGCTTTCTCCCACCGGATGTGATGCATCTGCATGAACTCTTCTTTAAAGTCTTCTGCCACGAGCATTTCAGGATAATTTAGTAGCGCAATTTCAGGTGAAGAAACGGGATATGCCTCTACCCCGGTGTAATTTATTTTCTTCTGAAGCTTTGCTGCTTCCAAAAAAGTAATAAAGGCATTTAAACCCGTCCCAAAACCTATTTCCAGGATGTTCAGTGCGTCTATTTTAGTTCTTTCCAGGTAATAATGAAGCCCCATTTTAATAAAAACGTGCTGTGCTTCCTGCACCGCCCCATGGCGGGAATGATATTGTTCGTCCCATCCCGGAAGATGTATAGTTACCGAACCATCTGCTGTGGTTATAATTTTTCTTTCCAACCTTTATTTCTTTATAAGCACTCCTTCAGCCAGGAAAGATCTTCTTTTCTCCGGATGGTTAATGGCCGCAATTTGAGCTTCAGATTTTCCGGCATCTTTTGCCAGATGTTTAAGTTCTTCAACCTCCACTTCCTCCACAAATGCCTTTCCCTGAACGATTACTTCCCGGTTTTCAATAGCTTTCGGCACAAAAAAAGCATAGTCTTTAAATTTTACCATTACCTCTTCTTTTCCCGGCATTTTAAGCGTCATCCAACAGCCTTTCATTTTACAAACACTTACCACACGAGTCTTAAAACTCACCTGCATACTATCTCCAACCTGCAGGTTATTATAATGTTCCTCCATTTTAGCCGCGGTTAAAACTTCTTCCGCTTCAATCTCTTCCCCATAAGCTTCATAAGCTGGATGGCTTTCCCTCTTTTGAGCAGAAACTTTAATATTCATACCAAATATTAGGAGCGCTAAAAAAAGACTAAATATGAATTTTTTCATTCTAATAGTTTTTAAATGTATCTACGGGAAATCCAAATTTACCAAAACTTTAGATTTTGATTCTGTTTTAATTTGGGTAAATTTGTGGATATAAACTTAGAGCAATGAAAACCGACACCACTACTGTAGATATCCACAAGACCACAAAGTCTAAAATTGAAAATGTTGATTTTAACAATCTTGTCTTTGGCCAGGTGTTTACAGATCATATGATGGTGTGTGATTATAAAAACGGGGAATGGCAAACTCCTCGGATAAGGCCTTATGGACCATTGGAGCTGGACCCTTCTGCCAAAGTGTTCCATTATGGACAGGCAGTTTTTGAGGGAATGAAAGCTTTTAAGGATGAAGAGGATAAAATATGGCTCTTTAGACCTGAGAAAAATTTTGAACGTATCAATAAATCCAGTGAGCGGCTGGCAATTCCTGCATTTCCGAAGGATTATTTCTTTACGGGAATGGAGGAGCTTTTAAAGCTTGAGAGGGACTGGATCAAAAAAGGCTTCGGGAATTCTCTGTATATAAGGCCTTTTGTTATTGCTACTGAAGCCGGCGTCTCTGCAGCGCCTTCAAAGGAATATAAATTCATGATTATTTGCTCTCCTGCACAGGCTTATTACAGCGGTGAGGTGAGAGTGCAGTTTTCAGAAAAATACAGCCGTGCTGCCGATGGAGGAGTTGGTTTCGCTAAGGCTGCCGGAAATTACGCCGCACAGTTTTATCCTACAAACCTTGCCAAAGAGGAAGGTTTCCAGCAAATCGTATGGACCGATGCCAGTACCCATGAATATTTGGAAGAAGCAGGAACTATGAACATATTCTTCAGGGTTGGAGACAAACTTATTACCGCTCCAACAAATGACAGAATCCTGAATGGAGTGACCAGGGATTCTGTGATTGCCCTGGCAAAAGAATTTAACATAGAAACCGAGGTAAGAAGGGTGACCGTGAAGGAAATAGTAGAAGCAGCACAATCTGGTGAATTAAAAGAAATGTTTGGATCAGGAACAGCTACCGTTATTAATCCTATCCTTGGTTTTGGCTATGGAGGCGAGAAATATGAGCTTCCTAAAATGGAAGATACTTATGCCACATTCTTTAAAGATAAGCTTACCAAAATCCAGTACAACCAGGCTGAAGATAAGTTTGGCTGGAGATATCTGGTAGAGTAAATCGCAAACAACAGCTTGTGGATAAGGAAGAGAGTCTTTTTTTATTCAGATAGAAAGGTTAGAGGGAACTCTCCTGCTGGATGACGAAAAAAACCACCTGTAGGATTGGATTTATAAAATTAAATTTTTCAGATAAATGGCGTACCATTTTCTACCATCCATCCGGCTTTCTTCTAAGGTGGTAACATTAGGCGAAGACTTAAAGTTACAGGAAAACCACCTTTATTTTGCAAGGCCCATATTTTATAGTTTTACTAAAATTCTGTTCCTTTAAAAATACCTTTAATATCTGGTTTTATATAATCTGGACCCTTTAAAACTTTACCGTCTTCACGGTACACGGGTTTGCCATCTGCTCCAAGTTTACTCATATTACTGGCTTGTATGGCATTAAAAACTTCTTCTATCTTATGCTGCATTCCATGCTCTATGATTGTACCGCAAAGTATGTAGAGCATATCACCCAGGGCATCGGCTACTTCAATAAGGTCTTTGTTTCGTGCCGCCTGCAGGTATTCTTCATTTTCTTCTTTCATAAGATTAAAGCGTAACAATTCTTTATTGGTTCCCAGGGAAGCCACGGGATTTTTTCCAACTCCCAGTCCAAAGGCCTGGTGAAATTCCTGTACTGCAGCTATTGCTTTCTTCATAAATAAGAGATTTTCTGGTGTTTTTAAAAGATAAGCTAAGCACTAAGTACTGCCAGGTCTGCTTTAAAAGCTTAACTTTGCGCAAAAATAAAGAAAATGTTCAGCACAGGACAACTGGTTTTTGCAGGCCTTTTTATAGTTGCTTTTGTAACCATTATTGCTATTAGTTATAGAAGAGATATCGCATTGCATAAAAAATACTACAGAGGAAGTATTTTTGTACTGGTAGGATTTATTGCTTTTATACTTCTTCTTTTTCTGATCAAAATACTTCTGAAGCATTAGGAAACAGAGGAAGTTACCTACAAAAATTACGGAAATTAATTATCTTAGCTCTTATTAAATCCCAACACGCATGAAAATCTTCAAATATCTCCTCTTCCTTATCCTTATTCTTATCATTGGAACATCTATTTATGTTGCTACTTTAAACGGAGATTTTCAGATTGAAGAAACCAAAATTATTAACGCTCCAAAAGAGGTTGTATTTAACGAAATAAATGAGCTGAGAAACTGGCAGGATTGGGAGCCATGGAGCGGTGAGGCCGAGGACATGATTCTTAATTACAGTGACAACACTAGCGGCGAGGGAGCTTCCTATTCCTGGAAAAGTGAAAAAATGGGTAATGGAGCCATAACCACAACAAAGGTAAATCCTTTTTCTTCCATTCAGCAGGAAATTACTTTGGACGCCGCTTTTGGGGAATCTCAAAATGAGGTTTACTGGAAGCTGGAGAAAGTGGAAAATGGAACACAGGTAACCTGGGGCATGAAGGGAGAACAAAGCTTTATGGAGAAGGCCGCTTTTATGTTTCGGGAGGAGAGCCTTTCTGAAATGATGCAGCCGAGATTTGCTAAAGGCCTGCAAAACCTGAGCGCAGCCATAGAAAAGAAAATGGATGTGTATGCGATTAGCGTAGATGGAATCACCCAGCATGGCGGAGGATATTATATGTATACCACCACTGCCAGTAAAGTGAGCCAGATCAATGAAAAAATGGGCAATATGATTGAAGATATTGCGGCCTATATGGACCAGAACAACATTGAAAGAACCGGAAATCCATTTGTGCTATATAATGAATGGAACCAAGAAAACAATTCTGCCATATTTTCTGCGGCTTACTTTACTCCCAACGAAGTAATTACTCCCGCTGAAAGTCCGGTCCTTACAGGGTATATGCCAAATCAAAAAGTGGTAAAAACTACTTTAAAAGGAAATTATGATAATCTACAGGAAGCCTGGGATAAAGCTTATGCCTTTATTCAGCAAAATAATTTGCAGCTATCTGAAGAAGGCAAAGCTTTTGAAGTTTACCTCACCGGGCCTGAAAAAAGCAAGAACCCGGCAGAATGGTTAACTTCCATCTATATTCCCGTGCAGTAAAAACATCTCATGAAAAGTGCCGTTTTAGTATTTTTGGGAGGAGGGTTAGGAAGCATCCTGCGCTATTATTTGAGCAAACTTTTAAATAATTCTGCTGTTTCCCAAATTCCATTTGGCACCTTAACGGCAAATATATTTGGCAGTTTATTCATAGGCTTTCTTTTTGGATTAAGCCTTAAGCACCAAAATCTTAATCAGGGAATTTCTTTATTCTTTGCAGTAGGCTTCTGTGGAGGCTTCACCACCTTTTCTACTTTTGCCCTTGAAAATCAGGCATTCTTAAGAACAGGAGATTACCTGAATTTTCTTCTATATACTTCCGGAAGCCTTGTAGCAGGTATTTTGGCGGTATTCCTGGGAATATATCTTTCGCGGCTCACCTGATATTTTGCAATTCCACCATTTTGTCCTGAAGTATGAACAACAGGATAAATTAATTTTTACTTCAAGTTTCTGCTAACTAGTTCAATTCTATCATTTTCAGGCAGGTTACTACAGCAGGATTAACCCTATTACTCGAAAATTTAGCTTAAACCATAAAATTATCTATAATGAAGCGGGAATTTAGCCTGCTTTAAATCAACACCCTTAAAATAATAGGGGTAATAATTCTTAATTTCGTAAAAATACTGTGGCACCCCTCTTAAAATAGGGGTATTTAAGATAATTTTATAAATTTGGTCAAAGTCTTAATGAAAAATTATGAAAAAAATTGAAGCGATTATTCGTAAGTCAAAATTTGACGAAGTTAAAAAAGCATTGCACGAGACCGATGTGAATTTTTTTAGCTACTGGGATGTCACCGGTGTTGGAAACGAAAAACGTGGCCGGGTTTACCGGGGGGTCTCATACAGTACTTCAGATATTCAGCGGAGGATGATCTCTGTAGTAGTTTCTGATGAATTCCTTGAAAGAACCGTAAAGGTAATTCTTGAAGCAGCACATACCGGCTCTGTAGGTGACGGGAAAGTGTTTGTAAGTACTCTAGAAGAAGCTTATCGAATAAGAACAAAAGAATCTGGAGGAGACTCCCTTATATAATCTGACTAACTAACAAAATAACCAAAAATATTATGGAAGTAAACGCTGTTTTAGACTTAATGTGGATCGTAGTCTGCGGAATACTGGTGTTTTTCATGCAGGCCGGGTTTACCCTTGTGGAAGTAGGTTTTACCCGTGCAAAAAATACCGGAAATATTATTATGAAAAATCTTATGGACCTTGCAATAGGTTCGCTTGGGTTTTGGATCATTGGATACACCATTATGTATGGTGAAGATGTGGGAAGCTTTATAGGTGTACCAGAACTTTTTTATTCGGTGCAGGATGATATGCACAATTTGTTTTTCCAGACCGTGTTTTGCGCTACGGCTGCAACAATAGTATCTGGAGCGATCGCAGAGAGAACAAAATTTTCAACATACTTAATTTTTTCATTAATTATCACTACTGTAATTTATCCAATTTCCGGGCACTGGGTGTGGCAGGGAGAGGGCTGGCTTACCAGTCTTGGATTTATTGATTTTGCAGGTTCTACCGTTGTACACTCCGTAGGAGGTTGGGCAGCTTTAGTGGCAGCAACTCTTGTAGGGCCAAGAATAGGAAAATATGTAGATGGCAAGTCCACCGCAATTCCGGGCCACAACATGCTATATGGCGCATTAGGTGTATTTATACTATGGCTGGGCTGGTTTGGTTTTAACCCTGGCTCTGAGCTGGCAATTTCAGGAGACAGTGCCAACAACGTTGCGGGAATTGTGATAACCACCAACCTGGCTGCAGCAGCCGGAGCGGTAACTTCTCTCTTCGTCACCTGGATGAAGTACGGAAGAGCAGATGTTTCTATGACATTAAACGGCGCCCTTGCCGGTCTTGTGGGAATCACTGCAGGCTGTGCGGCGGTTACACCCGGCGGAGCGGCCATTATTGGCGTTATCTCGGGAATAGTGGTTGTATTTTCTATTGAATTTATAGATCAGGTCTTAAAAGTAGATGATCCGGTTGGAGCAATTTCTGTACATGGAGTTGTTGGTGCTGTAGGAACATTATGTGTGGGGCTTTTTGCAACAGATGGCGGCCTCTTTTATGGTGGCGGCTTTGGCCAGTTAGGAGTACAGGCCATTGGCGTAGTGGCCATTGGTGCCTGGGCCATGATCACCGCTTTTATAGTTTTATTTATTCTGAAGAAAACTATTGGACTTCGCGTAACTGAAAAAGAAGAACTTGAAGGATTGGATATGCACGAACACGGGATAGATTCTTATCCTGAATTTGGAAGCAATCTGGACAAATAATAAAGTGAAAAAGAAACGGAGCGTTTGGCAGAACGCTCCGTTATTAATCACTTCACAATTTCAACAATTGATTAGTCTCTTTTCAATTGGTTACTAACTAACATTTAAACCAAATTATTAAGCAATCTCATTATGAAAGTAATTACAACTCCAAAATTAATGAAATTTCTACTCTTTGTAGTAGCAGGTTTCACAGGTTTCCAATCTTCAGCACAGGAAGATGAAGAAGAAACAGCCGGATGGGTCCTTAGCGGAAGCGTTGATACCTACTTCAGGGCCAATTTTAACGGCCTCAACAAGTACGAATATAATGATGGCGGCGATATTATTGCCGGCCCGCAGGCTCCAGCCTCCTCTTTTGCAGATAATCCAGGTTTTGCCATAGGTATGGCCAATGTTATCCTGGGATATGAAGGTGAAAAAGTAGGTTTTGTGGCAGACCTTGTTTATGGGCCCCGGGGGGAAGACGCGGTTTTCCTATCGGTAGGTTCCAGTAATATTGTTAACCAGTTGTATGTGTATTATAAAGTAAATGATGCGCTCACATTTACCCTGGGTAACTGGAATACTTATTTAGGATATGAAGTAATTTCCCCAGCCGCGAATTTTAACTATTCCACTTCATATATGTTTTCTTACGGACCATTTTCACATACCGGCCTGAAAGCAGACTTCAGCTTTGATGATAACTGGACAGGAATGCTGGCAATTATGAACCCAACTGACTGGACCGAATTTAATCCCTACGGAAAGTATTCTTTTGGCGGGCAATTAGGATATTCTAACGATGCGGGTAGTGCTTACCTGAATTTACTTTATGGCGAGCAGTCCCCGGTTTCAGATGAAGCTACTTTCCAGATAGATCTTACCACCGGATGGGACCTTAGCGACATGTTTTATTTAGGATTGAATACTACTTACAACACTACCGATGGAGAAGGGTTTTATGGAGCGGCCTTATACCCGCAGCTGCAGACTTCAGAAAATTTTGCTATAGGGCTAAGAGCTGAATATTTTAAGGAACTGGAAGACGGAGGGCCTGTTTACGGTGCAGATGTAGAAGCATTGGATTTCACTTTAACCGGGAACTATACCATTGGAAACCTCATCATAAAACCTGAATTAAGGCTGGACAGTATCTCTGAAGATGTATTTGTGGATACCGATTTAAACCCGAATGATAATCTTTCTTCTTTCGTGCTTGCCGCTATTTATGCGTTCTAACACATTATTTTTTATATGATTTTACACCGGCAACTATTTCTGTATCCAAATGATTCTCCTCAGGAGGTATGGGGCAGGAATAGTTGCCGCTATAAGCGCAGTAAGGATTATAGGCTTTGTTAAAATCTAAAATTATGGAATCACCCTCCGGTATCCTTAGATCCATATACCGTCCACCGGAGTAGGTGGTTTCACCATTAGTTTCATCAGTAAAAGGAATAAACAGGTAATCATATAATTCAGGATCTGATAAAAATGACTGGTTCTGGTACACGTTCAGTTTTCTTTCCTTCCCATTCAGAAAAAAATACAACTCCCCGTACTTCACATAAACAGGTTCCCTGCTGGTGGTAGTTGGCATTACAAAAGGAGCCTCTCCCGGGGTTTTTACAAAATCAGCTTCCACGGCATAAGCCGTGTCAATCTCAAAAAAATCTAAGCCTTCAAATCTTTTAATATCTTCTTCGGAAAGTGGAGATTCTTCAGGGTTCCTGAATTCTTCATTCAAATGTTCCTGATATTCTCTTGCGCTCTGCAACTCTTCTGAAGCCTGGCCATAACCGCAGACACAAATCAGCAATAACAGCAGGGATATTTGTTTTTTCATAACAGCAATTTTCTCAGGTCGAAATTAAAAAATAAAAAGCTAATAAAATTTAGTATAATTTTGGAGCAATATTTTCAAAATGCTGTCTTCAATTTTTCGTGCTTATATTGGCTCTTTTGGCGACCTGAGGAAAGAAGTATGGTTTCTTGCCCTCATTACTCTTATCAATAGGGCAGGCACTATGGTGATCCCGTTTCTCTCGCTTTACCTCACCAAAAGCAAAAGTTTTTCGCTTGAAGAAGTTGGCTGGATTTTAACTTTCTTCGGAATTGGCTCTGTGGCAGGTTCCTGGCTTGGCGGGAAACTTACAGATACCATTGGCCATTACAAAACCATGGCCGCCAGCCTGATTTTTTCTTCGGTATTATTTGTGCTCCTGCAATATCCGCAATCGTTCTGGGGAATTTGCATAGGTGTATTTTTGGTAATGCTGGTGGCAGATACCTTCAGGCCGGCCGTTTTTGTGGCGATAAGCGCCTATAGCAAACCTCAAAACCGAACCCGCTCGGTAACTTTAATAAGGCTCGCCATTAACCTTGGATTCTCTGTTGGGCCTGCCATTGGCGGCTCTATAATTGCAGGCGCAGGTTACGCGGGCTTATTTTGGGTAGACGGGATTACCTGCCTGCTCGCAGGTATTTTACTGCTGAAGTTACTTCATCCTAAAAAAGCGATCGCAAATGCTGCTGAAGTAAACCTGAAGCCACAATCTGTTTTAAAAGATAAACCTTACCTGCTTTTTATTGCCGCCATGGTATTATTCGGTTTTGTGTTCCTGCAATATTTTTCTACAGTGCCGCTGTTTTACGCCCAGGTGCACCGGCTTAGTGAATTAGAAATTGGAATACTGTTAGGACTTAACGGATTTTTAATTTTTCTTCTGGAAATGCCCTTTATTAAATTTCTGGAAATTAAAAGACGTTCTGCCATTACCTATGTAAGTTTTGGTGCAGCGCTTGCCGGCCTTAGCTTTTTAGCAATGAATCTGGGACAATGGGTTGGAGTGCTGGTTATCGGGATGATCTTGCTTACCATTGGCGAAATGATAGCCTTCCCTTTTTCCAATACCTTTGCCCTCCAACGCGCAGATAAAGGAAGGCAGGGTTCTTATATGGCATTTTATAGTATCGCATTTTCCATTAGCCATATTTTTGGCCATAATTCCGGGATGCAACTTATAAATAGATTTGGCTTTACCTTTACCTGGAACGTTATGATTTTGCTGGCTGTACTGTCCTGCACGCTGCTATTTTGGCTTAAATTTATTCTGAAAAAAGAAACTAATTAGGCTCTTCTGTTTCAACCTGGTAATATTTAGAACGTCCCAGGTATTTGTTTATAAGGTTATTATACTCCGGGCTTAGTTGTAAATCCAGGATCCCGGGAATAGTATAAAGAGCTTCAAAATCATCAAAGCCTGTTTTTAGCAAATCTTCAAGGTAGAGCAAAGCAGTATCATAATCGCCATCATGACCTGCAAGGCTAATAATCTCCAGATAGGCTTCCGGATCTTGTTTATCCAGCACCGTCCTTAGCACACTGGTAAAGATCTTCGTATTAATATTAATATTTCTATCCTTAACTATGGACAGATAACGTTGCCGGGTAACGCTCTTTAAGAAGCCTTCGAGTCGCGTTGCCATTTGCACCTCTGCCATACTACCTTCTTTTTCTATGCGATGTAGCTCGTCAATTTGGTAAGCCCACCAGCCTATATTATCAAAATTAGCCGTGGCAAGATCATTTTCGAGAAAATAAAGATAATCTTCCCTATGCATCTGCTCCTCATTTTCAAGCGTCCTTATCTCCCGGCGCTGTTTTCTAAAAGCTCTTGTTCTGCGAAGTTCTTTTCTTTTTTCTTTTAAAGTATCTTCAAACCTTTCATAATCCTCATATTTTTCCTCCAGCTGCTCCAGTTTTTGATAAGAAGCGTAATATTCACGGGTTCTTCGCAATCTTTCAGCATATCCCAGTTCTGTATTAAACATGTCATTTATTAACGTAGGAGTTGAAGGTCTCCTCCCCTCCTTTATGGCTTGTAAAGTGAAACCACTAACGGCATTAGAAATAACGGTTTCTTCCGGCCATTCACCAGCAGGTTCTGTATAATATCCTATTTCCGCAGGAAAATCCCGTTTTTTAAAAAACCTTGTAAAATCTTCTAATTGCGCCTTCTGAAAATCTTCCTTACTTACCAAAGCACTAAATATAAATTTATCTGCTTTCGCGAGGTATTCAGGATTGATAACCGCGTCTCCTATAGCCAGCACCCCATGTAACTGATTAAAAACCATTGGAATTGCTGAAGCCACCTGCGCTCCTTCCTCCAGTCCGGCAGCATAGGTTAATTTGGTATCTATGGGAATTAACTGCAGCACACTTCCTACCATTTTCAAGGCTTCGGTAAGGTTAGATTTAAGAGAATCCTGCTGGAATTTGGTGTTGGAAGCTGCAATAATGTAGGACTGTTCCTCGGCTACCCTACGAAACAATTGTGCTGCAAGTATGCCACGGCCTTTTGGATCAAAAACAAAAATTACCGGATTTGGCTTTCCGGCGTCAACAGATTGCGGAATATATAAGGCATAAGTACCAGAAATACTATCCTGTACAGGAATGGAATCTGTAACCCTGCCTTTAAGAATTCGCATCTCCTGGGCTCCCGCCGTACCAGCAAGCATCAACAGCAGGATATTTAAAATCCAAAAACCTTTTTTCATGAGCACGCTTTGCAGTAAATATAAAAAAAAGCCTTTACCCTAGGGTAAAAGCTTTTCATTTGTCTGGTTTAAAAATTGAAAATCATTATTTATTTCTCACCCTCTTCAGCCTTAACTTTTGCTGCTGAGCCTGTTCTGAAAACAAGATGCTTGCCAAGACGCTCACAATTAACAAATCTGCAACTATTAGAAATGCTATTCTCACTGCCGCGATCCCATTAAAACTTATTCCTGAAAACCCAATAATTCCCGTTATTACCGCAATTACCAGATAAAGTAAAATCTTTTTCATAGCTCTTTTTTAACAAATATAATCTCTTGAACACCTATATTTTCTAAAATAAATTACAATTACCAGTTATTTAACGAGAAAATCTCAAATAATCCATTAAATGTTAAAAATTGTTCCTAAAGCTCCTTAATTCTGTGAAATCCTGCAATTGGTTATCTTTATACAAAATTTGCAATTGAATAACTATTCTAAACATAAAGGCCATTCTGAAGATTTTTTTGGAGATTACAGGGATTTCTGGTGGAACAAGGCTTTTCTGGATCTTACTGCCAGAAGACTTCAGCTTAAAAAAATTGGTAGCATGCTGGATGTGGGATGTGGCAAAGGCCACTGGACACGCATTATGGTTCCCTATTTAAGTGAAGATGCTGAAATTACAGCGGTAGATAATGATAAAAAATGGCACCTCTCAAACCCGGAGCTGGAATTTTACTTTAAAAACCGTCAGCAAAATTTCACTCTTATGGGGGCAGATGCGCAGGATTTACCATTCCCTGATCACAGTTTTGAACTGGTGACCTGCCAGACCGTGCTTATTCATCTGCCGGAGCCTAACAAAGCCCTGAAGGAAATGAAGAGGGTATTAAAAAAAGGCGGATTGCTCCTTTGTGTGGAACCTAATAATATCGTGCAAAGCCTGGTGAAGAACTCTCTGTCCAAAAATGATTCTCTGGAGGAAACACTGGACCATATAAAATACCGGCTCATTATAGAAAAAGGAAAGCGAAAATTGGGGAGGGGAGATAATTCTCTGGGGGACCTGCTCCCGGGGATGTTTGCTATGGAAGATTTAAAAGATATTGAAGTTCGCCTTTCAGATAAAGCAATAGCCATGTATCCGCCTTACGACACTAAAGAACAGGTAGCCACCGTAAAACAATGGATGAGTGGCGGTTCATGGAAGTCTGAAACCCAAAAAGACATCGATTTTTTTAGTGCGGCTGGAGAGGAATATATGCCATTTTACTTTGAATACCAGGAGCGTTATAAATCCCGGGATGAGCATATTATAGGAGCACTGCAAAGGGAACAATACCATGCTGCCGGGGGTTCTTTAATGTATCTTGTAAGTGGAAGAAAATAAATTAATTATTAACCGGCCATGGTTTTGGAACCGGCGCATCTTCAATAACATTAGATAGCACAATATGCGTTTTGGTCTCTCCGTAAGTGATCATCCTGTCAATGAATGCCTCCAGGTGAGCCTGGTCATGCAGGACTACTTCCATAATAATATTTTCATTTCCGGTAATACGATAGCAGTTAATAATTTCCTGAAATTCCTTAACTTTTTCCAGAAAAGCTTTTAACCTCCCCATAAATGCGCGCAGGGTAATAATTGCTTTTAGCTGGTGCCCAGCCTGGCGGTAAGAAATTTCGGTTCTGTAACCCTGGATAAGCCCCGCATCTTCCATTTTCTTAATCCTCTCGGATACCGCGGGAGAACTTATACCCACTTTTCTTCCAATTTCAGCATTTGTAGACCTGGCATTGGCCTGCAGGATGGCTAGAATTTCCCAGTTGATTTTGTCGACTTTCATTTTAAAGAAATTTAGCTGTATTTAAAATGTTTTTAAAGTTAATCATATTATTTGCTTTAAAATCAATATCTATAAAAGTTTTCTTGTGATTAAATTTGGTAGAGAAACCACTAAAACCTATTTGCAAGATGTGCTCTGTACCAGAAAGTAACGCTTCGCCTTCGCCTATATACCAAAAGGCTATGGAAATTTTTAGGCTTTCCAGAAGTATTTCTGAATATTTGGTCCAGGATCTTAGCCATTTGCAAAGAAACGGGCAGGAAAATCCGTATATTTATTTTTCCGGAGATATCGTTCAGCAATCTGTTTCGCTTGCGCCGGAAATTTTAAAAGCGGAAAGCAAAATTTTTTCTGAAGAACGGCACCCTCATTTTGCATCCCTAAACCGATTAATCCATCTCTTGCATAAAAACTGTGATCGTCTTGAACTTTCCAACAGCAATGGCAGTGAATTTCTAAAGTTGTTAAGAACAGAGCTCAAAAAATTCAGGAAACTACAACGCATCTGGATGTTACAGATGTAGTGATGTTCTCCCGGCTAATTTACTTTAGAAAAACGTATATTAATTTCCGCCTATACCTGGTCAAAAAAGGCTATGTGAATACCTTCAATAAACATATTGGTACCAATAATTGCAATAATAAGCCCCATTATTTTTTCGATCACCACAATCTTATTCTGTCCGATAAGCCTCACCAGGTAATCGCTTGAAATGAATGCCAGATGATTTAGCCACATGATTAGCCCGAACATTAAAATTATAACCAGCATATCTAAATATCCTGCGGTAGTGGTATAATTTACGGCGGTAACTATAGTCCCCGGGCCTGCCAGAATAGGAATTGCCAGAGGAGAAATGGAAATTCCCTCGTTAAAGTCAATTTCAGTTTGGTTATCTATACTGGACTGTTGCGCCCTTATCATCTCGAAACCTACGAAAAACACCAGGATCCCACCGGTAATTTTAAAAGCCGGAATAGTTAGCCCGAACAGCTGAAAAATATATTTCCCAAGAACCACAAACCCCGTTACAATTACAAAAGCAGTGAAAGTAGCCTTTTTGGAAATAAATTTTTTCCTTTTCCCATCGGCCTGCTTGGTAAGGCTTAAGAAAATAGGCATATTCCCTACCGGATTGTTAATCGCAAAAAACGCGGTAAATGCTCCTATGGCATATAACCAGATATTCTCCATTTTTTTACCTTTTGAGGTACAACAATTTATTCAAAAATTCAGTCTGCAAATGTAGAAGGAAAGTTGGAACTGCATCACCCCGGATCCACTTTCTTTTTTAAAAAAACTATGAAAAATTCGAGTTAAGATTTTATGGAAAATCCTGCAAAGTATTTTTCCCACAGCTCCCGGCCATAATATTCCTACAAGGTTTTGTAAACCTTGCAGGATTTGGAATTATGTAGTTTATTCCTATAATTATGAATGATGAATAACTCCCATTTGAGCCTACATATTTCTCCGGTACTGCCCTCCTACTTCAAACAAAGCCCTGGTGATCTGGCCCAGAGAACAAACTTTTGTAGCCTGCATTAAAACTGCAAATAAATTGTCATTATTTACAGCGGCATCCTTCAGTTTTTCTAAAACATCATCGGCCTTTGTTCCTTTAGCTTTATGTAAAGTGGTAAGGGTTTTTATCTGGTGTTGCTTCTCTTCTTCAGTTGCACGTATCACTTCTCCCGGGGTTACGGTTGGGGAACCGGTGGAACTCAGGAAGGTGTTTACCCCAATAATGGGAAAATCGCCATTATGCTTAAGGGTTTCATAGTAAAGGCTTTCTTCCTGAATTTTCCCCCGCTGGTACATGGTTTCCATCGCACCAAGGACTCCTCCCCTTTCCGTAAGCCTGTCAAATTCCAGTAAAACTGCTTCTTCAACAAGATCGGTAAGTTCTTCAATAATAAAAGAACCCTGGATTGGATTTTCATTTTTGGCAAGGCCCAGCTCCTTATTAATAATAAGCTGGATGGCCATTGCCCGTCTTACAGAGGCTTCGGTAGGTGTGGTGATCGCCTCGTCGTAAGCGTTGGTATGCAAAGAGTTACAGTTATCATAAATCGCGTAAAGTGCCTGCAGGGTGGTACGAATATCATTAAAATCTATTTCCTGCGCATGTAAAGAACGCCCGGAAGTCTGGATATGATATTTAAGCATTTGCGCCCTTGGATTGGCGCCGTACTTATGTTTTAGCGCCTTAGACCAGATTTTTCTGGCCACGCGCCCAATTACGGCATATTCAGGATCTATCCCGTTGGAGAAAAAGAAGGATAAATTTGGCCCGAATTTATTGATATCCATCCCGCGGCTCAGGTAATATTCCACATAAGTAAAGCCATTTGCCAGTGTAAAAGCCAGCTGTGTAATTGGATTTGCTCCTGCTTCGGCAATATGATATCCCGAAATGGAAACCGAATAGAAATTACGTACTTTCTCTTCAATAAAATATTCCTGCACATCTCCCATTAATCTCAGCGCAAATTCCGTAGAAAAAATACAGGTATTCTGGGCCTGGTCTTCTTTAAGGATATCTGCCTGCACTGTACCTCTTACAGAACTTAAGGTTTTTTGCCTTATTTCCTCATAAACCTCTGCCGGAAGTATTTGATCTCCGGTAAGTCCAAGCAGCATTAAACCAAGGCCATTATTCCCCTCGGGCAATTCTCCTTTATAAGAAGGCCGGTCAATATCATTATCGTCGTAAAGCTCTTTCAGCTTGGCTTCAACTTTATCTTCTAAACCATTTTCTTTAATATATTTCTCACATTGCTGATCTATAGCCGCATTCATAAAAAATCCAAGCAGCATTGGTGCCGGGCCATTAATCGTCATACTTACTGAAGTGAGTGCATTGGAAAGATCGAAACCGGAATATAGTTTTTTCGCATCATCAAGGCAGCAGATAGAAACCCCCGCGTTGCCAATTTTTCCGTAGATATCGGGACGGTGATCGGGATCATTTCCATACAGCGTAACCGAATCGAATGCAGTGGAAAGCCTTTTTGCAGGCAATCCTAAGCTCACGTAATGAAACCTGCGGTTGGTGCGCTCCGGCCCGCCTTCTCCGGCAAACATCCTGGTTGGATCTTCTCCCTGCCTTTTAAAAGGGTAAAGCCCGGCAGTATATGGAAATTCTCCCGGCACATTCTCCTGAAGGCACCATTTTAAAACATCGCCCCAGGCTTTGTATTTTGGTAAGGCAACGCGGGGAATTTTGGTGTGGGAAAGCGACTCGGTATGGGTTTCGATTTTTATCTCCTTATCACGGACTTTAAAAGAATAAACTGGCTGCTTATATTTATTTACTTTTTTATCCCAGCCCAGAATCATCTCCCAGTTGTAAGGATCAAGATCCATTTTTACACGATCAAACTCTTTTTTAAGCAGCCCGGTAAATTCTTTATTTTCTTCGGAAGTGGAATCTTCAAGGGCCTCTTCTTCAATTCCATATTTATCCAGCCCGGGTTTTGTTTCGGTAACGCTTTCCAGGGTTTTATAAATTCCGTAGAGCTTTTGAGCAATTTCCGACTGCGACTTTGCTTTTTCATCATAGCTCCGGTTATTTTCTGCTATTTCTGAAAGGTAACGCGTACGTTTGGGCGGAATTACAAAGATTTTCTCGCTCATTTCCCTGGAAATCTCGAAAGTGGAATTCAATTGTGAATTTGTTTTTTCATCAATTTTATCCATGATTTTTTTATAGAGCGTATTCATTCCGGGATCGTTAAACTGGGAGGCAATGGTCCCAAAAACCGGAAGTTTTTCTACATCTTCGTGCCACAAGCCATGATTACGCTGATATTGTTTCTTCACATCCCGAAGTGCATCCTGTGCTCCTCTTTTATCGAATTTATTGATCGCCACCAGATCGGCAAAATCCAGCATATCGATCTTCTCCAGCTGTGTGGCTGCACCAAACTCTGGCGTCATCACATAAAGGGAAACATCAGAATGATCTAAGATTTCGGTATCAGATTGCCCGATACCAGAAGTTTCCAGGATAATAAGGTCATAGCCGGAAACCTTTAAAATGTCTACCGCTTCCGCAACATATTTGGATAACGCGAGATTGGACTGCCGCGTAGCAAGCGAACGCATATAAACCTGCGGACTATTAATAGAATTCATCCTGATGCGGTCTCCAAGCAAGGCTCCGCCCGTTTTTTTCTTGGAAGGATCTACGGAAACAATCCCTATATTTTTTTCAGGAAAATCAGACAGGAAACGTCTTACCAGCTCATCTACAAGGCTGGATTTCCCGGAACCGCCGGTACCCGTAATTCCCAGAACAGGGATTTTGCGCTCTCCTGAAGTTTTGATCTTAGAGAAATGCTTTTGAAATTCGTCGTGGTTATTTTCAGCAAGGGAAATCAGCCTGGAAATGGTATTTACATCCTTTTCCTTTAATAATTTTTCAACATTTTCTTTCTTCTGAAGTGGTGGTGTGGGCTCATCTACCCGCTTCACCATATCGTTGATCATCCCCTGAAGCCCCATTTCACGCCCATCATCGGGCGAATAAATACGGTCAATCCCGTAATCCATCAACTCTTTAATTTCTTCAGGCAGGATTACGCCACCGCCGCCGCCAAAAATTTTAATATGGCAGGCTTCTTTTTCCTGAAGCAGGTCATGCATATATTTAAAATATTCATTGTGGCCCCCTTGGTAAGAAGTCATCGCGATGGCGTTGGCATCTTCCTGGATAGCACAGTTTACCACCTCTTCCACACTGCGGTCATGGCCAAGGTGAATCACTTCTACGCCGGTGGACTGGATGATACGCCGCATAATATTAATGGCGGCATCATGGCCGTCAAAAAGAGAGGCTGCAGTAACAATTCTTATTTTATTCTTAGGAGTATAGGGCTTCTGTTGTTCCATTTCTAATGATATCAAATTTTTGATGCTGCAATTTACGAAAATTGTAAAATTAAGCAGGCTTTCCTGATAATTGTACAATCTTTATTCCGTACTCCACAAGGCAGTTTCAAATTCAGTAATTTTAAAGCCACAACATTATGGTATGTCTAAAATTACGCTGCTTATTCACTGCCCCGATACTTCCGGAATCATATCACAGGTCACTTCTTTTTTTCACAAGCATAAAGGTAATATAATCTATATCGATCAATATGTAGATATAGAGAATAAGATCTTTTTTATGCGGCTTGAAGGGGAATTCAGTATAGAAATAAATATTCCCGGGTTTAAAGAGCAATTTAGAAGCGAAATAGGGGAACCTTACCAGATGTCCTGGCAAATATATTCTGCAGGTGCACCTTTAAAAATGGCAATTTTTGTATCCAAATATGATCATTGCCTGTATGATATCCTGGGCAGGTATAAGTCTGCGGAATTGGATGTAGACATACCAATGATCGTTAGTAATCATGCAGACCTGGAGCCCATAGCCAAAAGTTTTGGAATTCCTTTTTATCATATTCCGGTAGAAAAAGGCAAAAAAGCTGAAGCCGAAACGAAACAACTGGAGCTTCTGGAAAAAGAAAATATTGATTTTATCGTGCTGGCGAGGTATATGCAAATTGTATCGAACGATCTTATTGACAAATTTCCTAACCGTATTATCAATATCCACCATTCTTTTTTACCAGCCTTTGCGGGTGCCAAACCGTATCATTCGGCATACAAAAGAGGGGTCAAAATTATTGGCGCCACCTGCCATTATGTAACTGCTGAACTTGATGCCGGGCCTATTATTGAACAGGATATTACCAGGATCTCTCACAGCCACTCCATTAAAGATCTTATTTTAAAAGGAAGAGACTTGGAAAAAATCGTGCTTGCACGTGGAATAAAACTTCACGTGGAACGAAAAACCCTTACGTATAACAATAAAACTATAATTTTTACCTGAAATTACTAAATCAAGGCTCATTTCCTACAATTTAAGTTTCATTATATTTGAAAAAAAGCAATTATGAAAAAGTATTTATCCCTTTCCCTTTTATTTATCCTCACCTCCTGCGCAGAATTACAGGATATTGCAAGCCAGCTTCCAGAAAGCGGCTATGGAGTAAGCAATACGGAAATTGCCTCCGGATTACGCCAGGCCTTAAATTTTGGAATTGACAAACAGGTTACTAAACTGGCGGAGCAAAACGGCTTTTTCAGCAATGAACTGGTAAGAATAGGATTACCGCCGGAACTGCAAAAAGTAGACAAGACTTTAAGGGATGTAGGACTTGGTTCGCTGGCCGATGAAGGTTTAAGGGTTCTAAATCGTGCTGCGGAAGATGCGGTACAGGAAGCTACTCCTATTTTTGTAAATGCCGTGCAGGAAATCACTTTTACCGATGCCCGGAATATCCTCTTAGGCGAAGATAATGCCGCCACTAATTATCTTCTAAATAAAACAGAATCTCAGCTTTATTCAAAATTTAATCCTGTTATTCAAAATTCATTAGACAAGGTTGGAGCGAACCAGGTATGGAGCAATATCATCCAAAAATATAACAGCATTCCACTTACCAATAATGTAAATCCCGATCTTACAGATTATGTTACCAAAGAAGCTTTGAACGGGGTATATACTATGATAGCAGTTGAGGAAAAGCAAATAAGAGAGCAGGCTGCTTCACGTACCACCGAGCTTTTAAGAAGAGTTTTCGCCCTACAGGATTAACAGGCAATTCTTAACAGAATCATATTTTTTTAACACAAAAGTGGAATTTTAAAAATAATCTTACCAGAACCTTAACTAGTATTTAGTAATTATTACCCATCTTGCTATATATCTTTGTAAAGTGAAGAAATGTAAGAAGAACTATGTTTAAGATTTTTCAACAAAAAAATAAAGAAGAGCGGCTTTGTGATAAATATAAAGAACTTATGCACCGCGCCTATAAAGCCGCTTTATATGATAAAGAAAAGAGTGACAAATTAAATTCCCGGGCAAAAAAAATTCTTTGGGAACTAAGGAGATTAAACTATCGCGAGATAGACGCATGGTCCTGAAGCCCGGCAAAATAATCCATTGCCTTTACCAAACGGCTGCCATACCAGCTAAAATATTCTCCATCTACCAAAATTACTTCCGCCTTTAAAGAATCAAAGATCTGTTTATGCTTTTCCTTAAATGGGAAAGGTTCCGAAGAAAGCAATATAACTTCAGGCTGCAATTCTTCCAGTTTTTCCAAATTAATTTCCGGATAGCGTCCTTCAACTATATTATCGAGCTTATTAAGCTTTAAGAGTGTATTTATAAAAGTATTAGTTCCTGCCAGTATTAAGGGTTTCTTCCAGATAAAATAGGCAGTTCTTTCGGCCTGTCTCCCTTGCAGCTTTTTTACGAGGACCTCCTTTTTCTTCTCAATTTCAGCAATTAATTTTTCAGCTTCCAGATTTTTGCCAAAGAGGTTTCCATATTGACGCATAAGCTCGAAGGCATCTTCCAGGGTTACAATATCTGAAACATGGACCGGCGCAATTTTTTCCAGGTTGGCAACCATTTCCTCGGTATTTTCTTCTTTATTACAAAGAATAAGATCTGGCTTAAGCGCTTTGATTTTCTCCAGGTGTATGGTTTTTGTACCTCCCACCACTTTCTTTTCCTTCCGAAGAGTTTTAGGATGTACACAAAATTTTGTAATTCCGACTAATGCAGACTTTAAGCCAAGATCTACCAACAATTCGGTTTGACTGGGCACCAGCGAAACAATGCGTTTGGGAGTTTCGGGAATTTCGATCTTTCTATGAAGCTGATCTGTAAATTCCATATTCGAGATATTTAAAGTTGCTTTAGCTCCTGTGCCATTTGTTGCTGAAGCACTTCAGCTTTGGCACCGGCTATTTCAGCAAAATTTGAAGAATCTGAAGCATAAATTATTTTTCTTGCTGAATTCACCAAAAGCCCAACATTTTTATTCATTCCGTATTTACATACCTCTTCCAGCTTGCCACCCTGAGCGCCAACTCCCGGTACCAGCAAAAAATTATCAGGAATTATTTTCCGTATCTCTTTAAGATATTCGGCTTTGGTCGCGCCAACCACATACATCAGGTTCTCCGAATTTTTCCAGGTTTTAGAAATTTTCAGCACCTGCTTATACAATTCAAAACCCTCAATTTTTTTGGCTTGAAAGTCAAAAGCGCCTTCATTAGAAGTTAGGGCAAGCAAAATGGTATGCCTGTTTTGAAACTCGAGAAAAGGTTCTACAGAATCCTTACCCATGTAAGGAGCCACGGTAACCGAATCGAAACCCATATCCTGCAGAAAAGTTTTGGCGTACATACGTGAAGTATTGCCAATATCCCCCCGCTTGGCATCTGCGATGGTATAAATTTCCGGATACTCATTATGCAGATAGTCCACAGTTTTTTGAAGCGCTTTCCAGCCCTCTATTCCGCAGGCTTCATAAAAGGCGGTATTGGGTTTATAAGCCACGGCAAAACCCTGCGTGGCATCGATAATGGCTTTATTAAAGGCGAAAATAGGATCTTCTTCAGAAAGAAGATAAGTGGGGATTTTCTCTAAATCTACGTCCAGGCCAACGCATAAAAAAGATTTCTTCTTATGTATTTGTTTAATAAGCTCTTCAGTAGACATTATGAATTATGAATTATGAATTATGAATTATGAATTATGAATTATGAATTATGAATTATGAATTATGAATTATGAATTATGA
>NZ_JBGFSM010000019.1:48010-62309 GCF_041679265.1 Autumnicola aciditolerans
AAAGTTTGTCTTTCCCGATAATGGGTGAAAATAAATTACCATTAATTTTTCAGAAGTTATAAACTTCCACTATTCTGTAAATTTCCCGCAATTTTCGAAGAAAATATTCACATTTTTCGCAGAAAATTTCACTCTTCATTTTCCACTTTCCACTTTCCACTTTCCACTTTTCACTTTTCACCAGTCACCAATCACTAAAAAACATCAGAATTCTCTTTTAATTTTTCAGTATTTTCAACCAATTGAAGCTCATCCAGAATTTTTTGAATATCTCCATTAATAATATTGGAAAGGTCGTAAAGCGTTAGATTGATACGGTGATCTGTAACCCTTCCCTGTGAATAATTGTAGGTTCTTATCTTTGCGCTTCTATCTCCGCTGGAAACCATCGAATTCCTTTTGGCCGCATCAGCTTCCATCTTTTTGGCGAGTTCCATTTCGTACAACCTGGAACGCAAAACCCGAAAGGCTTTTTCCTTATTTTTATGCTGTGACTTCTGGTCCTGACACTGTGCTACCAACCCGGTAGGTTCATGAGTTAAACGTACCGCAGAATATGTGGTATTCACCGATTGCCCGCCGGGCCCTGAGGAACAAAAATAATCTATGCGCACCTCCTTGGGATCAATTTCCACATCAAATTCTTCCGCTTCCGGCAATACCATAACGGTTGCAGCAGAAGTATGCACACGGCCCTGAGTTTCGGTTTGCGGCACGCGCTGTACACGGTGTACACCGGCCTCAAATTTTAAGGTTCCGTAGACATCTTCTCCCGAAACTTCAAAGATCATCTCCTTGAATCCGCCACTGGTACCTTCACTAAAATCAACAATATTGTGCTTCCAGCCTCTGCTTTCTACATACTTGGTGTACATCCTGTAAAGATCGCCGGCAAAAATACTGGCCTCATCCCCACCGGTACCGGCACGTATTTCCATCACCACATTTTTGGCATCTTCAGGATCTTTGGGCACCAGCATCATCCTTATTTTCTCTTCCAAACCGGGAATTTGCCCTTTTGCTTCTTCCATTTGCATTTTAGCCATCTCGGTCATCTCGGGATCGCTGCCATCCGCAATAATTTCTTCGGCTTCACTAATGTTTTGCTGCAGTGCCATATAGGTTGCCCGCACGTCCATTAACGCCTTGAGATCTTTATATTCCTTATTAAGTTCTATGTATCGTTTTTGATCGGCAATAATGTCCGGCTGAATGATTAAATCATTCACTTCGTCAAAACGCTGCTTTACTATGTTAAGCTTCTCAATCATATAATGCCTCTGATTTTAGGATCACAAATTTACGATAAATTCATTGAATTATTACGGGTAAAATCCTGCATATACGTCAGCCAATTCTGCTGCAATAGCTCCAATTTCTCTTCCTGTCGGTTTAGCGGTGTTGCCAAATTATGAAATTGCAAACCCGCATGTTTAAAAATTAAGTCTGAATATATCCATTCGCCTTCTTTTTTTGGAAATATAAATTTTATTTTTAATCTCCAGATTACCTTTATGATCCATAATTTAAAAATTTCCTGGTTTTTTTATAAAAATGCCCTCGTGGTTTCCCTGTTGCTAAACCTGCTATTCCTCATCCTTTTTAAACTTCCCGCGCAAGTAATTATTCTTTATAAAGTGGCTCTGGCACTTCTACTTTTTACCTGGTATCAGTTTCCTCCCAAAAGTGAAACTCTTATTTTTTACAGAAATCTTGGAATAAGAAGCCGAAGCCTTTTTTCTATTGCGCTATTTTATGATCTTCTAATATTCCTAATCTGTTTTTTTATCCTGGATGCCCTTTTATGAAATTTGAAATTGATAATGTAGCCCTTAACTATTCCGGAAAGACAATCCTTAATGGGGTGTATCTAAAAGCTGAAAAAGGAAGGATCACGGGAATCCTTGGTAAAAACGGTTCAGGAAAAAGCAGCTTAATAAAAATTTTCTTCGGAAGCCTGAAACCTAAAAACCGACTTATAAAAATTGATGACAAACCATTCCTGAAACCTTTGTATAGGAGTGGAAAGGCCAAATATCTTCCACAACATCCCCTGCTGCCTGAAAATATTAAGGTAGCAGCGGCTTTTGAATTGTTTAAAGCTGAATGGCAGCATTTCATGGAATAATTTCCCGATTTTTTAAAATATCAGGATGCTAAAATAGCAGAACTGTCGGGTGGTGAAAAGCGTGTGGTAGAGACTTATCTGGTAATTTCAGGAAAATCTGAAATTATTTTTCTGGATGAACCTTTTACCCATCTTTCTCCGTTAAATATTGAAAAATTTAAAGAATTGCTTCAGAAGGAAAAACAGCATAAAGCCATTGTATTAACAGATCACATGTACCGGCATGTGCTGGATTTGACCACTCATATTTATTTGCTCACCAATAATTGCAGTAAATTGATTGGAAAAAAAGAGGAGCTGGAAGATTACCGTTACCTCAGCCGTGGCAGCCTGTAATCTACATTAGTATACAAACTCACCATATTTACTTTTAATAGAAAGCTTCTTCTCCTGCGAAGCTTCTACTTTTCCAATAACCTGAGCATCAATATTAAAAGATTTGGAAATTTTAATGATTTCCTGGGCAGTACTTTCATCTACATAAAGCTCCATACGGTGCCCCATATTAAAAACCTGGTACATCTCCTTCCAACTGGTTTTGCTTTCCTGCTGAATGAGTTGAAATAGAGGAGGCACTTCAAACAAATTATCTTTGATCACATGAAGGTTTTCAATAAAATGAAGAATTTTAGTCTGGGCTCCACCACTGCAATGCACCATTCCGTGGATTTCTTTATTGCTGAATTGTGAAAGGATCTTTTTTATCACCGGAGCATAGGTGCGGGTTGGAGATAAAACCAGTTTACCAGCATCAAGGGGGGAATTTTCTATTTTATCTGTAAGATTTTTTGTTCCTGAATACACCAGGTCTTCAGGAATACTGTTATCATAACTCTCCGGATATTTTTCAGCCAAAACTTTAGAAAAAACATCGTGCCGGGCAGAAGTTAAGCCATTACTTCCCATCCCGCCATTATATTCTTTTTCATAAGAAGCCATGCCCGAGGAGGAAAGCCCAACAATAACATTTCCCGTTTGTATGTTTGCATTATCAATAACATCCTTTCTCTTTATTCTGGCGGTAACTGTTGAGTCTACAATAATTGTTCGCACGAGATCGCCAACATCTGCCGTTTCTCCGCCAGTAGAATGAATTTCCACGCCATATCCGGCTAACTCTGCAATCAACTCTTCGGTTCCATTAATGATTGCTGAAATCACTTCGCCCGGAACCAGGTTTTTATTCCGCCCGATGGTGGAAGAGAGCATGATTTTATCTGTCGCACCCACGCATAACAAATCGTCAATATTCATAATTAAGGCGTCCTGGGCAATACCTTTCCAAACCGAAAGATCTCCTGTTTCTTTCCAGTACATGTAAGCCAGGGAAGATTTTGTGCCTGCGCCATCGGCATGCATCAGGAGGCAATAATCCTTGTTTCCTGTAAGATAATCGGGAACTATTTTACAGAAGGCTTTGGGAAAAAGGCCTTTATCTACATTTTTAATAGCATTATGAACATCTTCTTTTCCTGCTGAAACTCCGCGTTGTGCATATCTTTTGCTGATTTCCTGGCTCATCTAGTTCTTATTAAGTTCCAAAGATACGCAGATTCGTTTTTAACAAAAAAGCCACATAGTTTTATCTTCAAAAAAAATAAAAAAAGCCCCTGAAAAATCAGGGGCTCCAAAATAATTTGTTCTACCAACTTTGAATTACCTCGTAAACAGCAATTCTCTGTACTTGGTTAATGGCCATAATTCATCATCAACAAGCAGTTCAAGCTTATCACAATGATACCTAATTTCCTCAAAATGAGGTCGAACATCCTTACAATAAGCAACTGCTTTTTCTTCAGCGTCCTCTATCTTGTTTGCCACTTTCCTGGCTTCTATCATTTCTCCAACTTTACTGTTTATGGCTGCAATATGGCCGGAGATCTTTTCAATAATATCCAGCTGTTCATCGGCATGTTTTTTATAATGCTCGGCATATATTTCCTTAATACCCCTAACATTTTTAATCAGGATATTCTGGTAACGTATAGCAGTAGGGATTATATGATTCCTAGCAATATCACCAAGGATTCTTCCTTCAATCTGAATACGCATCGCATATTCTTCAAGTTCGATCTCATGCCGGGCTTCAATTTCAACCTTATTCATCACTTCAAGTTCTTCGTAGAGCTTAATGGTTTTTTCAGAAACCTGGACTTTAAGTGCCTCCGGGGTTTTTTTGTTATTGCTTAAACCTCTTTTTTCAGCTTCCTTTTCCCAGGCCTCTCCATAACCATCACCTTCAAAACGTATCTTTTTTGATTCCTTAATGTATTCTCTAAGAACATTGAAGATGGCATCGTCCTTCTTCATTTTCTTATCCTTAATTAGCTTATCTACTTCTACCTTAAAGTCTTTTAACTGCTTTGCCACAATGGAGTTTAGCACCGTCATTGGGCTGGCACAGTTTTGTAACGAACCTACAGCTCTAAATTCAAATTTATTTCCTGTAAAGGCGAAAGGTGAAGTTCTGTTACGATCTGTATTATCCAGAAGAATTTCAGGTATTTTACCTACTACATTTAATTTAAGCTCTGTTTTTTCCTGAGGAGACAATTTTCCGTCAGTCACTTTTTCAAGTTCATCCAATACCGCGGTTAGCTGAGATCCAATAAAAACCGAAATAATTGCAGGAGGTGCCTCATTGGCTCCAAGCCTGTGGTCATTGGACGCACTTGCTATAGATGCCCTCAACAATTCCTCATTATCATAAACCGCTTTAATAATATTTACAAAGAAGGTAAGGAACTGGAGGTTTTTCATAGGAGTACTTCCGGGAGAAAGAAGGTTTGTACCCGTATCTGTTCCTAAAGACCAGTTGTTATGTTTACCACTACCATTAATTCCGGCAAATGGTTTTTCGTGCAACACCACCTTAAAATGATGTTTTTCAGCAATTTTCCCCATCACATCCATAATAAGGGAGTTATGGTCTACGGCAAGGTTGGCTTCCTCAAAGATTGGTGCCAGCTCAAACTGGTTTGGAGCCACTTCATTATGGCGTGTTTTAACCGGAATCCCAAGCTTCATACATTCAATTTCCAGATCTCTCATAAACGCAAGTATTCTGGAAGGAATAGAACCAAAATAATGATCATCCAGCTGCTGCCCTTTAGCAGGAGCGTGACCTAATAAGGTACGGCCGGATAATTGAAGGTCTGGGCGGGTTGCCGCCAAAGCAGAATCTATAAGAAAATATTCCTGCTCCCAACCTAAAGTTGCATTGACTTTACTTACATTTTTATCAAAATATTTTGCCACTGCAGTAGCCGATTGATCTACGGCCTGCAATGCGCGTAATAGTGGAGTTTTATAATCCAGTGCTTCTCCTGTATAAGAGACAAAAACAGTAGGAATACAAAGAGTAGTTCCCCAGATAAATGCCGGAGAGGTTGGATCCCATGCGGTATACCCACGGGCCTCAAAAGTATTTCTTATTCCTCCGTTAGGAAAACTGGAGGCATCCGGTTCCTGTTGTACCAGGGCACTGCCGCCAAATTTCTCAATCGCGCCACCATCTCCGGTGGTTTCAAAGAAAGCATCATGTTTTTCAGCAGTAGAACCGGTTAGCGGCTGGAACCAGTGGGTGTAATGGGTAGCCCCTTTGGCCATCGCCCATTGTTTCATTCCGGAAGAAATATGCTCTGCTACTCCCCGGTCTATTTTAGAGCCATTTTTAATAGCGTCCGCTACACTTTTATAAGCTTCCTTGGTAAGGAATTGTTTCATCACGGAAGTATTAAATACATTGCTTCCGAAAAGTTCTGATCTTTTAGAAGTTTCTTCAATTTTAACCGGTTTTCGGTTAAAGGTTTGCTTTAAAGCTTCAAATCTTAAGGTTGACATATGATGTTTTTGATTTTTTTTAATTGCCCACCAATTTAAATATTTTTATTCACCCCCCCTAAATTTAGATATGGTTTTATGAAGTTTTAAGTATTTCGCATTATAACCCCCAATTTTTATCCTAAAAATGCAAGACTCACAAAAATACAGTAGCTCACAAACAGAATTATCCCTTTATACCTTCCCATTTCAAGTTTGGTCGGCAAAAATGCGAGCGGAATTAAAATGAAAGCTACTCCCAGCATCCAAAAGATATCATTGGTAAGGATCTCAGGGGATTTCACGAAAATAGGTTGAATTAGAGCCGTAATGCCTAAAACGGAGGCGATATTAAAAATATTAGAGCCTATAAGATTGCCCAGGGAAAGTGCTTTTTCTTTTTTAAGAGCAGCCATAACAGAAGCTGCAAGCTCTGGCACGCTGGTGCCCACAGCAATCATAGTAACCGAAATTACCCTTTCACTAACTCCCATTGCCGTGGCAACATCTACCGCGCCCTTAACCAAAAGTTCAGATCCTCCATACAAAGCGGCACCTCCTATAAGCAGCCAGATAATAATTTTAAAAACGGAAACGGCCTGCAAGGATTCATCTACTTCTTCTATAACTACATTTTTTTTCTTTCGTGACCTGGTTATAAGCAGCACCAGGTAAATACCTATCCCAAGAAGCAGGGCTGCTCCTTCCAGCCGGGAAATATTCCCCCCACTGTTGAGAAAAAAATAAAGCACAATGGAAAAAATCATCATTACCGGCCAGTTAAAACGATAAAAATCCCGATCTATACCCAGCGGGGTAATAATAGCGGTCACCCCTAAGACCAGAGCGATATTAGCAATATTAGAACCTATAACATTCCCAAGGGAGATGTCTGAAAATCCCTGGAGAGCCGCCTGCAGGCTTACCAGTAGTTCCGGCGCTGATGTTGCAAAAGATACCACGGTAAGGCCAATTACCATTCTTGAAAGATTAAGCTTAAAAGATAAAGCTACAGAAGACCTTACTAGAAACTCTCCTCCTACTACCAATAGCACTAAACCTAAAAGAATGAAAATAAAGCTCATGTAATTTTTTATACGAAGATAACAGAATCTTTTAAAGCAATAATTAATAAAACAGGAAAAAAACTAACTTTATAGTTGATAAACTATTTATATAGTTTTACTTTTGGGATATAAAATTATATATGATCAAAATAGTTATTTTTTCGTTTTGCCTGCTTTTTTCCGGTATAGCATTTGGCCAGGAAAAACTGGATGGTGTAATTTATAGTGCGCAGGATTCTTCAGCCGTGTTTGGGGCTTCCATATATTTTGACGGTACCAGCCTTGGAGTTTCTTCCAATAAAGACGGAAGCTTTTTGCTGAAAAAACCTTCAGAGATCACTGCTCCCCTGGTGATTAGTTCCCTTGGCTTTGAAAAATTAATTATTCCCGCTCTTCAGCTAAATTCCTCTGCTATACCTCCTGTTTATTTAAAACCTTCAGAAGAAATGCTTACAACAGTAAAGATTGAAGCCGATCCCTGGACAAGAGAAAAGAAAATGAAAATTTTCAAAAAAGAGTTCCTTGGAAGTTCTCCGGAAGCTGAGAAATGCAGAATTAAAAATGCAAAGGCCATTGAATTATCCTACCGGCCTTCAGCACAAACTTTAACCGCTTCCTCTGAGGAGCCTATTATAGTCAAAAATAGGTATTTAGGATATGAGATAAAATATGAGCTGCGCAACTTCCAGGTAAATTTTACCACCGGAAGTTCAGGAATTCAACTTATTCATTCCGTATACTATGATGGCACCAGCTTTTTTAAAGAATTAAAAGAGAAAACCACTAATAAAACATTACGGAACAGAGATAAAATCTATAAAGGTTCTGTGCTCCATTTTATGAGGAGCCTGGCCAGCAAAAAACTGGAAGAAAACCAATTTGATATCTACCATGATCGCTTTAAAGTGGCAGCATATCAATTTTTTAAACTCACCAGACTGGAAAGTCTCACGTTAGTAGAACTACTTACCCATAAAGTTGTAATTCTTTATAATCATGCTAAACAATCTACGCTGCAGAGCAATGGGAAATTTGTTATTGATGATTTGGGAAATCACAGCCCGCCTCAAAACTTGATCTTTGGTGGCTATATGGCAGCAGGAAGGATTTCTCACCTCCTGCCATTAAATTTTAATTTAAAAAACTAATTTTATAGTATTAAAACTATTTTTATAGTTATATTAGCAGGAAATAAAATTACAATTGGTTCCTATGGAAAAACTTACAAATAAAGAAGAAGAAATCATGTCTATTATATGGAAGCTGGAAAAGGCTTTTGTAAAAGAGATTCTTCCTGAGATCCAGGAGCAAAAGCTCCATTATAACACAGTGTCTACTATTGTGCGGAATCTGGAAGAAAAAGGATATGTTTCCCATAAAGCTTATGGGAACACGCACCAGTATTTTCCAGTTGTTTCCAGAGAAGTCTATCGCAAACAATTTATGACTCAGGCTACCAGGAAATTCTTTGACAACTCTTATAAAAGTGTGGTTTCCTTTTTTGCTAAAGATGAAAAGATAAGTGCAGAGGAGCTCAGGGAAATCCTGGATATTATTGAAAAAAAGAAAAAATGATGGAAGATTTTCTAATCTATATTTTTAAAGGTGCAGGCATAATAAGTTTATTTTATCTTTTTTATTTCCTGTTATTACGCAAGGAAACGGCTTTTGAATCCAACAGGAAATTCCTGGCAGTTGGCATGCTTTCTTCCTTAGTCCTCCCAGGCATGTATTTTACTAAAACAGTCTTTATAGAACCTCCCCAAAACAGTTCTCCATTCTCTCCACAAGTTTATAATTATGCAATTCCAGTACCACAAGAAAATCCAATAGACTGGTGGGAAATTGCAACCCTAATATATGCTGTGGTGGCGGGAGCTATGTTATTAAAATTACTTTTTAGAATTTATAAAGCCACTAAACTGGTTTGGAGCAGTGCCGCTTCTACTTCAGGAAATTATTATCTTATTGAAGACCGGAACAACACAGGGGCATTTTCCTTCTTCAGGTACATTTTCTATAATCCAGACTTACATGGTAAGGAAGAACTTAAAATGATCCTTCAACATGAAAAGGTTCATGCCGCGCAATTTCATTCTATAGATATAATTCTTGCCAACTTTATCACCGCGATGTTATGGTTTAATCCCTTTGCCTGGCTTTACAAAAAATGTGTAGAAGAAAACCTGGAATATATTGCCGATTCCAAAACGGCAGCGCTTTCAGGTTCCAGAAAAAAATACCAGCAAACCCTGATTAAGGTTGCCGTTCCCGACTTTCATCCTGCACTTACCAATCATTTTTATCAATCCTTTATCAAAAAACGAATCGTTATGCTTAACAAAAACATCAATCCCAGACCTAAATTATGGAAAATAAGCCTCATCCTTCCCCTGCTGTTAGGATTCATGCTCTTCTTTAATGTGAAAACGGAGGCTCAAATCACACATCAAAAGGACACTTCTGAAAAAGTTTCCAGGAAAGCGCTTTCTGTAATAATAGACAAGAATACAACAGATCAACAACTGGAGGATTTTTCCGAAGCATTTAAAAAAGAAAACATCAACCTGGAATTTAAAGATATTGAACGTTCTGCGGAAGGCTACCTTGTTGATATCACCACAAAATTTGAAGACAATAATTCCGGGAAACACGGGGAACTAAGCTTGAAGAAGAAAGAAGGTATAGCTCCCTTTACATTTTATACACAGGCCAACGGCACTATAGGATTGCATCCTGTAGAAAACCAGGACCGGGAAACAAGTGCAGCTGTTGAGATAGCTAACGTAGCTGAAGGTGAGGAACAAGAAAAAAGACAAATCACCGGAAAAGGAATCGTTACTTCTGAAGCAAATAACCGCACCGATTCCTTAAAGTCCTCCTCTGCTTCTGGCAGTCACTTATACGGCTATGGATCTAAAAGCGGGACAAATGTGAGTATATCGCGTGCGGCAGGCTCTTCCGCAAACGCTGGCGCCGCTCGTTTAAAAATTCATTCCATCGCAAAAGATTCTCTAAACCTGGATGATGTAAATGTAATTATTGACGGAAAGGTTATAGAAAACTTTGATGAAGAGGAAATCAACCCTGAATCCATAGCACAAATTCAGGTTATTAATAGCAGGAATGCCAAGGATTCCCTTATAATTACTTCTAAAAATGCTTCCGTTGGAACTGGCGGCTCAAAAGTAATTATAGCCCATCGTAAGAATCAACAAAAACCACGGCCGTTATTTGTTGTTGATGGAAAAATAAAGTCAGAAAATTTTGATGCAGAAAATATTAATCCGGATGAAATTGACCATATAAATGTACTAAAGGGAAAACAGGCTACAGATAAATATGGAGCAAAAGGTAAAAATGGTGTTGTTGTAATTTTTATAAAGGAAGATGGAGTGGCCGGAAATTCTACTTCAGCTGCCAATTACTGGTATATCAATTCAGATTACTCCGATGAAGCACTGGAAAACATCCGAAAAACATTGAAAAACAAGAAAAATCTTGATGTGAAATTTTCAGGGGTGAAAAGAAATAAAGAGGGCAAAATTACCGCAATTAGCATATCGGCCTCAGCAAAAGGCAAGAGTGCAAGCGCAAGTTTTAGCCAGAGTAATGAAATTCCTGAGGTGGTAATAGGTATGGATAAAGAGGAAAACCTTTTAATTTCTTCCAGTAAATTCCACTGGCAGAAAAATTAAGTGACTTAACTTATAAGCGAAAAGCCATCTACAAACGATGGCTTTTGGTTTATATGGGTACAGTAATAGATCAATAAAATTGATATCTTTGAAAGAAACGGTTGAATAACAATGAAAAAAAGGTTTTTTAAAGCACTTTCTAAACTTAATAAAAAGATTTTCCCCAGTTACAGCAAAAAGCAACTGGATCTTCAAAAAGCTACCACTGTGCAAAAAGCCATAATAGGCTGGAAACTTTGGGTGACCAAAAATTCTCTGGATTAAGCATTTTTAGCCGCACATTGCCCTCCCCTGTCCAATAACTTTTATTTACTCATTTTTTTAGCCCGTTCCTCAAGTTTCTTAACCTGGGTTGGATATGGCTTTTCTTTTAGTGTTTTAGCAAGGTGCACCATATTATGCGCCATAAGCAGGATCATATTATTGGTAAATTCATGCTTATCGCCTTCCGCTTTTATGTAGCTTGGCCCGGGACCTGCTTTACCAACATAGTAAGTAAACGCGTTAACAGGTACGGTAAAACCATGTTCAGACAGATCAAATGTGATGCTGGAAATTGCCTTTTTGGCCCCGTCTTCGTTTCCGTCAACCATTACTCCGGCCACTTTATTATAGGTGGGATATTGGCCATTTTCATCATTGCCTTCCTCCATTATTCCGTCAAAACGTTCTGCGATCATTTTTTCAACGGCGCTACGGTCCCCGCGCCAGATAGGAGTTGCGATAATCAGCATATCAGCCGTTTTTACTTTTTCTAGTATTAAAGGCCATTCATCGCCATCTCCTTCATCGGAAGTATTGCCAAATTTAACATTATGATCCACAATCCTAACAATTTCAGTAGTTACATCAAGTTCCTTAAAAATCTTTTCAGCATTTTTAATAAAGGCTTCTGTATTAGAAGTTTCAGGTGATTTTTTTAAAGTACAATTCAGAAACAATGCTTTTAACGCCATAATTTTCTTTTTATAGTTAATTTTTCCTGAACTTATTAAAAATCAGGCTTAATGGCAGTTAAAGCAGGGTTAAAAGATAGCCTAAGCATTATAAAAGAATATTCAGCATTTCACGGAAAATTGAAACACATAATTTCTACTTTGCTTGAGAATTTAAAATTTTTTGAAATCCCTAAGATGTTTTTCACCTATAAATAAGAGCATTATATCGATATTTTAATTATATTTGATTTTACCAAATGAAACCTACTATGGAAGCAAGCCCTAAAAATGCAGATAGTTCTTACCAGGACTTATATGTAGTCCACTCACAAAAGCAAACTGAAACCAATGATGATTTAGATAACGCTCCAAAGGTGTTTTCATTTAAAAATTCGGGATCCGTTAATTTGAGTAGTTTCTTTGGAAAATGGAGGCGCTTAATTACAAATCCATTCAAAGATAATCATCAAGAAGAGGCCACTATCTATGATATTTTTAAGGAAGATATGCCCATACATGAACTTGTAAAAATGGTATTGGTTCAAAAAGATAAATTACATGCTTCTGCGCAGGAGTTACAGGATGCTGTGCTTGAATCTAATAAAATATTTCACGAAGATTACCCCGGGGATTTTATTCTTGAATTTAAAGGAGAAAGACTGGGCATGTTTATTCTAAATAATCCCCGTGCAGGTGAAGAGGCCTTAAACTATATTTTTAAACCCGGCCTTAAGAGCTTTAAATGGAGGTAAATAATTTTTTAAAATAATGATTAAGTCGGCTCTGGATTCCAGGGCTTTTTTTTTGCCTTCCAACAAAGAGATTACAACAGGTTCTTAACGGTTTAAATTCGAGCATACACTGCTTAGATTTAAATTGTAAGTATATGATTACAAAATATTAGTGTAGGAATTTCTCTATACAAGAAATCTGAAATCTGTAAAAATATAAGATAAGAACTCACTTTCCAGAAGGGATAGAAAATATAAGGGCCTGTAGCTCCATAAGCAAAATGTCTTATTTTAACTTCCATCTCTGGAAATGACAAAAAGGCAACTATTAGTCAGGCAACTGGGTAATAAGCATTCTACCTCGAATTTCTTAGTTCTCACCCTGTTCTCCGGGTAAAAATTTTTACTTCCAAATGTGCTCATTTGATAATAACCCAATTTCATAAAGGTATTGATCCAGGTGATCTATATTCTTTTAGAACGCAAATTTCGTAAAATTTTTAAAGTAATATATTTCCTACTTAAATGTTAAAATACAATAATTAATGCATTTCATCGGCTTTAACGTTTTGTTTGTCGGATTAAAAAATGCATTTTCGCATTTCGTTAACATAAATTAAGAAGAAGAAAACTAAATAAGTAGCTCCCCAATACTTATGAAAAATATTCAGATACTGCTTTTATTACTTTTCTCCATGAAAGGTTTGAGCCAGACTAATTTAAGCGCTCAAAAAAAAGAAAATGATTTTTTAAATGCTTTCACCGCTACCGGTGGAGACATTTCAGGAAACAATGGATCCCTCTCCTATAGTATTGGCCAAATTCATTACCTGTCGCTCTCAGATTCTGTTACTACAATACAAGAAGGGGTGCAGCAGCCTTTTTTAGAAAATAGCAATGAGTCCCCCTCTATAGTTGAAGAGGAAAATGGGCAGACAAAAGAAAACCCTTCAAAATCTAAACTTAAAATAACTGTTTACCCTAATCCTGTCACCGAATTTTTTATAGTTGACTTTTCCTCCCTGGATGAATCAGATTTCAGTTACCAGCTTTTTGACCTGCAGGGCAAGCTATTGCTTCAGGGGAAGTTAGACGATTTAAGCACCAAAATACATCCGGTAAATCTACAATCCAGCATCTATATCCTTAAAATTTACAATCACCATCTACCTGTAAAATCTTTTAAAATTATTAAAAAATAACATGATGAAGAGGATTCTTTTCTTTACATTCCTGTGTTTGGCAGGAATGGAGGCGATCGCGCAAACTCCTGAAAAAATGAGTTATCAGGCAGTGGTTCGGGACAACAATAACGCTTTGGTTACCAATAGCAAAATTAGCCTTAAGTTAATCATCCATAAGAAATCTGCCACAGGATCTGTAGTTTATTCCGAAAAACATCATCCCAAAACTAATTTAAATGGCCTGGTTTCGCTTCAAATAGGAACCGGCAGTAGTAGTTCCGGAAAATTTGATGCAATTGACTGGAGCCATGGACCTTATTTTGTAGAAACACAGGTAGATCCCACAGGAGGCAACAATTTTGCTGCAATAGGTATAAGCGAGATGCTTAGTGTACCTTACGCATTACACGCGAAAACAGCAGACCAAATAAGCCAGTCTGTCCTTGATTCTGAAGTTTTCCAGGGATGGGACAAAGATGCTTCTGATGATTTTGATGGAAATTATTACAGTTTAAAAGATGCGCCTCTGGTATATACTGCAGATCAAATTGATAGTCTGGTGTTAAATTTAAGTCCGCAAAATGGGCTGCCTCAATCTTTAAGCCTTAAAGAAAACAAGATTTCTATTTCTGACGGAAATAGCATTGTTCTTGATAACTGGGATACCGATGCTACCGATGATTTCTCGGGAAATTATGACGACCTTCAGAATAAACCTGAGCTTTTCAGCG
>NZ_JBGFSM010000020.1:0-7312 GCF_041679265.1 Autumnicola aciditolerans
GAAGAAAGGGTTCGACTTTAAGTAATAAAGCCAAACCCCTTTATTTAAAACTTACACACTTTACGGGATAGTGTCTTTTGGAAATTAAAGAGATTCATAATATCGTAACATTTCCACAACTCCCTTTTCATCTTTAATTTTATGCTCTTTGAAATAGGCTTTCATGTGAGAAGAATCGAAAAAATCTTCAAGATCTTTTTCCTTCAATCTGGTTCTTTTATAAAAATTATTATCCAGGCTTAAATAACATTCCATTTCAACATTTATATCTGCCGGCTTGTCCCTGTCATATCCTGTTCTTGCCTTTTGTGCAGGTATTATATCCACTGCCGGAATCCCAATAAATTTAGATTTTTTGCCTTTATAAAAGAGAGTTAATAATTTTTCAATATATATATATTTGTGAAATAATGGCAAGGTGAACGAGCACGAACAACAACGAAAACAATGGATGGCGCTATCGCCAGAAAATAGTAATTCGATTAGAAGAAAACTCTGGTAGTGGCAAGGCGCACTATCTCGTAAGAAGAATCAGGGGCTGCCTAGGGATTGAAAGACATATCCCAGTGACCCTGGCTACAACAAGGATCCTGGAAAATCTCCAATGCAATACAGGAGGCCGTCCCTAAAGCAGGCCTAAAGGTTATATAGGTTGTAAATAAGTATCTTTTTGATTGTTAAAATCAAAAAAAAAACACTAAGATGTCCCTACAATATATTTTTCTGTCTTCAATATATTAAAATTGTTTTACTTCTGAATACCTATATAGTATTTGACCTCTGCAGATTATATTATCGAACATGCAAGTTAGACAACGACACTCGGGAGATAAAATGAGTTTCTTAATATAATACATTCTCTATTAAGCATGCACTTCATAGAATTGCAGCATAGCAATAACATCTTCTATAGTTCTTACTTTATGTTCTGCAAAATAATCTTCCATAATTTGATTTGTAGAAAGAATTTTACGAAAGTGTCTTTCCTTAAGTTTTACTTCTTGAAAATTATCTCCATCCACTTTAATAAAATAATTAACATCTACCTTCAGAGTAGCAGGTTCTGATTTACCATAACTGGTTTCTGCTGTTTTCGCTGGTATAACTTCCGCGCTAGGTTTAGCAATTAATGTCACATTCTCCCCCTTAAAATACTGCATTAAATAACCCCTTAAGAAATCTCCTTCACGGGTTTTTACATTTCCAACAACATACGTGTAATTATTAAGTCTAAAAGCATATTCACTATTTCTTGGTAAGGTAAATACTTTATCTTGATTCTTATCTGCTTTTATTTCAACAATATCTTTTACAGCATTATATCTAAAGTAGGCCCTCTGGGTTTTGTCTTTATCCAGCACAATCTGGCCAGGCTGAAAAGATTCTTCTAAATAAGGAGAACCTGCTAATTTGGAATTGTATCCACTATCTGTATTTAATAATTTTAATTGATCTCTTATACCTACGTAATCCTGAATAGGATTTTGAGCAAAAGCACCACAACTCATCAGAATAAATAACACTACTAACTTCTTCATCATTATAATTTTTATAAATATAGTGAATAATATCCGAGACAAGCCCCAAGATATTATTTTGTTAAACCAGGTTTAATAATTATCCTAAAGAAATATTTATTTCCTGCTCTTTAACTTGATTACCAAAAATTAGGCTTATTTTATTAATACGTTTCCCTCTGGTATTGATATAAAATCTTTAAACCCAAAAAGTTTACTTTCATAGCTCTTTTTTTACAAGGTTTTGAGAAAGGATTTCCAGAATTTAAACTCTATGTAAAAAAACAAAACGCCATTGTCTATTCTTATCTTCAAGAGATATCTGAACACCTACAATTTATTCTCTATTATTTCATCCACCACTTCCGGATTTAATAATGTAGAAGTATCGCCTAAATTAGACGTATCCTTAGAAGCGATTTTTCTTAGAATCCTTCTCATAATTTTACCGCTCCTGGTTTTTGGAAGTCCGCTCACAAACTGTATTTTTTCAGGTTTGGCAATGGGTCCTATTTTATCTGCAATTTGCTGATTGATCTCTTTCCGTAGGTTATCCTGGTTACGGGATTCCCCGGTTTCCTTCAGAATAACAAATCCGTATAAAGCATTTCCTTTTACTTCGTGCGGGAAACCAACAATCGCAGATTCCGCAACCGCTGGATGCTCATTAATAGCATCTTCTATAGGCGCAGTTCCCAGGTTATGGCCGGAAACAATAATTACATCGTCTACCCTACCGGTGATACGATAATAGCCTACTTCATCACGCAGCGCTCCATCGCCGGTAAAATATTTATTTTCGTAAGCCGAAAAATAAGTTTCCTTATAGCGCTGGTGGTTACCGTAAATGGTTCGTGCCATGGAAGGCCACGGAAATTTAATACATAGCCGCCCATCAACCTGATTTCCTTTAAGCTCCTTACCTTCTTCATCCATAAGTGCCGGCTGAATCCCGGGAAACGGTAAAGTGGCATAGGTTGGTTTGGAAGGGGTGACATAAGGAATTGGAGAAATCATAATTCCGCCGGTCTCGGTTTGCCACCAGGTATCCACGATAGGACTCTTATTTTTCCCAATATTGTCATTATACCAGTGCCAGGCTTCTTCATTAATAGGTTCTCCTACAGAGCCTAAAACTTTTAAAGAAGAAAGGTCATGTTTTTCTACAAATTCAAGTTTTCTTTTCGCCAGAGACCTTATTGCAGTAGGAGCGGTATAAAATTGGTTCACTTTATGTTTTTCAACCACTTCCCAAAAACGACCAAAATCGGGATAGGAAGGAATACCCTCAAACATAAGTGTGGTTGCTCCATTTGCCAGGGGCCCGTACAAAATATAAGAATGCCCGGTAATCCAACCAATATCTGCCGTACACCAGTACACATCATTTTCTTTATACTGAAAAATGTTTTTAAAGGTATATGCGGTATAAACCATATAACCCGCGGTGGTATGCAACATTCCTTTTGGCGTCCCCGTAGAACCTGAAGTATAAAGGATAAAAAGCGGATCTTCCGCATCCATGATTTCCGGTTCACACTCGTCTGAGGCATTATCCAGCAGAGGCTGCAACCACTTATCGCGGCCCTCTTTCATTTGAATATCCGATTTTATTCGTTTTGCAACAAGAACGGTCTCCACGTTTGGACAATCTTCTAAAGCTTTGTCCACGATCCCTTTAAGATCTATAGTTTTATCTCCACGGAAGGAACCATCAGAAGTAATAAGCATTTTACAGTCGGCATCATTTGTTCGGGTAGCCAGAGCACTCGCCGAAAAACCCGCAAAAACAACCGAATGAATTGCTCCAATTTTAGCACAAGCCAACATTGCCACAGAAAGTTCAGGAATCATAGGCAGGTAAATACAGACCCGGTCCCCTTTCTCAATTCCATTTTCTTTTAAAACATTCGCAAACTTATTTACTTTTTTATGGAGCTCTTTATAAGTAATATGCTGTGCCTTTTCATCGGGGCTGTTGGGTTCCCAGATAATCGCCGTTTTATCTCCCCGGGTAAGCAGGTGGCGGTCAATGCAATTCTCGGTAATATTTAATTTCGCGTTTTCAAACCATTTTATTTCAGGTTTGCTGAAATCCCAACTCAGCACATTATCCCATTTTTTCCTCCAGGTGAAATGCTCTTCAGCCACTTCTTCCCAAAAATTCTCGGGCTCTCTTACAGATTTACGATATACCTGAAAATATTCTTCTAAATTTTTAATGCTGTAATTACTCATATATCAAGAAAAGTTGGTTTGAATTAATAATTGCTTCGGAAGAAAAGAAGGTTGGAAAAATTCACAATCCTGCCGAAATTCTATTACAAACATAAAGCTATAGAAAATTCACCAAATTTCAAGCCTGGCTCATGGATTTAACCCAATTTTACCGCATAAAAAAAGCGGTATAAAACTCATACCGCCTTATGATCTTAAAATGTAATCGATGTAATCAGAAATTACTTTAAATATTGTAGTACGTTTTCTTCTATTCTCTTCTGAATATTAGAAACATCGGCTTTTACAAATTTCTCTCCGGTAATGTTTTCATAAAGCTCAATATATCTTTCTGAAACTGAAGCGATATAGTCCTCACTCATTTCAGGAACCTGCTGCCCTTCCAAACCCTGAAAATTATTTTGTATAAGCCACTGCCTTACAAATTCTTTAGAGAGTTGCTTTTGAGGTTCTCCTTTTTCCTGGCGCTCCTGGTAACCTTCCGCATAAAAATAACGGGAAGAATCGGGGGTATGGATTTCGTCAATCAGTACAATTTTTCCATCCTCGGTTTTACCAAATTCATATTTGGTGTCTACTGAAATCAGGCCCCTTTTTGCAGCTATTTCAGTACCCCTTTGAAATAATTTGCGGGTATAGTCTTCAAGAATGCCATAATCTTCTTCAGAAACAATTTCTCTTTTCAGAATATTTTCCCGCGAAATATCCTCATCATGATCTCCCTGCGCTGCCTTTGTGGCCGGAGTAATAATTGGGGAAGGAAACTTATCGTTTTCCTTCAGGCCTTCCGGCATGGTTACTCCGCACAATTCCCTTTTTCCCGCTTTATATTCCCGGGCGGCATGGCCAGACAAATATCCACGAATAACCATTTCCACCTGAAAAGGCTCACAGGTTTTCCCTATCGCAACGTTTGGATCTGGTGTGGCTTCCAGCCAGTTAGGCACCAGGTCTTCTGTATCCTTCATCATTTTTGTAGCAATCTGGTTAAGGATTTGCCCTTTAAAAGGAATTCCCTTTGGCATTACCACATCAAAAGCCGAAAGCCTGTCGCTGGCAATCATTACCAGCCGTTTATCTTCTAAAGCATAAACATCGCGCACCTTCCCTTTATAAACAGATTTTTGTCCCGGAAAATTAAAATTGGTTTCTGTAATGGTATTGTTCATTTCTGAAATTCTGGTAATTCGTAAGTTATATACTTTGTATTTTGGTGAGGATACGGATCTAAAAGAAATTAAAATATCTAATTATTCGGTATGTTCAATTTCCTTGTATGCTGAAATCACCTTTTTCACCAGTCGGTGTCTAATTACATCCTTATCATCCAGGTAAATAATACCGATTCCTTTCACATCTTTAAGCACCAGCAAAGCTTCTTTTAATCCTGAAATTACCCTTCGTGGCAAATCTATTTGTCCAGGATCACCCGTAATCATGAATTTAGCATTTTTTCCCATCCTTGTAAGGAACATTTTCATTTGGGCATGGGTGGTATTCTGGGCTTCATCAAGAATTACAAACGCATTATCCAGGGTTCTCCCCCGCATGAAGGCAAGCGGAGCAATTTGAATCACCCCTTTCTCAATAAAGGTTTCCAGTTTTTCATGTGGGATCATATCCCGAAGGCCATCATAAAGCGGCTGCATGTAAGGATCGAGTTTTTCCTTAAGGTCACCAGGTAAAAAACCCAGGTTCTCCCCTGCCTCTACCGCAGGCCGGGTAAGTATAATTCTCTTAACCTGCTTTTCCTTAAGCGCTTTTACGGCAAGGGCGACGCCGGTATAGGTCTTTCCTGTTCCCGCCGGCCCAATGGCAAAAACCATATCATTTTTTCGTGTAAGCTCTACCAGTTTTCGCTGGTTGGCAGTTTGTGCGCGAATTAGCTTCCCGCTAACGCCATGCACCAATACTTCCCCGCTGGCTTCAGAGGTGGTATACTCTTCACGGCTGTTACTGGTAAGCACCCTTTCAATTACATTTTCATCAAGTTTATTGAATTTTCCGAAGTGATCCATTAACATGGTGAAACGCCTGTCGAATTCCTCCAGCATTTCCTCATCTCCAAAAACCTTTATTTTACTGCCTCTTGCAACGATTTTTAACTTGGGGAAGTACTTCTTAAGAAGTTCTATATGTTCGTTTTGCTGACCAAAAAATTCCCGTGGATTAATTTCCGAAAGTTCTATTACAAGTTCGTTCAAAAGCCTGTTATTTTAGGTTAATATGAGGTATACTATTTTGAAAAGTTAATTTGATATGTTATTCTTTTTAGGTCTTCAGAATCATTTTTTCCCTGAAGATTTCACTTGTTAAAGATGTTTTATTTTTGGTCAATATCCAACTGATTTCTTAAAATAAAATTATCTTCGCCTGCTATACAAACTTAGGTAAAAAAACCCGTTACAACATAAAAAATATATTAACAATACTCTATGGCCATCATCACTTTAACTACAGATTTTGGAGAGAAAGATTACTTTGCAGGAGCGGTTAAAGGAGCTATTCACAGTGAATTAGATGAAGTTAAAATTGTTGATATTTCGCATTCGGTTTCCCCTTTTCATATTAGCGAGGCGGCCTACATTATTAAAAATGCTTACAAAAGTTTTCCAAAAGGCAGTATTCATATAATTGGTATAGATTCTGAATTAACGCCTGAAAATAAACACCTTGCCGTATACCTTGACGAGCATTATTTTATTTGCGCCAATAATGGCATTCTTTCCCTGCTGGCTTCAGAAATAAAACCCGGGAAAATTGTGGAAATAAACATCCATGATAAAATAGATACCAATTTTCCGGTTTTGGATGTTTTTGTTAAAGTTGCCTGCCACCTTGCCCGCGGCGGAACGCTGGAAGTAATTGGGAAAAACATTAGTGAAATTAAATACCTTAAACAGTTTGAACCGCTTGTAAATACTGAAAAAAATCAAATTATTGGGCACGTGCTCTACATTGATAACTATGGAAATGTAGTGACCAATATTTCCCGCAAAATGTTTGAAAATGTGGGTAAAGGCAGGGAATTTACTCTTAGCGCGAGAATGGTAAGTTTTCCTGAAATTTTTGAAAATTACAGCGATGCCATCAATTTTAAAATTGAAAAAGACAAGCGCGGAGAGGAAGATGGCAAAAAACTTGCTATTTTCAATTCTGCCGGGTATATAGAACTGGCCATTTATAAAAGTAACCCTTACACGGTAGGCAGTGCCTCTACCCTGTTTGGCCTTGATCTTTTGGATACGGTAACCATAAAATTTGAAT
This sequence comes from Autumnicola aciditolerans, assembly GCF_041679265.1. Lineage (NCBI taxonomy): Bacteria > Pseudomonadati > Bacteroidota > Flavobacteriia > Flavobacteriales > Flavobacteriaceae > Autumnicola > Autumnicola aciditolerans. Next base: position 7,023 of record NZ_JBGFSM010000020.1, read on the forward strand.
AAATGCTGGTAAGAATTGTGAAGATGGGCTTTACACCCCAACATATACCTACTTTTCTGAAAAATTTTGAAGAAAATAAACTGAAGATCCGCAGATTTGAAGGCTGTGAATTTTTAGAATTATACCGGGGAAAGGACAATACCAACCAGTTTTTTACGTATAGTTATTGGAAAGACGAAGCCGCACTGGAAAATTACCGGCACTCCGAACTGTTCAAAAGCGTGTGGGCAAAAACAAAAGTTTTGTTCAACGAAAAACCCGAAGCCTGGAGCGTTGATAAAGTAGTGAGT
>NZ_JBGFSM010000020.1:7412-46672 GCF_041679265.1 Autumnicola aciditolerans
GAGAAGTGAGAAGTGAGAAGTGAGAAGTGAGAAGTGAGAAGTGAGAAGTGAGAAGTGAGAAGTGAGAAGTGAGAAGTGAGAAGTTTAATTTCTTTTATAATCAACAATAAAGCAACTATATAAGTCCCTGATTTTAAAAACTTTTCAACAACAGGCAACAGAGAACAGAGAACAGACAACAGACAACAGACAACAGACAACAGACAACAGACAACAGACAACAGACAACAGAAGTTAAATGCTCACGATATTAAACAAAGAAATACAATCCTTTTTTTCTTCCCCAATAGGTTATCTGGTAATTGGGATCTTTTTGGTGACATGTGCGCTTTTCTTATTTGTTTTTCCCGGAGAATACAATATTCTTGACAATGGCTTTGCAGATGTAAAACCCTTTTTTAACCTGGCTCCCTGGATCTTTATTTTTCTTATTCCGGCAATTACCATGAAAAGCTTTTCCGAAGAGAAAAGACAGGGCACTATGGAACTGCTGCTTACCAAACCTTTAAGTTTGTGGCAGTTGGTATGGGGCAAATATTTTGGCGCTTTGCTGCTGGTAATTTTAGCCATTATCCCTTCTCTTTTATACGTTTTTACCATTAGCGAATTGGGAAATCCTGCCGGTAATTTTGATGTGGGTGCTACTATAGGTTCTTATCTTGGCCTGTTGCTTCTTGGCGCATGCTATACCGCGATTGGAATTTTTGCTTCAAGCCTTTCCAATAATCAGATTGTAGCTTTTATCGTGGCTGTTTTTCTCTGTTTCTTTTGTTTTTTCGCTTTTGAAGGCCTTGCCGGCTATAATTTTTTGGGTGGTGCTACCTATGGAATGGAATATCTGGGCATTAGTTATCATTATAAAAGTATAAGCCGCGGCGTAGTAGATACCAGGGATGTTATTTATTTCCTGAGTTTTGCTTTTCTGTTCCTGAAACTAACACAGTTCAAACTTTTCAACATTCAGCAAAAGTCATAATTTGAAAAAAACCGGCACATATACCTCCCTGGCAATTCTCATTACTGGTTTGATCCTGCTGAATGTGTTCGCAGCAAACTTTTTTGAAAGGTTTGATCTTACCCAGGACCATCGTTATACCCTTTCCAGAGCCTCGAAACAGATTGTTGAAGATGTGAAGCAACCTGTAATTATTGATGTTTTTTTGAAAGGTGATTTCCCGGCAGAGTTCCGAAGGCTGCGGAATGAAACCCGGCAGCTCCTGGAAGAGTTCGCGGCATATAATTCCAACATCAAATTCAATTTTATTGATCCTCTTGCTGAAGGTGACGACGCAAATGCTATTGCGCAGGAATTCTTGCAACTGGGGATGACGCCTGCCCGGGTAAGTGTTCAGGAAAGCGGGAAAACCAGTGAAGAAATTATTTTCCCATGGGCAATAGCGAATTATGGCGAAGCAACCGTTAAAATTCCTTTGCTTAAAAATCAGCTTGGGGCAACCGATGAGGAACGTGTAAACAGCAGCGTACAGCAACTGGAATACGCATTTTCAAATGCTTTTAACCAGCTTATTTATCCGAAGAAAAAGAAAATCGCGGTTATGCGTGGCAATGGAGAATTGCCCGATGCCAATATTGCCGATTTCCTGCAAACGCTTCAAAGTTATTACTTCATCGCTCCTTTTACCCTGGATTCCGCAGCAAGACATCCGCAAAAAACTTTGGAAAACCTCAGGGAATTTGACCTTGTCCTGGAAGCGAAACCTACTAAACCCTATACCGAAAATGAAAAATACGTGCTGGACCAGTACACCATGAATGGTGGAAAATCAATGTGGCTGGTAGAAAGTGTGGCTATGGAAACCGACAGTTTACTAAATGCTTCCGGCACTGCTTTTGCCCTGCCCCGGGATCTTAACCTGGGAGATTTTTTCTTTGCTTATGGCATTAGGATCAATCCCGTGCTTATTAATGATATTTATTCGGCACCCATAATTCTGGCGTCCGGGAACGGCAATAATACAAGATTTAATCCCTATCCCTGGTTTTATAGTCCGCTAAGCGCCTCGCCCAACAATCATCCTATTATCAACAATATTGAAGCGGTAAAATTTGAGTATGCCAACCAGATTGACACCCTTTCCAATACCCTTGAAAAAATCATCCTGTTAAGCAGTTCTCCCAGGACAAAAATAGAAGGAACGCCACTTCAAATCAGTTTAAAAATGGTAGGCCAGAAGCCGGATATTTCCAGTTACAAGGACGGGGAGCAGCCGCTGGCGGTTTTACTGGAAGGCCAATTTACTTCAGCATATAAAAACAGGTTAAAACCATTTGAAATCCCTCATCCTAAAACGCAAAGTGAGCCCACCAAAATGCTGGTGATCTCAGACGGGGATGTCATAAAAAATGACGTGCAACGCGGCGCGCCTTTGGAACTGGGCTTTGAAAGGTATACCGGAAATACTTATGGAAATAAGGAGTTTTTGCTGAATGCCGTAAATTATATGCTGGACGATACCGGATTAATTGAAATACGCTCAAAAGAAATAAGCATTCCTTTTCTTGATCCCGGAAAAACCGCGGCTGAGAGAGAAAAATGGCAAATTATAAATCTGGTAGTTCCAATTATACTTTTGGGAATTTTTGCTTTTATTTTTAATTTTTTCCGAAGAAGGAAATATGTGAAAAAAGCTTAATTAATTAAAGTATAGTGATAAGTATGGGTACATATTAACAATATCCTTCAATTAAAAGACAGCATTACCTTGTTTTACAGCTGTTTAAAATTAAACTGAGACAATTTTCTGTTAATAAAAACTACCGCTGCAGGCTTCCTTTTTTGAAGTATTCAAATATATTTGTACTAGATTCAAATTAATCAACAAGCCGATGAAATTTATTGTATCCAGCAGTTATTTGCTGAAGCAGCTTCAAATACTGGGTGGTGTAATTAACAACACCAACACCCTGCCCATTTTAGATAATTTCCTTTTTGACCTTAAAGAAGATGAACTTACTGTTTCTGCTTCAGATTTGGAGACTACCATGTCTGCAAAACTTAAAGTAGAATCAGATTCTGAAGGAAAAATTGCTGTTCCCGCAAAACTGCTCCTTGACACTTTAAAGACTTTTCCTGAGCAGCCGCTAACTTTTGTTGCTGAAGATAACAATACCATAGAGCTGAGTTCCAACCACGGGAAATATGCCCTGGCGTATGCTGATGGGGAAGAATTTCCGAATCCCGTAGAACTTGAAGAGCCCAGCAGTACCATAATTGAAGGAGATATTCTGGCTACTGCCATAAGCAAAACCATATTCGCTTCGGGTAATGATGATTTACGCCCGGTAATGAGCGGCGTATTTTTTCAGTTTTCAGATGAAGGCTTAACCTTTGTGGCAACCGATGCGCATAAACTTGTGAAATATTCCAGAGAAGATGTTACCGCATCACAATCTGCCGAGTTTATTATGCCGAAAAAACCTTTGAATCTGCTGAAAGGAATTCTGGCCGGAAGTGAAAGTGAGGTTTTGATTGAATATAACGATTCCAACGCGAAATTCATCTTTGATGAAACGCAGTTAATTTGCCGGTTGATCGATGGAAAATACCCAAATTATGAGGCGGTTATCCCGAAAGAAAATCCGAATAAATTAACTATAGAAAGAAACCAGTTTTTAAGTTCTGTAAGAAGAGTTTCTATTTTCTCTAACAAAACCACGCACCAGGTAAGATTAAAAATTGCGGGCGCCGAGTTAAATATTTCTGCGGAAGATGTAGATTACAGCAATAAGGCCGAAGAGCGTTTAACCTGTGCCTACCAGGGCGATGATATGCAAATTGGCTTTAATTCCAGGTTCCTTACCGAAATGCTGAACAATTTAAATTCAGATGAAGTACAACTGGAGATGAGCCTGCCAAACCGTGCAGGAATTCTAACCCCGGTTGACGGTTTAGATCCAGGAGAGAGAATCACCATGCTGGTAATGCCGGTAATGCTGAATAATTAATAAACAACACAGCTTTTATCCAATTTTAAAAGATATAAAAAACCCATTCAGGATTTTTCTAAATGGGTTTTTTAATAAACTGCTGTGCGTTTCTATCGAGTCTCAAAAATTAAAGTAGAGAAGTTTTTCTCCTTCTCAATAATGGAAAGGCTAACAAGCTTTATACTAATGTTACTACTTTATAATTTCAATAGTAAAAGGATAACTGCAAGCTACTCCGTTGCTAACATTAATTGCATTTATAATGGGCATTACAATTCCAAAAACCCATATAAGTCCCAGGAGTAAAAATCCAATTCCAAAGAGAAATATTAGCGGGATGCAGATAATGCTGTAAATAAAAAGGCTAATTTGAAAGTTCATCACCATTTTACCGTGTTCATCCATTCCAATTACTTTTTCTTTTTGAGTTGCCCATAAAATTAAGGGCACTATAAAACCCCCAAAGCCCGTAATTAAGTCCAGTAGCTGACTGATATGCGTGATAATCAATATTTGCCTGTCTTCTCTCATTGCTGAATAGGTTTCCATTCTTGATTGATTTTATTGATGAATAAATTATGAAAAATTCCCGATAAAAGGATCTTTAAAAATAAGACGCGTTCTTTTCCAGTTTGTTACATAATATTCTTTTGAACATTTTGCTTTAAACACCTTAACAGCATACAAATTAAGGAAAGCTTATAAGATTGATCCCAATTCTTATCTTTGCGGTATGAAATTGAATGACACGATAGTAGCACTTGCCACACCTTCGGGAGCTGGAGCCATAGCCATAATAAGAGTTTCCGGACCCAGAGCTATTTCGATAATTACCCCTTTATTTAAAGCAAAAAGCGGAAAACCACTTGATACACAGCCTACACACAGCCTTCATTTAGGAAACATAGTAGATGAAAATAGGATCATAGACGAAGTATTAGTTTCGGTTTTTAGAGCACCTAAGTCTTACACAGGGGAGGAAACCATTGAAATTTCGTGCCACGGCAGTCCTTATATTCAGCAGGAAATTATCCAGTTGATGATTAGGAAAGGTTGCCGCTCTGCAGAAGCGGGTGAGTTTACCCTTCGCGCTTTTCTTAACGGAAAAATGGATTTAAGCCAGGCAGAAGCGGTAGCCGATTTAATTTCTTCGGAAAATCAAGCCTCCCACCAAATGGCAATGCAACAAATGCGGGGAGGTTTTTCAAATGAAATTCAGCGCCTTAGACAGGAATTACTGGATTTTGCCTCGTTAATAGAGTTAGAACTCGATTTCGCTGAAGAAGACGTGGAATTTGCCAATCGTGATGAGTTTAAAACGCTCATCCAGCGAATACAAAACGTCCTTAAAAGGCTTATAGATTCCTTTGCTACCGGGAATGTATTAAAAAACGGAATTCCTGTGGCTATCGTGGGAGAACCCAATGTTGGAAAATCTACATTACTAAATTCGCTGCTCAATGAAGAGCGGGCCATCGTGTCAGAAATTGCAGGAACCACCAGGGATACTATTGAGGATGAACTATCTATTGGTGGGGTGGGTTTCCGTTTTATTGATACTGCAGGAATCCGCGAGACCAAAGATGTTGTGGAAAGCATCGGAATTAAAAAAACTTTCGAAAAAATAAGTCAGGCGCAGGTGGTGGTTTATTTGGTGGACAGTTACCAGTTAATAGCTGATAACAAAAGGCTAAATCAGTTTAAAACCGAAGTGGCTAAAATAAAAAACAGATTTCCGCAAAAACCACTAATAATCATTGCCAATAAAAAAGATCAACTTTCCGCGGAAGAACAGAAAAAAATAAAAGTCAGCCTAAGCGAAATTGAGGGTTCTTACCTTCAGATGCTTTCAGCAAAATCCGGAGAGGGAGTTGAAGAATTAAAAGGCAAACTACTTGAATTTGTAAACACCGGAGAATTGCGGAATAATAATACCATTGTGACCAACAGCCGGCATTATAACGCTTTGCTTGGAGCCCTGGAAGAAATCAATAAAGTACAGGAAGGCTTGAATATTGGACTTTCCGGGGATTTAATGGCGATAGATATTCGCCAGGCTTTACATCATTTTGGAGAGATCACCGGAGAGATCACCAATGACGATCTTCTTGGAAATATTTTTGCTAATTTTTGTATTGGTAAATAAATAAGATATTGCCCATAGTTACTTACTTATACATCAAAGAATTTCCTCCCTAAAAAAATTCAATCTTCTAAAAAGTATAAATTATCATCTACCCTGATATCGATCAACAAACTTCTTGGATCTATTCCACCAAAAGAGGGTTTTTTATCTACAATTATTTCTATGTTTTGTTTTCCGGATGTTATGAAATGATTCTTTAAATATATCTCGCTGGGGGTTTCATTCTTTTCCTGATAAAGTCCAATCTCAATCCAATCCTGCATTGGAATATTTTTCTCTGAACCTTCCTCATCCACAGTGAATTTTTCAGCATCAATTTTTAAGATCACCTTCCATTTATCCGTATCTAATTCTTCAATCTCTACTTTCTCCGTTTTTAAACGCCAGTAAGTATTGGTGAGAAAAAAATCATTCAGTAAATAGTTTAATGAATCGGGGGTAACGGTTTCCAATTCTTTATATAAATCGAGTGTGGTCACAAGCGGCAAATCTCCGTTTCTATGCTTTTGCAGGATCTGGGAAAGTGCCGAATTCACTTTATCCTGCCCCACATATTCCTGTAATGTGTGCATAGCAATGCCGGCTTTTCTATAGTATAAAAAAGGTTCATCTGCCTGCAGCAGGCTTGGAGAAGCCAAAGAATGTGGAAGAGCATAATCGGCATGTAAATAATCAATGTATTTCTCTAAATGGCCCTTTCCGTAGTCCTTTTCTAAAACCTGCATTCCTGAGAAAACGGAAAGTCCTTCCACCAGCACACCCGCACCCTCAACATAAGCGGGAGTTACTCCGGCCCCGCCCCACCATTGATGCCCTACTTCGTGAGCCATGATATAGTAGGGAAGATTAAAACCTTCTGGAGTTACATCTGGATTTAAAAGGGCAAACTGGCCGCCAAAGTCTACCATACTGGCTTCAGAATGCATTCCGTTACCATTATCGGGACTCTCTACAATGGTAAAATGCCCATAAGGATAAGGTCCGAATTCCTTTGTATAAAATTCCAGTGCAGATTTTGTGCTTTTTATCATTCGATCAATATTTAAAGTGTGTCTTGGATCGTAATAAAGCCGGATATCCACCTCTTTCCATTTAGTTTTAATCACTTCATAATCACCTGAAAAAATGGAATATTCCCCCCGCAAGGGCGCATCTGTCTCAAATTGAAAATAGTTTCGCCCGCCTTTTTCCCAGGTCTTTTTCAGATTCCCCGGAGCTACTGCAACTTCATTTTTTGAAGTTCCAAGAGTAACTTTAAAATTATTCTGATCTGCAAGTATAGGTTTTCTTCTTGCCCTTTCATCATAAAGCGACGGCAGCTCTGGTCGATAAGGAAGTTGGTGTTCCTTTCGGCTTTGGAAATCCTTAATTTCATAATTGGGTTGATATCCAGTTAGTGGCAAAAGATCCAGGTTGGTAAAATGAGTTGCATTTTTTTCCACCAGAGAACGATTATTGCTATTTTGAAAACCAACTGATTTATAATGCACTTCAAAACTAAATTTTATAGAATCCCCGGGGCGCAACGCATGTTTTAGCTGAAAAACGTAATAATTCAATTCCCGATCTTCAATGACCGCTTTTGCAGACTTTTCGAATTCAACATTCTGAAGTTCAAATTCTGAAAAACTTCCGAAATGAATGGAATCAATCTCCACACTATCCTTATTTGTGAGCGTATAGGTGGCTTTTATATCAGCTTTTCGTTTTTCCGGATATAATTCGATTTGTAAATCGGTTCCGGAAAGTTGAGGCTGAAGAGTGTTTCTGTATTTTCCATATTTCAGCTCATATTCCGCTTTGTGATTCAGAATATCTTCCTGGGTGACATATTTATTCAGCATATTCGTATTATAAAAAATAAATCCAGCAGATAATAGCAATAAACACATTCCGATAATTGATATTTTCAAGATAGCTTTTGAAAATTGGCGCTTCGCAAGCTGAATACGATCCTTAAAATTAAGCCTGCCCCTTGGCCAGAATAAAATAGCGACTACTGCTAAAAGTACAGCCCAGGCGGCCCAGTAAATTTTAAAACAAAGCCAGGGAAAAATGGTATTGCCGAAGCCTCGCATATCTGAATATTCCCATCCGGGATCTGATGCAAAAACCAGTAAATGATGATGTACACCTAATGCATCATGAAAGCTAATAAGGATAAAAGCAAGAAGTACACACAAGTAACCCAAAGATTTGTTATTGGCCAAAATGTGAATAAACATTGAAAGCAAGGCGAAAAGAACATAATTTACAAGCTGAATTCCGAAGAGCACTTTTAAATACAGGCCAATTTGAAAATGGTAGTAATCCAGCGCGATCTGCATAAAACTTCCTCCCAGCATCAGAATTAACATCCAGGCAAAAATAACCCATATTATACCCAAAAATTTCCCAAGAAATAGTATCCAATTTGAAATTGGAGTGGCATCAATAAGATCGTTAGAATTAGCATCACGGTCTCTCCAGATAAGATCACCTGTGAAAAACAGGATAAGTAACGGAATAATTACATAGGGAGAATCTATACTTCCAAGAGGCGGGCTAAGAAAATCCACCACTTGCGGAGTAGTGGGCAAAACTGGAATGCCAAAATTACTCAAAATATTTTTGCCGAAAAAAGCCGGAACTATTGCGGCTAGAGCCACTAAAGAAAACCCAAACAGATTTCGAGCGATTCTATTAAATGAAGCTTTGGCAATCTTTAGTGTCTGGAGAAATTTTGAAGTAAGGCTGAAATCAGGAGTGGCTGTGGGAACTTTTATTGCCGAAGTGGAAATTATCCCTGAATGTATTACCGATGATACGCTGATTTTTTTTCTAAATTCAAACCAGGTAGGTCTTTTAATAGTAGCAAATTGAAATCTGTAATAACTCAGCATAAATATTCCTCCGGCCAGGCAAATCCATAGCATACGATTCCAAAGAAACATTCCTTCCAGACGGATGAGTCTGGTATTTTTTTCAAGTAAAGTCCAGGTTTGTAACTCGTTGCCCACGATTCCGCTAATTCCAACCGGGTCTAAAAGTTTTACAAGATCCCAGTTGTTAAAAAGTCTTGCCGTAGCTATAGCAAGTATTTGTCCCAAAAAAGCCAGTAAGAAACTGGCGAAATAACTCATTAATGAGCGCTGAGTAATTAACGACAATGCAAATTGAAAAGCGGTGGCAATAATTACCAGTGGGAGTAAAATTAGGAAATAAACATTTAGATAAGGTAGCACAGAGAAGGGCAATAATTCACTGTCGGCAGACTTTAGAAGATAAAAAGAGAGTAAAATTCCTATAGGTAGCGTTAAGATCAGTAACGCGTTCATAAATAATGCTGCGAAGAATTTACCTCCAAGATAAAAACGTTTTTCTACGGGTGTGGTAAAAGTGAGCAGATGCATCCTGGTTTCGGCATCCCTTGCCGCTGATCCTCCCGCGATGTTTGCACTTATCACCAGCCATATCATCCCGCCAATCACGCTTACTGCGGTAATATGAAAGCTATTGTTTATATAAACTCCATCCCCGGTGGTGATAACGCTTTTCATAATGAAGATAAAAGCGAGAAGGGCTACCAGATATATCCAGGTTATTATTTGCCGAAAATGGTAAGATAGTTCAGTGGTAAAAATTTTAAGAAATATCATAACGCAGGATTTAAAGAAGCTTTCCCAATATGTCCGTTTATAGCAGAAAAGTAAACATCCTCGAGATCTGGAGTAACCATTTCAAAATTTGAACCGGGGTTTGCTTCGCTATAGATATGTACTACTGTTTTTCCTGAGAGCAGCCTGGTAGAAATCACAGAGTGCTGATTAGTGATCGTATCAAAGGCATTTTTTTGTATAATGCTTCTCCAAATTCTTCCGTGAAGGTTGTTTACCAATTCGATTGGTTCTCCCTCCGATAGAATTTCGCCCTCATTGATAATAGCCATTTTTGTACATAGCTCTGAGACATCTTCCACGATATGCGTGGAAAGTATCACCACGCTGTTTTCACCCAATTCACTTAAAAGATTTAAAAAGCGAACCCTTTCCGCTGGATCCAGTCCTGCGGTAGGTTCATCCACAATCAAAAGTTTCGGATTTCCAAGTAAGGCGATGGCCACACCAAAGCGTTGTTTCATCCCACCTGAAAAACCTCCAACCTTATGCTTTCTTTTTTCCCATAGATTGGTTTGCTTCAGTAAAGATTCGGTTAATTCCTTTCTTTTAGCTTTATTGGTAATCCCTTTTAGAACGGCAAAGTAATCGAGTAAGTCTTCTGCCTTCGCTTTAGCGTAAAGTCCGAATTCCTGAGGAAGATATCCCAGCGTTTTTCGCAATTCTTCTTTCTGATTAATGACATCAATACCCATGAACGAAATTTCTCCTTCATCAGGATCCTGCAGTGTTGCAAGCGTCCTCATTAAGGTAGATTTTCCCGCACCGTTGGGACCAAGCAGGCCATACATTCCCATTGGTAATTCCAAAGAGATATTATGTAATGCCTGTACTCCGTGAGCATAGGTTTTGGAGATATTCCTTATGGAAAGTATTTTATCCTGATTCATTCTTAACATTTTTACCGAACAAAAAACCAGTTCTATTTGAAGCAAAAAAAGTTTAAGAATATCAGGAGTCGAAATGTAATATATAAGAGGAATAAAGAAATCGACAAATCCCACCTACCAGTCTATCAATGTATCGAGGCTTAAATAAAAGTGTTCGTAGACTGGATATAGGGTTTCGTCGATTAGATAATCGATAATTGGAAGGAAAAAATAACTTTGCGTTATGGAAAAAGTTAGGCGCAATTTCATATTGATTCATATTGGCCTTTGGCTGTTGCTGGCTTTATTATTGATCGCTCAACTAACTGCAGGTGATCATAATCCAAACTGGGCCACCCTTACTGCCGGTGTTCTTGGGAGTTCCTTATATGTTTTTTACGGGCGCTTTTATCATTTGAACCATTATCAATTTAAGGCCAGACCTTTATCTTATTTATTAGGTTTATTATTCCTCATTTCCACAGGCCCCCTGCCTTTAGTACTATTTCAGCTTCATCGAGATGACTGGGAGTTGATAAAAGACTTTTATAAAATGAGCCTGGTCACGCTTGTACCCATATTTCTTATCCTGAGCTGGGTCGCCAGGCTTACCCAAAACCTAATAATGAATACTATCCTGAAAGAACAGTTGGAAAAGCAGGCGGTGGAAACCGAACTTTCCTATTTAAAATCTCAAATTAACCCGCATTTTCTTTTTAATACCCTTAATAATATTCACACTCTTGTCTACAAACAAAAACCAGCAGCACCGGAAGCATTGATGCGCCTGTCTTCGTTGCTTAGGTATATGATTTATGAATCAAATGCTACGTTTGTACCCCTTTCAAAAGAGATTGAATACCTTAAAGATTATATAGGTTTACAGCAGCTTCGCTACCAAACACCGGAAGTGGCGAACATTCAAATTAGTGGTGATATAAATTCCTGCACAATTGCTCCTTTACTATTTATTCATTTTTTGGAAAATGCTTATAAGCATAGTCCCGGAAGGCTTAAAAATGGTGACATCAAAATTTCTATAAAAGTTGCAGAAGATAGGCTTACTTTCAGAATTGAAAATCCAATTGATGAAAAAAAGGATCAATCATTAGAGCAATCGGAAGGTATAGGCTTACCAAATGTTCAGAAAAGGCTGGCGTTAGTATACCCTGAAAATCATAAGCTGGAAATTAATGATTCTGAAAATTTACACAGGGTGAAACTGGAAATTTTCAATATTGAAAAGGTCTAATGAAGCAAAAACTAACTTGTTATATCATTGATGATGAGCCACTGGCACAGGAAATACTGGAAGAGTATATTTCAAAAGTTTCATTTTTGGAATTAAAAGGAGTTTTCAATAATCCGTTGGAAGCTTCGCAAAAATTAGATGCCGAAAAACCGGATCTGCTCTTTCTTGATATCAATATGCCCGATTTAAATGGGCTTCAATTCATTCCGCTTCTAAATTACCAACCTAAAGTAATCCTTACCACGGCCTATGACCAATATGCGCTTAAAGCTTACGATCTTCATGTTCAGGATTATTTATTAAAACCATTTTCATTTGAAAGATTTTACAAAGGAGTGACCAGGCTTTACAACGAGGAAAAGAAAAGCGAAACTTCAGCGGAAATCATTCGCGATTCCGCTGCTTTAGATGAAGTTGACCATATTTTTTTAAAAACCGGGAATCGTATTCAAAAACTTTCTGTTCAGGAAATTCTATTTGTAGAAGGCATGAAAGATTACCTCAGGGTTCATACCACAAAGGAAAAGATCATGACTTTAATGAGTTTTGCCAAAATGGAAGAATTACTGCCCGCTTCTAAATTCGCCAGGGTTCATCGGTCTTATTTAGTTGCAGTAAATAAGATAAATCATATTGAGAAAAAAAGGATCTGGATAGGCGAAAAGATTATTCCAATAAGTTCATCCCATAAAGAAAATTTCTTCAAAAAGCTTAAAGGAATTTGAATCTGAAAAATAGTAATAAAAGTCAAACTTAAGATTGTAAGCGTTTTAAAGTTAATTATTTAAAGAGTTTAAGAACTTCACCTTTCTTATCAGCTTTAATGGTTAGTAATTTATTCAGGATCTTTTTGGAGCTTGGAAGCTTTAATAATACCAGGCACCTCAAAAACTTAAAACAACAGCAGTACCTTCTCCCACTAAGCTGTTAATCTGAATTTTACCCCCGTGGAGCGTCATGATCTGTTTACTAAGGCTAAGCCCAATCCCACTGCCTTTTTTCTTGGTGGTGAAAAATGGTATAAAGATCTGGTCTTTGATCTCCTGTGAAATCCCGGGACCGTTATCAATTATGGCAATTGAAATTTTTCCATCAGTTTTACGCCTTGCATGCACCTTAACTTCTGCACCCGGTACTTCTTCACAGGCCTCAATAGCGTTTAAAATAAGGTTGATTAATACCTGTTCCAACAGGTAAGAATCGGCCTCCACTTCCATTCTTTTATCTTCAATTTCAAAGTGAAGCTTTACAGCAGCTTTATCTACCGAGGGTTTCATTAACTGCTCAATATCCTTAAAAAGGACCTGAATTTCAATTTTTTCCTTACTAAGACTGGTGATTTTGTTGAGGCTTCTATAAGTTTTGGCAAATTTCATTAAACCTTCGCTACGTTTGCCAATACTGCTTAATCCGGCGTCCAGATCTTCAAATTCTATAAGATTTGAAGAATCGTTTAGGTGTTGCCGGACCTGCATTTTCAAGGTGTTGGCGAGGGAAGATATGGGCGCGATGGAATTCATTATTTCGTGCGTCATCACGCTTAGCAGCTTTTTCCAGGCTTCAGACTCGGTTTTGTTCACCGTGTCTTCAATATTATGAATTACCACCAGTTTGCATTCATTTTCTTCAATGCGGAAGATGCTGTGCGAAATAAGTACTTTTAAATTTTCCTTATGAATTTTGAGCTCTATGGCCGTAGGCTCAGCATAGTAATGGTCAAAAATTAAATTATAAAGACTGGGGTTTCTGGACTTTAAAAAACTAATATTTTTAAAACCAGGCACTTCCAGCATCTGCTGAAAAGATTCGTTAATCCAAAGCGATTTCCCGGTTTTAATATTATAGGCAAAAATCCCGATAGCAATCATCTCCAGGATTTTCTGAAGGTAGAGGTATTGTACTTCTTTTTCAGAATTAATTTCCCGTACCGTAAGGTTCACCATATTAAAGCCTTTGTAAAGCCTGCTAATATCTTTAGTCTTATTTTCTGCCAGGTAATTCCTTGAAAAATCCCTGTATTTCACGGCTTCAAAAAAGTCGTCTATCACTTCAAAACGCTTGCTTAGGTAACGGAAAAATTCATACACCAAGAAGATGCCTGTTACAGCGGGCAAAACTGCTAAAGAATAGGAAGCATGTATGAACAACCAGGAAAACGCTATGGCTGTAATGCTAATAGCCAATACTCTTAATAGAATAGAAGTATGATAGCTTTTAAAGGTCATATTTATCAAGCCTTCTGTAAAGGGCCGCCCGGGTAATCCCAAGTTCCCTGGCAGATTTAGAGATATTGCCTTTATTTTTATCGATCACCTTCAGGATGGTGTTCTTTTCTACTGTCTCCAGCCGCATATCTTCCAGTTCCTGTTTTTCGGGAGCATTTTCAATAGCCGAAAAGGAAAGATCTTCAGCTTTTAAAATATCATATTCAGCCATAATAACTGCCCGTTCTATCACAAATTGAAGTTCCCTTACATTGCCGGGAAAAGAATGATTTTTCAGCTTTTCAAGAAAACTTTTTTCGGTCTTAAAAGGACCTTTGGAATATTTTTCAGCATAAAAATCAAGAAAATAGCGGCTAAGCAAAGTAACATCGGTGCCTCTCGCTCTTAGAGGAGGAATTACCATATCTACCGTATTTATCCGGTAAATAAGATCTTTACGAAATTTAGATTCGTCTGAAAGTTCAGAAATCTTAAGATTGGTCGCGCAAATAAGCCTTATGTCCACCGGGATTACTTCATTAGAGCCTAAAGGCGTGATAGTCCTGTTTTGAAGCACGGTTAGTAACCTGGCCTGTTGCCGCAAACTTATGTTTCCAATCTCGTCCAGGAAAAGGGTTCCTCCCTGTGCCGCTTCAAACCTTCCTTTGCGGTCTTCGCGGGCATCGGTAAAAGCGCCTTTTTTGTATCCAAATAACTCGCTTTCAAATAAAGTTGAAGTAAGCGCACCAACATCAACTTTTACAAAAGCCTTGTTTTTCCGGTTAGAACTTTCATGAATGGCTTGCGCCACAAGATCTTTGCCTGTACCGTTTTCGCCCAGGATTAAAACATTTGCATCTGTTGGAGCCACCTTCCTGATTTTGGCAAAGACTTTCTGTATTTCCTCACTTTCACCAATAATTTTTGTCTCCCCCACTTTTGCCTTCAATTTGCTACCAGCTTTCCTCCTTCTCTGAAGCATTTCGGTAACAGATTCTATGACCTTTTCATTCTGCCAGGGCTTAACAATAAAATCTGCCGCGCCTTCTTTTAATGAACGAATGGCAAGGTCTATATCCCCATAGGCGGTTATTAGAATCACGTCTGTTTCCGGGGCAAGTTCCTTTATGCGGTTCAGCCAGAATATGCCTTCGTTGCCCGTGTTTACAAGTCCGTTAAAATTCATATCGAGGATCACCACGTCAAATTTCCTTTCAGAAAGTAAAGAAGGAAGATTTCCCGGTTTTTTCTCTACAGCAATTTCAGCTACGTGTGGCTTCAGTAGAAGCCTCATGGCGATGAGCACATCGGGATCATCATCTATAACCAGAATTTTAGCTTTGTTTAGCTGCATAACACAATATTACAATTTATTCAAGCCACGTTAAATTTTAGATGCCGGAAAAAATGATTCCCTTAAAATTGTTTTAAAACCGAACAGGAAGTGTCTCAAAAGCGAACACTATTACCATGTGATAAAATTATAATATACTGATTTACAGATAGATAATTTTTTGGCACTTTTTTGACAGTTACCGGAATGGACCTTAAAGAACATTTATGGATATTCCATTAGAAAAGAAACGTTTTACCCCTAAAAAAATTGCCACCATTGCGGGCGGAATCTTACTGGCCGCACTCATTTTATTCGTGATATTTTCCTCCAGCGGCAGTTCAAAACTAAACGTAGAAAGGGAACGCATCAGCATAAATACAGTAGAAAAAGGCAATTTTCAGGAAAACATTCCGGTGAACGGAGTGGTCCTACCTATAAAAACTATTTACCTGGACGCTATGGAAGGCGGAAGGGTTGAAGAAAGATTTGTAGAAGACGGCGCCATGATGAAAAAAGGCGAACCAATTATACGCTTATCAAATACCGATCTTGAATTGAGCCTGGTGAATCAGGAAACCCAGGTTTACAATCTTCTTACCCAAATGCAAATATCCCAAAATGCGGCAAGGCAAAATACTATTACCAAGAGGAACAACCTTACCGATGTGGAGAACAATTTAATAGAAGCTAAACGTAAATATGAACTAAATAAAACACTTTTTGAAAAGGACGCCATTGGGAAGCAGGATTACCTGGAAGCCAGGAATAATTACAATTATCAGCAAGAGAAATTTGAGTTAGCCAAAGAAGTACTGGCCCAGGATTCGGTTTCTTCCAAACAGGAAACTCAACAGGCCGGGGAGTCTTACCAGCGTACACGCAAAGCATTGGAACTTATGCGTAAAAAGGTTGAGGACCTTGTGGTGAAAGCGCCTGTAGATGGGCAGCTAACCGCATTAGATGCCGAAATTGGACAATCCAAGCAAAAAGGAGAACGCCTGGGACAGATAGATGTGATAAGCGGTTATAAGGTAAGAGCCGAAATTGATGAGCATTATATTTCCAGGATTTTTAACGGGCAGCGAGGTAGCTTCACTTTCAACGGAAAAGAATACGAACTGGAAATAAAAAAGGTGTATACCCAGGTTTCCAACGGCCGCTTCCAGGTAGATATGCATTTTGTAGATGAAGTTCCTGATAAAATTCGTCGCGGCCAGAGCCTTCAGATAACTTTGGCGCTAAGCCAGGAAAAAGAAGCCTTACTGGTAGATAAAGGTGGATTTTTTCAGCAAACCGGCGGCAACTGGATCTTTAAAGTTTCTGAAGATGGCGAAACCGCTTACAAAACAGAAATTCGCCTGGGAAGCCAGAACACCGAATATTATGAAGTGTTGGAAGGACTTGAACCCGGTGATAAAGTAATTACCTCAAGTTATTCCAATTTTGGAGAGGTAGAAGAGCTGGTGCTGAATTAGTGCAACGGGAAGTTTAAAAAAGTCAGTTAGATTATAAAATCGATAAATTATTAGATCAAAATGATAAAAATCACCAACCTCGAAAAATATTATAAGACCGAAGAGGTCCAGACCATCGCCCTCAATAAGCTTTCCTTTGAAGTAAAAGAAGGGGAGTTTGCTGCCATCATGGGACCTTCGGGTTGTGGGAAATCCACTCTCTTGAACATCCTTGGACTGCTGGACGATCCCGATGGCGGCAGTTACCTGTTCAACGGAACTGAAGTATCCGGATTTAATGAACGCCAGCGGGCAAAATTAAGAAAACATAATATCGGTTTTGTTTTCCAGAGTTTCAACCTCATCGATGAACTTTCCGTTTTTGAAAATGTAGAACTTCCCCTTATTTATACCGGTGTTAAACCTGCGGAAAGAAAAGAACGCGTACATCAGGTTTTGGAAAAAATGCAGATCATGCATCGTAGAAAGCACTTTCCGCAGCAATTATCTGGAGGGCAGCAGCAACGTGTGGCCGTGGCGCGGGCGGTGGTAAACAATCCAAAACTCATACTTGCCGATGAACCTACGGGAAACCTGGATAGTAGTAACGGGAACGAAGTTATGGACCTGCTTACCGAATTAAACGAAGCGGGAACCACCATCATCATGGTTACCCACAGCGAACACGACGCGAAATTCAGCCACCGCATCATCAGGATGCTGGACGGGCAGAAAGTTACTGAAAATGTATTAGTCTAGGGGATCATTCATCAATAAAAACATTTCATCATGCTTAGAAGTTATATCAAGTTCGCATTTAGAAACCTGGTGAAGCATAAGATTTTCTCCATTATTAATATTCTTGGCTTAACTATAGGACTAACCTGCTGTATGCTTATTAGTCTCTACATTCTGCACGAATATAGTTACGATAACTATCATAAGAATGGAGACCAGATTTATCAAATCGATACAGAGCGTATTTCCGCTGAAGATATTGGTGCGCGAGCAACCGTTCCTGCGGCATTAGCAGGAACTCTAAGCAATGAATTTCCTGAAATTGAAGAAACCACCCGTTTATTAAGGCTTTTCAATGACGACAAAACACTTTTTAGCTATGAATCGAAGAATGGTATTAGCACTTTTTATGAAAAAAAAGGTTATGTAGCCGATGCCTCTTTCTTTGATATGTTCACCTATAACTTTCTGGAAGGAAATGCGGCAACGGCTTTAAAAGAGCCAAATTCAATCGTTATTTCAGAAGAGATTGCTCAAAAGATTTTTAAAAACAAAGAAGCCGTAGGTAATCAGTTAAGAATTAGCAGTAGTACCAACGGAGATCATAATCACAGGGTTACCGGTGTTTTTAGACCCAGTAAAAGTCCTTCCCATATTGATGGGCGCTTCTTTTTATCGGTTGAAGGTGGAAATATGGAAGATTTTATTCTGAATAGTTCAACTTTAGTAAACAATAATATGTTTTACACTTACCTGAAATTAAAACCGGGAAGTGACCCTGAAGCACTGGAAGCAAAGTTTCCGGTTTTCATCCGGCAACATATGGGTAAGGAATTAGAGTCTAAAGGAATAAAAGCAAGTTTTTTTCTAACACCTTTAAAACAAATACATCTTGAATCGAGAATTGCTGAAAATGTCACCTCCTCCGGAAGCAAAAAATATCTTTATATACTTATCACCATAGCGATACTTACGCTAGTTATCGCATGTATAAATTTTATGAATTTATCTACTTCACGATCTTCCAAAAGAGGCATTGAAGTGGGAATTAAGAAAGTTCTCGGCGCAGAAAAAAAGAGACTTCTCTGGCAATTTTTGGGAGAATCTGTTTTAATGTCCCTTATAGCTTACCTCTTAGCATTCACAACCGTCCTACTTTTTCTTCCGGTCTTCGAAAAAATTGCAGGAAAAGAAATTGTTTTACCGCTTTCACAGGAAATACAGCTGTTCGCATTCTTTTTGCTCATTGCAATAATTGCGGGATTGTTTGCCGGCAGCTACCCTGCATTTTTTCTTTCTTCATTTAAACCTATAAAAGTTTTAAAAGGAAAATTCTCCAATTCCCTGGAAGCTGTTTCTCTTAGAAAAACCTTGGTAGTAGTTCAATTTGTTATTGCAATTGCCCTTATAATTTCTTCCATTGTAATTGCCAAACAAATGACCTTTTTACGATCTACAGATCTTGGTTTTCAGAAAAATCAACAATTGATAATCCCATTAAGAGGTTCTGTAGCGAAAGAAAATTCTTTGAACCTAAAACAACAATTAGAAACAAATCCACAGGTTAAATCTATAGGTGCTTCAACTTATTATCCCGGTATTTCAAATCCCACCGACTGGTTAATGTATAAAGAGGGGAACACTATGGAAAATGCCAAATCTGTATTTATTAATAGAATTGACAACTCTTTTCTACAAACCCTTGAAATTAAACCTGTCGCAGGAAGGATTTTTTCTGAAGAATTTACAGGTGATAGTGAGAATAGCATGGTTATTAATCAAACTGCCGTTACAAAAATGGGATTTTCCTCACCGCAGGATGCAATAGGGAAATGGATGGCTTTTGATTGGGAAGGGGAACAGCATCGATTTGAAATAATTGGTGTGGTAAAAGATTTTCATTTTAAAGATTTACATACTGAAATTGAACCCTACGGCTTTCTTCTGAACAGCGATAATTCGCAGAATTACTTAATTGCGCAGGTAAATAGGGGGAATTTTAAGGATCTACTGAACTCATTCGAAAAGACCTGGAAAAAACTAATCCCTAACGAACCTTTTGAATACAGTTTTCTGGACAAGGATTTCCAAAAAAACTATGAGGTCGAAAATAGGCTCGCCACAATGATTAATTACTTCACTTTAATGGCGATTTTTATTTCCTGCCTGGGCCTTTTTGGTCTTGCCACTTTTAATGCTGAGCAACGAATTAGGGAAATTGGACTTAGAAAAGTGCTTGGGGCAAGTGTTTCCAGTATAGTTACTCTTTTATCCCTTGATTTTATAAAACTTGTAATGCTCGCTGTTTTAATTGCTTCTCCACTAGCATGGTACGGCATGCAACAATGGCTTCAAACTTTTGCCTACAGAATTGATATTTCCTGGCAAATTTTTGCCGTTGCCATTCTTATAACTGCAGTAATAACTTTAATTACCGTTAGTTTTCAGGCTATTAAAGCTGCTCTTTCCAACCCCGTAAAAAACCTTAGAACAGAATAATCATGATTAGAAACTTCTTTAAAATAGCGTGGAGAAATTTGAAAAAGAATAAGGTGTATTCTTTCATCAATATCTTTGGTCTGGCCATAGGAATGGCCGTTACCATCACGATTGGCCTGTGGATCCAGGACGAGTTAAGCTACAATAACTCCTTCAGTAATTACGATCGTATCGCGCAGGTATACCAGAATCAGACTTTTAACGGGCAAACCGGAACTGCACAGGCGATTCCCAGACCGTTGGAATTTCTGCTGAAAGAATCTTATGGAGATAATTTCAAGCATATTTCCATGTCTTCCTGGACCAATTCTCAATATCTGAAATATGGGGAAAAACTTATTTCCAAAAATGGCAATTATGTTCAGGAAGCTTTCCTGGATATATTTCAGCCTGAAATTTTAAAGGGAGAAAAAGACGGATTAGACGATCAGAAATCCATCATGATTTCTCAAACTACTGCCGAAGCGCTTTTTGGAGATGAAAGCCCTATAGGTAAGATTATTAAAGTAAATAATACCACAGATTTAATGGTAAAATCTGTTTATAAGGATTTTCCTGAAAACAGTGATTTCCGGGAAATAGATTACTTAATATCCTGGGAACAATATGTTGCGGCAAATGAATGGGTGAAAAATGCGCGGGATAACTGGGGAAATAATTCTTACCAGATGTTTGTGGAAATCGCCGATAATACCTCCATGGCGCGGGTAAATTCTAAAATTTTAGATTCCAAGAAAAAGGCAAATGAGGATACTGCAGAATTTGATCCTGAAATTTTCCTGCTCCCTGTTAAAGACTGGCATTTAAGGTCTACGTTTGAAAACGGCGTTCAAAGCGGCGGCCGGATAGAAAATGTTTGGTTATTCGGGATTATTGGTGCTTTTGTGCTTTTCCTGGCCTGTATCAACTTTATGAATTTAAGCACCGCCCGTTCAGAAAAACGTGCGATGGAAGTGGGAATTCGCAAAGCAATCGGGTCTTCCAGGAGAATGCTGATAAGGCAATTCCTGTTCGAATCTTTACTGGTAGTTTCTATGGCGTTTGTTATGGCCATCTCGCTGGTATTGCTTTTCCTCAATAAATTTAATGAACTGGCAAGCAAAGAAATGGAATTCCCCTGGAGCAATTTAGCATTCTGGACCTATTCCATACTATTTATTGTTTTCACTGCCCTTCTTTCAGGAAGTTATCCCGCCTTGTACTTATCATCTTTTAAACCGGTAAGAGTTTTAAAAGGAACTTTTAAAGGCGGAAGATTTTCAGCTTTACCACGAAAAATCCTGGTAGTCACACAGTTTACCGTTTCCATTGCACTTATTATTGGAACCCTGGTAGTGATGAGCCAGATAAACTATGGTAAAGATCGTCCTGTTGGTTATCATAAGGCAGGGCTTATTCAAATTCCGGTAATGAGCGAAGACTTTTCAGGAAAAAGCGATTTAATGCGAAACCAGTTCATAGCATCTGGCGGGGCTGTGAATATGGCAACTTCCATGAGCCCCACCACACAGGTTTGGTCTAACCAGTCCGGTTATAACTGGGAAGGAAAGCCTGAAAAATTTCAGGAAGATTTTGCCTACACCGCCGTTTCTTATGAGTTCGTAAAAACGCTGGGGATGAACATTATCATGGGAAGGGATTTTTCAAGAGATTTTTCTACCGATTCTAATGCGGTAATCATCAATAAAACTGCCATGGAATATATGGGCTTAACAGATCCTGTGGGAAAATATTTAACCGATGATGATGAAGAAGATCCGGAGGAACCTCTAAAAATTGTAGGGGTGGTAGATGATGTAATTATCCAGTCACCCTACTCTCCGGTGAAGCAGCAATTATATGTTTTTGATAAATATGGCAATATAAACTACTATAACGTTCGGTTAAATCCGGATAAAAGTGTTCGTGAAGATCTTGAACTTTTAGAACAAACTTTTAAAAACAGTTTTCCAGGATTACCATTTGAATATCAGTTTATTGATGAAGAATATTCTAAAAAATTTGCCGATGAAGAACGAATTGCAAGCCTGGCAAAAGTATTCACCATTTTGGCTATTCTTATAAGCTGTCTTGGTCTCTTTGGCCTTGCTTCTTATGTAGCCGAAAAAAGAACCAAAGAAATTGGAATAAGAAAAGTACTGGGCGCGACCATTTCTAATCTATGGCTTATGCTTTCCAGTGATTTTATCAGGCTGGTGTTTATCGCTATTCTTATAGCCCTGCCCTTAGCCTACATTTTTATGAATAAATGGCTTCAGAAGTTTGTTTATAGAACAGATCTTTCCTGGTGGATCTTCGTAGCAGCCGGCCTTGGTGCCTTTTTAATTACCATTATTACGGTTAGTTTTCAGGCAATACGTGCCTCCACAACAAATCCGGTAAAAAGTCTTAGAACAGAATAAAATCATTAACCAAAAATCAATCATCATGATCAGGAATTATTTAAAAACCGGCTGGCGAAATAGTATCAAGAATAAAGGTACATTTTTGGTTAACGTTCTTGGCCTGGCGCTGGGAATTGCTTCTGTGATCATGATTATGTTGTACGTCTCCAGTGAACTGAGCTATGATCGCTTTAATGAAAAGGCCAACCGTATTGTAAGGGTAGTGTTTAGAGCCAATATTAATGGGGAGGAAATGAATGAAGCTGTGGTGATGGCACCGGTTGCCCGAGCGCTCGAAAACGATTTGCCGGAAGTAGCCGATGCTACCCGGCTGGCAAAATCTTATAATAACAGATTGCAATACAATGGCATTTATTATGGCCAGAGCAGCATGGGATATGTGGATCCAAATTTCTTCAATGTTTTCACGCTGCCAATTACCAATGGAAATCAAAATACTCCTCTTGACAAGCCCTATACTGCTGTAATTTCTGAGACGCTGGCAAAGAATATTTTTGGTGATACAGACCCCGTTGGAAAAACGATCAGGGTGACCAATCGCGATGAAGACTACATGGTTTCTGCGGTGATGAAAGATATTCCTGAAAACTCCCATTTTCACTTCGACATTCTTGCGTCTACACTTGGCTATGCCAATGCGAAAAAAACCACCTGGATGCAATCAGACTTTTTTACCTACCTGGTTTTAAAAGAGGATGCTGACATAGCCGAAGTGGAAGCAAAACTACCGGCGATCACTAAGAAATACATGGGACCGCAGATGATTGATGCCTTAGGGATGACTTATGAAGAATTCCAAAAAGATAATGATTTAGGCCTTTTTCTGCAGCCGTTGACCGATATTCATCTTCATTCCGATTTTTCTGACGCTACCACGCTGGAACAGGGTGGCGACATCAAATATATTTATATTTTCAGTGTCGTGGCTATTTTTATGCTGGTAATAGCCTGCATCAATTTTATGAACCTGGCCACGGCATCGGCTTCCAAACGATCTAAGGAAGTAGGGATTCGAAAAGTGCTGGGTTCCAATAAAAACCAATTGATCTACCAGTTTTTAGCAGAAGCTTTTATTTCCACTATCCTGGCAACTATACTAGCCATCGTAATTTTCGCAATTTCACTACCGGGATTTAATCAATTGGCGGGAAAAAGCATAGAATTCACATCACTTTTAAAACCCGTTTATATTCTGTCTTTAATTGGCCTACTATTACTCATTACATTTTTAGCAGGAGGGTATCCGGCATTCTACCTCTCCTCATTCAATCCGCTTAACGCACTAAAATCAAAATTTTCCGGTAGCGGAAAAAATTCAGGAATTCGGGGCGGACTGGTGGTTTTTCAGTTTGTTATTTCCGCCGGGCTCATTCTGGCTACTCTCGTGGTGAAAGAGCAGATGAATTATATTCAGAATAAAGATATTGGTTACGAAAAAGATCAGCTACTGGTGGTTCGCAATACTTATTTGCTGGGCAATAATGAAGATAATTTTATCCAGGAAATCAAAAATTATCCAAGGGTGGAAAATGTGACGCATTCTGCCTTTGTACCTGCCGGGGAAAGCGATAATGAAGTGGGTGGGATTTTTCTGAATGGGGAATTTCTGCGTCGCATGTATTTCTACAATGTAGATGAGAATTATATCCCAACAATGGGCATGGAATTGCTGGCCGGACGTAATTTTTCCAAATCCTATGGAACCGAAAAAAATAACGTGATCATCAATGAAACAGCTGCGGAAGCGCTTGGTTTCGGAAAAAATGCCGTTGGAAAAACCTTTCAGCGAGATACCGATGAAGGCCCACGAGATATTCACATAATAGGGATCATCAAAGACTTTAACTGGAAATCGCTGCACCAGGAAATAGATCCCTTAATTCTGAAAATGAATCCGTATGGTGGAATGATTGTTCGCTCCAAAACCGCAGATATGTCCGGGATCATTGAGAATTTAAATTCAGATTGGAACGGCTACAACCCGCAAGAAGCTTTGAATTACAGCATTCTGGATGACTCGTTTAATCATACCTATTTAAAGGAGCGAAAAATGGGAACGATTTTGACGCTTTTCGCCATTCTTACCATCATTGTTGCCTGTCTCGGTTTGTTTGGACTGGTGACTTTTACGGCGGAACAGCGTTTTAAGGAAATTGGGATTCGTAAAGTGCTGGGTTCTTCCGCAACACAGATCGTTGCCTTGCTTTCTAAAGATTTTCTCAAACTGGTGGGGATCTCATTTTTGATCGCATTCCCGTTAAGTTATTATCTCATGAACAAATGGCTGCAGGATTTCGCCTATAGAATCCAGATACAATGGTGGCTCTTTGCACTGGCGGCCATCATCACCCTGGGAATTGCTTTTTTAACTATTGGGATCAAAAGTTTTCGAGCGGCAATAGCGAATCCCATTGAAAGTTTAAAAACGGAATAAACAATCTCAAAAATCAATCATCATGATCAGGAATTATTTAAAAGTGGCACTGAGAAACATCGTGAGGCATCCGGTCTATTCCACTCTCAATACTTTAGGACTTGCTCTGGGATTTACGGTTTGCTTCCTGATTGCATTGTTTGTTCGGGATGAGTATCAATTTGATTCGTTTGTTCCGCAGAAAGAACAAATATTCAGAGTTTATAGTCAATATGCAGATCATAATAATATTGAAGAAAGGGCGCCTACACCTCCCATGATGGCTCCCACGCTCGCCCAAAATTTTCCCGAAGTTGAAAATACCGCGCGGGTAATGATGTATCCCGAAATAAAAAGATTATTTAAAACAGGCGATACTAAAATCTATAATGAACACGGATATTTTGCCGATACTACTTTCTTTCACATTTTTAAACTTGAATTTCTTTATGGCTCGCGGGAACAGGCTCTCAATGGTCCTGCTTCTCTTGTGATTTCAAAAAAACTGAGCACTGCTTTATTCGGAAACCAGAACCCGGTGGGTAAAGAACTGGAGATGGAAGGCACTACATTAAAAGTCACTGGTGTTTTTAAGAAGAATCCGAAATTTCATTTACAGTTTGATTATATAATGCCCTTATCTTTAGCCGGAATCCCGGCAGAGCGTATGCAAAGCTGGGGATGGCAGCAGTTCTATAATTATGTAAAAGTTCGTGAAGGCACCAATGTAGACGCGCTGGAGTCTAAATTCCAGAAGCTGGCAAAAACTGAAATGCGTAAATTCGATCCGGAATCTCAGGCTGAATCCACTCCTTTTTTGCAGCCTTTAGCAGATATTCACCTGATGTCTGCCAATTTTAAGTTTGATATGGCCAAAAGAGGCAACATCACCTATGTTAAAGCTTTAACCTTTATCGCCATTTTCATTCTTCTTATCGCCTGCTTTAACTTCGTAAATCTCGCCACTTCCCAATCCTTACAAAGAGCCAGGGAAGTTGGAGTTCGCAAAAGTATAGGGGCAAGCAGAAAGCAGCTGCTTGTTCAGTTTATTCTGGAAACCCTATTTCTTACTACCATAGGGATGCTGCTGGCATTGGTTTTTAGCCTTCTTGCCCTGCCATGGCTTAATGCTTTCACCGCTAAAAGCATCTCATTTTATGTGTTTATTGAGCCAGTAACCATTCTGGCGATTGTTTTACTTAGCATTTTTGTTGGACTTCTTGCAGGATTTTATCCGGCTTTGGTATTATCAAATTTTAAACCGGTAAAGGTTTTAAAAGGCTCTTCAAACTCCAAAACCGAACAGGGGCATACTCCAATTTTAAGACATAGCCTGGTAGTAATTCAGTTTTCACTTTCTGTACTCCTTATAATTAGCGCGATTGTAGTTTACAATCAGGTAGATTACCTGCACAATAAAGACCTGGGTTTTAATAAAGAACAGATCATGTTTTTCCCCATGCGGGGAGATAAAATGTTTGAAAACAGGGAAGCCTTTAAGAATCAGTTAAATCAGGTTCCAGGAGTTTCTTCGGTTTCCATTGGTTACGGATTCCCCGGAGATGCGGTTGCCGGTGATGGAATTCAGGTGAAAGAAAATGGGCAGCTGGTAAACCATCCGGCAACACAGCTTATGGTTGATTATGATTATATCCAAACCCTTGGATTAAAAGTGATTGCCGGTAGAGATTTTTCAGAAGAAATGGGCACCGATGCCAGCAAGGCTTATGTTATTAATGAAACTGCCGTTAAAAACCTTGGGTTTATAAGCCCGGAAAAAGCTCTAGGCCAGAAAATGTACTGGAAGGTCTGGACTCAGGATGGTACAGATTCCATAAAGGAAGGTGAAGTTATTGGGGTGGTAAAGGATTTCAATTATAAAAGCCTGTATGATCAGGTTGAAACTGCCGTTTTGCAAATTTTTCCCGATGCGGCCTGGAAAGTTGCAGTAAAACTTAACACCGCCAATCTCGAGACCTCACTTACCCGGGTGGAACACGTTTGGGATAATTTTTCACCTGACTATCCTTTGGAATTTAAATTTCTGGATGAGAATTTCGAACAGATGTATCAATCTGAAGACAAACTGAGATCATTATTGGCAATATTCACTGCAGTGGCCATTTTTGTGGGCTGTTTGGGATTGTTTGGTTTAGCAGCTTTTTCCGCAGAACGTCGTAAAAGAGAGATAGGCATTCGAAAAGTGCTGGGTGCGTTGAAAATATCGTGTTGCTGTTAACCGGAAATTTCATAAAACTGGTATTGATATCCTTATTAATTGCCTCCCCAATCGCCTGGTATTTTATGAATAAATGGCTCCAGGACTTTGCCTACCGCATAAATATTAGCTGGTGGTTTTTCGCTCTAGCCGGAGGAAGTGCAATAGCCATTGCCCTCTTAACCGTAAGTTATCACTCCATTCGAGCTGCCAGAAGAAACCCGGTTAAGAATATAAGGCCTTATTAAATCCAATAATTGTGAAACCAATTAGCCTAAGCCTTCATCCTTAAAATAAATCAATAATTTAGAAAAATTATCATGCTTAAAAACTTCATCAAAATATCCTGGCGCAAAATTAAAGCCGATAAAACTTTCTCATTTATCAACATATTCGGGCTTTCCATTGGGATAAGCATAACGCTGCTCTTAGCGCTGTTTATAATGCAGGAGCACAGTTTTGATAAGATGTATGCCAATAAAGAGCGCATTTACCGCGTGATCTTCAATACCACCGAGCAGCATAATAACGAAATATGGGCTACCGTTCCGGCCGCGTTAAAACCTGCTGCGGAAGAGGCCATTCCGGAAGTTCAGAAATCAGCAAGGCTATGGGATCATGATTTCGGAAAAACCGCCTCTATTGAAGCTGAAAATGAACAGTTTACCGAACCCAAATTGTATTATGCCGATCCTGAATTCTTTGATATTTTTCAACTGAAGTTCGTGTACGGAAATTCTAAAAATCAGCTGAATCGCCCTAATACCGCTGTTTTATCTGAATCCACCGCGATTAAATACTTCGGAAAAGGAAATCCAATAGGCAAAACCATTTCGATAGACAATGACCTTAAAATGGAAATTACCGGAGTTTATAACGATTTTCCGGCCAATTCCAGCCTGGATGGGAACATTATCGGCTCTTTTAAATCTGTTGGGTTTTACAAAGAACCCAGCTGGAGCAACGCCAGTTTTGAAACTTATTTTCTGCTGAATAAAAATGCCGATCCTGCAACCGTAACCGGCAAAATGCAAAATCTCATAGATGCCAATGTTGAAAAAGAAGACCAGTGGTACACATTAGATTTACAGCCTTTGGAAAAGATGCACCTGTATTCTGCAAATATTAAAAGTGCCTACACCTCCAAATTGGGAAGTATTGAAGAGGTTCGAAATTTAAGTTTGCTGGCCTTTCTTATTTTATTAATTGCCTGCATTAATTATATGAACCTGGCCACGGCACGATCTCAAAAGAGCACTAAAGATGTGGGCATTAATAAAACTTTGGGAGCTTCTGGAAAAATGCTCATCGCCCGTTTTTTTACAGAAACCGCATTCGTAACGCTTATTGCTATTGTTCTGGCACTTTTCTTTACTTTTTTAAGCCTTCCGGTTTTTGAGAAAATTATTGGAAACAGCCTTTCTACCAGTTCTTTAATTTCCTTCGAATTTTTGGCAGCGATCATAGGGATATGGCTTACTACCACCCTCATCGCCGGCTCATTCCCTGCCCTGCATCTTTCCAGGTTCTCTCCTATGGAAGTGATTCGTTCCGGAAGGGATAAAGAAAGTTTTACGGCTCTTTTACGAAAAGGACTGGTGGTTGTGCAGTTTTCGGCTTCGGTGATCCTGATCATTGCTGCGGTGGTAATCTATAATCAGCTGGAATTTATGCGGAATAAAAACCTGGGCTACAATCCTGAAAATACGATGGCTGTTTCTATTTCTGCCCTAACCTCTAATGCAGAAAAAGAAACGCTTATCAACCAGTTCCAAAACCTGCCCGAAGTTTCTTCCGCAACCATGGCTCAAGGTTACCCCGGCATTAGCGTGAGCGGCAGGACGCTGTATAAAAACCTCAATTCGCATGAATCCATCTCTTTGCAAACCAATCGTGCCAGGGGAGGCGTGGTGGAAACCCTTCAGCTAACTTTACTGGCCGGGAAAGATCTTCCGAAGCATAAGCAGGAAGGTGACTCTATTGTAGATGTGCTGCTGAACAAAAACGCCGTGGATTTTCTGGGAATTACTCCAGAAGAAGCCATTGGGAAAAATATCGATGCCAACCTTGGCCCTAATGCTTACGTGGTGGGAGTGGTAGACGATTTCAACTTTTCGTCGCTGCGATCGCCAATTGGTGCTTACGCTTTTAATAATGGTTTTGAACCGCTGCGCTATATGCTGCTACGCTTTAAAAGCGAGGAACTCCCTGCTACATTGGAAGAATTTAAAACTACTTTTGCCGATATCGCCCCTGCTGTGGCTTTTGATTACTCGTTCCTGGAAAATAATGTGGAACAAATGTATGCTCGTGAAAAGCGCACCGCCAGGGCCGCGCTCATTTTCGCCGGACTCGCAATTTTCGTCGCCTGCCTGGGATTATTTGGCCTTGCAGCCTTTATGGCAGAACAGCGCACCAAGGAAATTGGCGTGAGAAAAGTGCTGGGAGCAAGCGTGAGCAGCATAGCCAGGCTGCTTTCCAAAGATTTCATGATCCTGGTGCTTATCTCTTTAATTATTGCATTCCCGCTCGCCTACTGGCTGGCAGGAAGATGGCTACAGGAATTTGCCTATCGGGTTAATATTGGGTGGCCGGTGTTCGTCCTTGCCGGGTGCTCGGCGATTCTAATTGCGTTGATCACGGTTAGCTTTCAGGCGATTAAAGCCGCTGTTTCCAATCCTATAAACTCCTTGCGAAGCGAGTAAAATTGTACAAACTGTAAATCCCTGAATTTTTCAGGATGAAGATAAATCAAAAATCAGGCTGAAACAACTTCAGCTAAACGAGGCTAAAAATTAAAAATATGCTGAAATTAAATCACATTTATAAATGGGTAAACTCAGGCGGAAGACGCGTTTTTCTGTTAAACGACCTGAGCGTCAAGGTAGAAGAAGGCGAATTTTTATCGGTTATGGGGCCATCGGGTTCCGGGAAATCTACCTTGCTCAATATTATTGCCATGCTGGATGATTTCCAGGAAGGGGAATATTATTTTGAAAATGAACCCATTCATGACCTGAAACCTAAAAAGCGTACCGAAATTTTTAATCAGAATATCGGTTTTATTTTCCAGGCATATCACCTGCTCGATGATCTTACAGTTTACGAGAATATTGAAACTCCGCTGCTCTATAAAAAAGTGAAAAGTTCGGAACGACAAGCGCTGGTGGCCGATATCCTGGACCGCTTTAACATTGTGGGAAAAAAAGACCTTTTTCCGCATCAGTTAAGCGGTGGGCAGCAACAACTGGTGGGAATTGCCCGTGCGCTCATCATCAAGCCCAAATTAATCCTTGCAGATGAACCTACCGGAAACCTCAACTCCAAACAAAGTGACGAGATCATGCAGCTTTTTAAGGAGCTGAACGGGGAAGGCGTCACTATTATCCAGGCCACACATTCGGAGAGTAATGCCGCATACGGTTCAAGAACCATTCATCTTTTAGACGGAAGTGTCCAGAAATCTTAAAATATCATCACTTTGAAAAACCTCATCATTATCATCACTATCTTGCTTTCCGGCATTTTAAAAGCCCAGGATCAAAACTTAAGTTTAAATGAGTGTATTAAAATTGCTTTGGAAGAAAACATAAGCCTAAAAAGGTCTCACCTAAATGCTGAAACTTCTAAAATTTTTCTCAGGCAGTCTAAATCAGCTTTATTTCCAAGTATTAACGCTAATTATAATTTGGGGGTCAACAATGGCCGGAGTATAGATCCTTATACCAATGATTATATAGACCAGCAGCTCAAGTTCAGCAATGTAGGTGTAGATCTAAATGCTCAGCTTTTTAAAGGTTTTGAACTTTTAAATTCCATTCAGCGGGACCGATATAACTGGAAAGCTTCAAAAGCTGAAGCGGAAGAGGCCAGGCAGCAACTTATTTTAGAGGTGACACTGGCCTATTTTCAGGTCTTGAACAACCGGGACCTGGTGGAACTTTCACAACTTAGAATAAAGGCCACAAAAGATCAAATGGAACGCCTCAAAAATTTGTATGAAGAAGGTGAAGGCAATCCTGCAGACTTTACCGATATCCAGGGACAGGTAAATGCTGATGCGGCGAGTTTACTGGAAGCACAAAATGCGCTTACCAGTGCTAAACTTGAACTTGCAAACCTGTTGAACCGGGATGAGAATTTCCAGGTAGCTAATCTTAGCTCAGATGCCGTAACCCCTTATGCATTGTCTTCGGAAGAAGTTTATGCCCAGGCCCTGGAGCATTTTCCCGGGTTTGAAGCAGACCAATATAGAATTGATGCTGCTGAAGAAAATGTGGCTGTGGCAAAATCGCTGTACCTCCCCGAAGTTTCCTTATTCGCCCAGGTAAACAGTAACTATTCCAGCGTGGCCAGGATATATACTGAAAATGGCACCGAGGTTATCCAAACGGGGCAGTTTATAACGGTGGGAGAAAATAACTATCCTGTACAAACCAACCAGGCATTGTTTGCTGAAGAAAAAATCTCGTATTTGGATCAATTGAATAATAACCTGAATTCTGTAGTGGGTCTTTCAGTAGCTATCCCGGTTTTTAATGGTTTTCGAGCTAAACAACAGGTAGACCTAAGAAAGATTGAACTTGAGGATTCCCGGCTGGCACTGGAGGCAACCAAAAATGATCTGGAACAGGAAATAAAACTCGCTTACAACCAGATGCAAACAGCCTTTAAAAATTATTTTATCCTCCAGGAACAGGTTCAGGCGTATGAGGAATCTTACCGCGTGAACGAAATAAGGTTTAGAAGCGGAGTTTCCAACTTTGTGGAATACATCATTAGCAAGAACAACCTGGACCGTGCAAAAATAAACCTTACCAACAGCCTGTATGAATATATCATCAGGAGAAAAATCCTGGATTATTATGGATCAAGGAATAACAGGTTGATGTTCCAGGATTAAATTCCTGTATAAACGAAATTTCTTTGCATCAAGAGCCACCTCAGGACAGGGGGCTTTTTTTATGCAATATTCTGAAAATTATAATTTTCTCCCCCGATAATGATCTATTCCAGCACCAGGCCAACTCCTGCTTTTTCTAAAAAATAAGGATTATGCTCAATAACCAAGATATCATTAGCCTCGCTGAGTTTTTGTAAAATTTTGAACAACAGGTCAATATCGGCATAATGCAAGCCGGTGCAGGGTTCATCTAAAATGTAAAGCATATTCCTCTCCTGATCCTGGAGCCAGTTCAACAACAACAATCTTTGTTTTTCCCCTGAAGAAAGAGTTTGCACGGGCTGATCCAGGCTAAGATGTCCCAGCCCAATTTCCTCTAACTGTTCCAGAAATTCTCCAATTGTAGCTTTAAGCTGAAATTCCTGTAAGAATTCTTTTAATTCCGCGATATCCAAAGCAAGCACTTCTGCAATAGTTTTAGATTTCAGCTTATGTTCCAGGATATGCTCCTGGTAACGCTGCCCCTGGCATACCTCGCATTTTTCCACCGCGTTGGCAGCTACATCCAGGCTGGTTTCAAGAAAACCTTTGCCTTTACAGTTGGGGCACTGGCTTGTTTTTGTTTTATAAGAAAAATCGCGGGGCCTGAGCTTTGTCTTTTTGGCAAAGATCCTGCTTATCTCCTTCAGCAGATTCAAATAAGAAACTAAGAGGGTATTTGAATGGGACCTGAGTTTCTTAGATTCAAAATAACGCACTCCCGAATACTTCCCGGGAAACCGTATGCTTTCACAATTTACCGGCTCCCCCGTCTCAATTCCCGGAATAATAATATCTTTCACCAAAGTGGTTTTTCCTATTCCCGATTTTCCGCTAAGGGTGGTGATTCCCCCAACAGGAACTTCCAGCGCCTCTTTCACCAGGCTATGTTTAGACAGCTTCCTTATGGAAATATGTTCCTTCCCATCCTTCAATTTAACCGCTTTAGAAGGTTCTTTTAAATACGGATGGCAATCGGCCTGTTTTAAGAAATCCTGAGGTGTTCCCCGGTAAGTCACATATCCGCCTAGCTTACCCGCCAATGGCCCCAGCTGAACCAACTCCTCTGCCGCCAGGATGATTTCTTTATTATGCTCAATCACCACCACTGTATTTCCTTTTTCAATTAATTCTTTCAGAAGGTTAATCAGGTCAGGGATATTATCATTGGATAATCCTGCGGAAGGTTCATCTAACAAATAGGTAATTCCCTTCAACGGACTGTTTAACTGCGTGATGAGGGCTACCCGCTGATTTTCCCCACCGGAAAGCGTGGCCGATTTACGGTTGAGCTGAAGGTGGTCTATATGCAATTGCCTTGCTCTCTTTACAGTATTGGCCAAAAGCGGCTGTAGATGAGCCATTAGCTGCCGGTCTATTTCCGAAGAAGCATCACTAGCAGAAATCCAGCTTTCCAGCATTCTAAAATCCATCGACTTTATGTCGTGAATGGATTTTCTTCCAATTTTGAAGTTTAACCGCTCCGGTTTTAATCCGCTGCCCTTACAATGGCTGCATTCTGAAGGGGTAAAAAGGGCTTTGAGCTTTTCGATATGCTTATTTTTCCGGGTTTTATAATATTCTTCTTTTAAGTAATGGAAGAGTCCTTCCCACTTCATTTTTATTTCCTGCGTTCCTTCTCTTGTTTTGGTTTTAAAAATCCAGTTGGTTGTCCATACTTTTTCTCCCGTCCCATAAAACAAGATGTCCTTTTGCTGGTTTGTCCACTCCTTAAACGGAGTTTCCAGCCTAAACCCATATCCTGCGCCTAGCTCTTTTACAATTGCCATATACTGGCTGCCCGCCTGCCCGTAATAAGAAAGCGCTTTATTATGTTCAAACAGGCCGCTGGAAATACTTTTATCCCTGTCTAACACTATTTTTTCAAGATCGGGAAGCAGGTCTTTACCATAGCCATCACAAACGGCACATTTTCCCAGTTCGTGATGATTTGAAAAATGGCTGGCAGATAGTTCCTCTCCTTCATACTGGGCTTTCCTGGAAAAAGCAAACCGCAGGATCTTGTCCATTCCGGTTTGTTTGGCAAGCTCAGACCGCCGGGTAAAACTCTTTTCCTTTCGCGTTACGCAAATACTGGGGCTTAGCCCTTCAATATGATCTACCTCCAGCTGAAAATTAACTCCTGCCCTGGCCTGCTGATATGCTGAAAATTGCCTCGTCATTTCCTGCAATCCGTAGCCATGCAGGGTGTCTATCACCAAAGAAGATTTACCCGAGCCGGAAATTCCTGTAACCACAGATAAGGTATTCTTTGGAAGTTCTATATCGAGATTTTTGAGATGATGTGTGCGTGCTCCTTTTATGGAAATCCTGTCTCTTCGCAGGTCTTCCGGTTCTTTTAAATCCTGCACCCTGTTTTTTGCTGAATTTTCCACCAGGATATCACAGGAAGCTTTAAAAAGCATATTATTTTCAAAGCAAATAATGCCCGCGGTTTGTTTTTTCAGCTCGTGTAAGGCTTCCAACAAGCGTCGCACATCCTGCTGGTGCAATCCTATAGCGGGTTCTTCCAGCAGTAACAGGCTGTTTTTTGATTGCCTGGCGAAGTGTTTTGTAAGTTTAACGCGTTGCGCTTCTCCGCCGGATAAGGTGTTGGAAGGCTGGCCTAGTTTAATATACCCCAGGCCCAGCTGAAGCATCAAAGACAGGATATTGCTGATCTGCTTTTCTTCGGAAAAAAAATGGGAAGCCTCCGCAATACTCAGATTATAGATCTCTGCAATGTTTTTCTGGTTCCAATGCACCTGCAGTACTTCCGGCTTAAAGCGCCTGCCATTGCAAACAGGGCAAACCTGGTTGATAGTTCCCATTACATTCATGGAAAGCGTAATTACCCCTGCACCTTCACAGGTTTCGCACCTGCCGCGCTTGTTGTTAAAAGAAAAGGCGCTCTTGGTTAATTTTCGCTGTTTCGCTTCAGTAGATTTTGCCAGCAGGTCACGGATTTTATCAGCTAGACCGGTATAGGTAGCGGGATTGCTTCTGGGGGTTTTCCCGATAGGCTGATCGGTTACTGTGAGCAGTTTTAAATTTGCCTTTTCAGCATGTTCAGCAAGGACCTGAAGTATTTGAGGGTTCTTTCGGCTTACTACTGTTAAGTTTCCCGGTTCAGGATGAAATGTTTCTGCTGAATTAAGTACAGGCTTCGTACCTGGATTTGAATCTGCCTTCTTTAATTCAGCTAAAGTAGGACTGGGCAATTCTCCTGAATTCAAAAATTCCCTGATGGGCCCGTTAAAAATAACTTTTCCCCCATTTACGCCTGCTTCAGGGCCCAGTTCTATAATCCAGTCTGCAGAGCGAATAAAATTGAGGTCGTGCTCTACCACCATTACGGTATTGCCCCGGCTTATCAGGCGCTTCAGGATATGGCGTAAATACACCTGGTAATTTTCAGACAAACCAATAGAGGGTTCGTCAAAAACATACAGAATCCCCTGCAGGTTGCTGTTTACCTGCCTGATTAACCTGATGCGCTGCCCATCACCAGAAGAAATATTGGTACTGGGTGTACTTAACCTATACTCCTGCATGCCCAGTTGTACCAAATCCAATAATTGCGTACAGATCTTAGCTACCAGTACCTCTTCCCCGCTTACAAGCTCCAGGCTTTTCAATTTGGCATATAAATCTTGCAAAGAGAGATCCATCCATTCCTGAAAGTTCAGTCCTTTCCATTTAAATTTAAGGTGTTCTTTTTTAATTCTTGCTCCCTTACAACTCGGACATTCCTTAGAACTGGCAAATTTTAAGATGTTGGGATTACGGTCCAGCCTTAAAATATTACTCATAATGGGAAGTATGCCTTTATAAAATCCCTCTTCCCGCGGCTTCGCTTTAAAACCTTTCCACCTTAAGCGGGATGCTATACTATGTTTTCCATAGAAAACTTTGAGGCGGTCACTCCCGTTAAAGATCACCTCCTTTTGTTCCGCAGAGAGCTTTTTCCAGGGAATATCCACATTAAATCCATGAGCTTCACAAACTTTATTCAGTTCATCTACGGTAACCTGGGAATAAACAATATAACCGTTGGGTAAAGTGGTAGTAATTGCGCCCTCCCGCAGCGTTTTATTTTCATCACCAATCAATTTATTAAGATCGATATATTCCGCCTCGCCAATTCCACGGCAGTGTGCGCAGGCCCCTTTGGGATGATTAAAAGAAAACAAAGATTTGCTCATGGGCTCCTCCCCGGAATAGCGGGCAAAAAGAATCCTGAATATTGCGGCAAGTTCTGAAAGGGTGCCGAAAGTGGTGTTTACCGACTGGAAACGTTTGGATTGTTCTACCTTAATCACGGGGGGCAGGCCTTCTATAGTATCTACTTGAGCAGTAGGAATAAGTTGCGCATTTTGCTGATTATAAGCCGGAAGGCTCTCCAGGAAACTGCGGTAACCTTCATTGGCGATAACGTCCATGGCCAGGGAGGATTTCCCCGAACCTGATAACCCCGTTACCACAATCAATTGATTTTCGGGAAGTTTTAAACTTACATTTTTAAGATTGTTCTGGTGGGCATTCGTAATGCGCATAAAGGCTTTTTCTTTTGAAATATATACGAGCCGATTATAAGGCTTAAAAAGGATTTTTCAAGGGAATAAGGCATAAAGTTTATTTTAAAAGCTTAATCTATTGCTTTTAAAACCAAGGCAGCATAAAGACCTGCCGGGTAACCCCTGTTCCGGTTTTTAAATTAGCTACCTGTAGCACCTACGGCTGTTAAACCCATAGTGCTGCTCACCTTATCTTATGTTGAAAAATTTAAAACCTGAACTGAAATCTCCGGCCAATAACTTCTTCCAAAAGTTCACCGGATAATAGAAAAATGCCCGCTATAAGTGGCTTGCTCTTCTAAATCTATCCGAAACCAGTAATCATCTGCCGGCAAAATTTTTCCGTTACAGGTCCCATCCCAGCCCTGGTCTCCGGGGGCGAGTTGTTTTAAAAGTTTGCCGTAACGGTCGTATATCAAAATTACCGAATCGGTATTGTTGGATAGTCCTTTAATTTTCCACCGGTCATTATAACCATCATTATTTGGAGTAAAGAAACGCGGATAGTTCATCACGTTTATTTTTTGCGAAACTTCCCCGCAGCCATTGGTGTCTCTAACCGTAACATTGTAAGTTCCGCCGGCCACCTCCGGGAAAATACTGGAAGCCTGAAAGTTTATGCCATCTATGGAATACTCAAACAGGCCATCGCCGGAGGCAATAATTTCGATGGCGGAATCTTCAGCAAAATTGCTGAAAAGGATATCTTCTATCACCGGTGCTGCCGAATATACCAGCTCAAATTCCATGTAGTTTTCACAAATTATCCCGTTTTTTTCTTCCAGAACACTTACTCCATATACCCCTGCCGCAGTAAGGCTTACAGCAGTTCCCCCGGAAATAGTATTTCCTTCGGGGCCAAACCAGGTTTGGGAGGTGTAGGCGGGATTTAACTGCAAATTCAGGGTTTCCCCCATACTACAAATTTCGTATTGATCTTCCAGGGCTATTTGGGGAGGTGAACTGGTGATGAGTTTAAATCTTACTTCGGTGCCACAGGAGGGGTTATCCCGGTTCTCGATTCTGGCAATTACCGGCTGTTCGTAAGCTACCGAATTGCTGAAGCCGGAGCTTACAAAGTTGTGTATTTCATTTCCATCTTCATCATAAAAAGAAACTTCCAGGCCGTTCTGTCCGCCGGTTATATTTTCCATTATCCCGGAAGTGTCAAAATGTGCAATCCCGTTTCCTTCATCACAGGCAAAGAGATCAGCCGGAGTATTTACCGAGGGTTTGGCCGAGGTCTTTAAATTCTGCCTCACTTCAGCATAACAACCGCTAAGATCGTCTGTAACACGAATGCTAATAAAATCTTCATTCTTTTTCAGGTTAGTGTATGGGTTTGGCAGCTCCTCAAGCTCATTCCCGGCAGAATCAAAATAGGAAAGGCTAATCTGGCTTTGCCCCTGTCTTACCTGTGCCGCAATTGCGCCGGTATTAAAATATTCAGAAAAACCATCCCCATCTTCATCACAACCCACCAGGTCTGCCAGGGGATTCACCACAGGAGAAGCGCTTACCACAAGGTCAAAATCCTGGTAAACCTCACATCCCTGCTCCTGCTTTATGTAGGCCGTGATGGTTTCCCTTTCCCTAGTCTTATTCTGATAATTGCCAATTTCAGCATTGGGAATTTCCACATCCCGGCTATCAAAGAACCGAATGCTCAGGTTCTCATAATCTTCATTTAATTGTTCTTTTACCTCATTGAGGTCAAAATGCGCGAAACCTGAATTTTCATCGCAAACCACTATATTCTCAATCTCATAAGAAGGCGCTTCCTGAAGAAAAATCTTCATTGTTTCCTCCTTATAACAACAAGGCTTGCCAACATAATTGATGCGCAGCGTAATTTCCTCCTGTTGCGCCACCTCATCCCTGGAATAGGCAGGTAAGGGATATTCCATAAGCTGCCCTTGTTCATTTACATAATGAATTTCTACATTTTCCTGGTCGCCTGCAATTTGGGCAGCAATATCGTCAATAATAAAGCTGTTGGCATTGGCAAATCCTTCTTCCGGCATGCAGAGATAAGCATCTTCTAAAGGGAAAGCTTCCGGGGCTTTGCTGATATTTACCTCTTCGGAAATTTGATACACCTGGCCGGATACCGCAGTAATTTCTGCTGAAACCGTATAAACGCCTTCATTTTCATATTCATGAACCGGAGCCAAAGCTGAAGAAGTGTTTGAGGCCCCAGATCCCGGTTCCCCGAAATTCCAGATAATATTTTTTACTTCGGAAGAATTCGTGACACTAAATTCTGAAAAACGGCTCGTACAAAAGTCTTTAGGATAAAGGTAAAACGGATGGGTATTGCTTCGCTGCCTTCCTATGGCATTGATGAAAAAGTTATAATCTGAAGTAGGGTAATTGTAATATTCGGTAGTTTCGAGGGTGTAATCTCAACTCTGTCTGAGAAATTTTATATTAATACTCAAACAGAATTAGAATGACACAGGAAGAATTAAACAAGATTGAAAAGAAAGCATTAGAACAACTTACAACCGGCAAAAGTCTATTCGGGTGTTTATTTCAACTGAAAAGTATACCACTATTTCATTTCAAAAGTATACCATTTTAAATTAATTAACAACGGTATC
>NZ_JBGFSM010000021.1:0-41635 GCF_041679265.1 Autumnicola aciditolerans
AGACCAAACCTTTTTAAACAAAAATAGCAGAAAGTTCAATTTTCGCCCTCTACTCTACCCTTTGATGCCTCACAACGTACGAATAAATGCAGTATTACATTTATATCTCTTTTGTCTTTACCAGCTAATCTAACGGATTTTTGATCTTAAAAAAAATATTTGTGGCCACATGGGTGTAAATTTCCGTGGTCTTGGTGCTTTTATGGCCTAACAACACCTGGATGTACCTCAAATCGGTGCCATTTTCTAAAAGGTGCGTGGCAAAGGAATGCCGCAACATATGGGGAGTCACTCTTTTCCTGATCCCTGCCCTTTTTGCAGCTCCCTTTACTATACAAGTCACGCTCTCTGCACTATAGGGCTTACACCCCGGCCCCTCGAACAAAAGCGTCTTTGGTCGCCAGACTTTGTAGTACTTCCTTAATTCCCCCACAAGCTTTTCAGATAAAATGGTATAACGGTCTTTATTTCCTTTGCCTGAACGTACTCTTATGACCATCCTCTTGCTGTCAATGTCCTCAGGCTTGAGGTTAAGAATTTCCCCTCTTCTTAGGCCGGCTGAATATAGCAGGCTTACAATGCACCTGTGCTTTAAATTATTAGTATTTTCAATTATAGAAAGTACTTCTTCTTTTGCCAGCACCTGCGGGAGCCTGTCTTCCCTCCTTGGCCGTTCAACAGCATAGAACCTGTTGGGCATTTCCAAAACCACCTCATAATAAAATTTAATAGCATTTATGGCCTGGTTGATATAAGAGTTGGAACTTTGCTCCCTGATCAGTTTTTGCAGATAAACCCTGATATCATTCTCATTGAGTTCCTGCAGTTCCCTTTCCCTGTAATAGTTTATAAAAGCTTCAAAACAGGAAACATATGTTTTTATGGTATTATTTGCATAACGCTTCAGTTCCAGCTTGTTCAGGTAGCTCTCAGGGCAGGTTCTATGGCCTTCAGCAGGTTTCCTTTTATGAAACCACTGCATATCCGCATTTTCATTATCCCGTTGAAAACTACTGCTTGAATAGAAGTAACTGCAGTTGATCCAGGCAACCCCGCGGAATTTGCTGAAAACGAGTTCCAGGTTTTCCGGAGTGTTCTCAATATACAACATATGATATTCCTCACTCCATGCCGCTCCCGGCAATTCATTGGCCAGGGCCTGCAAAACTTTATCTGCATGAAACTTTATCCCTATACATCTTTGCTGACCGATCATTAGATGCTTTAAAGTGACAAACCTCTTTTCCATTGCTGTTACTTTTAAGTAAAAGTAACCGGTAATAAGCCACTAAGCGTTTATTATCCGTATATTATACGAATAAAACGGCTATGGAAGAAATGAATATAAAGCGACTTTGTCTGGCCTGTCAGAAAGAATTAGAGGGCAGAAGGGATAAAAAATTCTGCGATCCCTACTGTAAAAGCAACTACCACTATAAAAAAATACAAAAAGGCTCCGGAAGTTTTTATGCCACTGTAGACCGCCAGTTAAAAATGAACAGGAAGATCTTAAAGAGCTTCAACAAAGCCGGCAAAGCAACGGTAAGGGCCCATATTTTAACCGACAAGGGTTTTGATCCCAATTTTTTCACCCACTACTGGAAAAATAAAAAAGGGGATATTTATTTATTTGTATATGAATTCGGTTTTCTATCCAGGATTGAAAACAACAAAAGAAAATATATCCTGATAACCTGGCAGGATTATATGAACAAATAATTACTCCCTCTCACATTCAGGCAGGCCTCCGGCGCCTGAGCCCCATACAAGAATCAAATTAAGTGGCTAAAATAGGATTCTTAAATAAATTTCAGGTAAGGTTGAACCGTAGTAAAAGTATGGTTTATAAAGATATTGAGATTTATTTCCTCCATTTCTGAAATCTTATACAATAATTAGAACTACCATTGAAGATGGCACGGAAAAATTTGGTTGGCTCTTCATGTTTAGGTGAAAAATGGTTTTGAACTTTAAAAAACTAAAAATTTCTCAGAAATGGATATATTCCTTATAAATGGATTATTTCCTTTTTTATAACTTAGCCGCCATGAAAGTTTTAATCTCTCCCATCCCTTTGTTTAAAATCAAGGAAGTATTGCTCCCGCTAGTGGGATGCGGCATTTCTGCTGGCTTCCCCTCCCCTGCAGATGATCATTTGGAAAACGCCATAGACCTTAACCAGGAATTAATCAGAAATAAAGACGCTACATTTTTTGGTAGAGTTAAAGGCGATTCCATGCGGGATGCCGGAATTACCGATGGCGATCTGCTCATTATAGACAAAAGCCTGGAACCGGCTTCAGGAAGAATTGCCGTGTGCTTTATAGATGGGGAATTCACTGTAAAGCGCATTAAAATTGAAAAGGACACGGTGTGTCTAATTCCTGAAAATGATGCCTACAAGCCAATAAGAGTAACCGCAGATAACGAATTTCTAATCTGGGGAATTGTCACCAATGTTATTAAAGCTGTTTAGATGTTCGCCCTGGTTGACTGTAATAATTTCTATGCATCCTGCGAGCGTGTCTTTGACCCATCTCTGCTCGATAAACCCGTTGTGGTGCTTAGTAACAATGATGGCTGCGTAATAGCCAGATCTAATGA
This sequence comes from Autumnicola aciditolerans, assembly GCF_041679265.1. Classification (NCBI taxonomy): domain Bacteria; kingdom Pseudomonadati; phylum Bacteroidota; class Flavobacteriia; order Flavobacteriales; family Flavobacteriaceae; genus Autumnicola; species Autumnicola aciditolerans. Next base: position 2,605 of record NZ_JBGFSM010000021.1, read on the forward strand.
AGCCAAGGCTTTGGATATTCCCATGGGCGCTCCGGCATTCCAGTTTCAGAAGATATTTGATAAGCATAAGGTAAATGTTTTTTCTTCTAACTATGCTTTATACGGTGATATGAGCGCAAGGGTAATGAATATTCTTTCGCGGTTCTCTCCCGAAGTCGAGATCTATTCTATTGATGAAACTTTTCTGAAGTTCGAAGGATTCAGGTTTTTTGATCTCCGTCAGGTAGGGCTTCAAATGATCAAAATGGTAAAACGTGGTACCGGTATCCCGATTAGCGTAGGTATCGCTCCCACAAAATCCCTGGCAAAAATCGCAAATAAGATTGCAAAAAAGTTTAGCGAAAGAACAGGTGGCGTTTTTATTCTTGATTCTGAAGAAAAAATTGAGAAAGCACTTGCATGGACAAAAATAGAAGATGTATGGGGGATCGGGAGACAGCATGCAAAAAGACTGCATCAAATAAAAGTTTATAATGCATTACAGTTTACAAGGCTGCCCAACGAATACGTAAGAAAGGAAATGACACAGGTGGGGCTAAGATTAAAGAGAGATCTTTCCGGGGAGAACATTCTGGATTTGGAAGAACCAGCCATAAAAAAGAATATTGCGGTTACCAGGGCATTCGAAAAAATGTATTCCGAATATCATGAAATCAGGGAACGGGTAAGCACTTACTGTGTCAGGGGAGCATTTAAACTCCGCAAACAAAATTCCTGCTGTAGCATGATCTATGTTTTCCTGCATACCAATCCGCACCGGCAGGACCTAAAGCAATACCGTTGTAATATAGCTGTACAAATACCTTCCCCTACCAGTTCCACTATCGAAATAACCAGGGCTGCATTATCGGGGCTGGCAAAAATTTTCAGGCAGGGCTATGAATATAAAAAGGCAGGCATTATACTAATGGGTTTGAGACCTGAAAATCAAAAGCAGTTATCCCTCTTTTCAGCCACAAATCCAAAGCATGAACAACTGATGAAAACCATCGACCATCTGAACCGGAATTTATCAGACAAGGTGAAATTTGGCGGACAGGACCTTGGCCAAACCTGGAAAGTAAAACAGGAAAGACTTTCCAAAAGATATACTACAAGGCTTGAGGAATTGATAATTATACATTGTTCATGAATCAATAGTTACACATTTCTTATTTTGGAACATGTTGAATTTCGGCGGTTCGCAAAAAATTAATAAGAGAAAAATCGGGCCTCCTTTTCAAAATAATTTTCCCAGTAACCTTTACGTTCCCATTCAAAATTATATATACTCATTGAGAAAACAGCATTAAAATCTGTATAAAATATCTTATTATAAATTCTAGCTAATTTGCTCTTCTGTTCTAACCGGGACATAGGACTATCAAAAAAAGTATTTATACCGGAAAATCCCTCATATTGATAGGTATGAATAATTTCATGGGCCTCAGTACTTTGATGCATTCCTCTCCGCAATAAAATATGATTTAAATAAGCTTTACCTCTGCTACTCCTGCCCTCTTCTAAAATCTCTGGTGTCTCCTGATTGAAAACCAGAATTCCAAAAACCATACTCCGATCAATATCGAGACGTGCTTTACTGAAAAGATATAATGTACGTAATAAGGAAAAAGGCATGATCCTATAACTTACCTTAAATTTATCTTTAAAATCTACTTCAATATGATTGAAGCCAAGGTTTAAATGCCAGCGCTCCCATAACTCCCGATTTGCCGCAGCATTCTCGATAATAGAACTCCCTGCTGCATTAACTATTTTTGAAGGCCAGATATAATTGTAGTTTTTCTCACTTCCAAATTTTCTTACCAATCGCTTACTTTCAAAGATTAAATAGCCACCTAAAGCTCCATGTGTAAAACCTTTAACAACGGTTCTGCCTAAGTTTTGATCTGGTTTCTTATTGATTACCGCACCCACTCCTCCAATTATACCTCCTATTCCTATGTTCATTAATCCATATTCAAGGTCATTCTCCTGGGCATTACCGGAAAAATAAAAGAACACAAGAAAATATATTATCAGTACAAAACGAGATGTTTTCAGCATTTTTAAGTTGGTTTCCAAAATAGCAGAATGCTAATATTCATATTTTTTAAAAAAGAAGAAGCAAAAACCTGCAATTTTTTACGAATGCTTAAAACAAAGTATTATTTTCCCCGTCAAATTTTAATTAATCTTTAGGTAAAACACTCTCTTTGAAAACTCCCTCGGTTCTAATCCCTTTTATGTTGTTGCTATTCTCTTCCTGTACTATTGAAGATGAATTCACAGAACTTACTTCTTATGACGATATTTTAGTCGAAACACGTGTATATTTTAAAGACACCGTGGCGGATTATGATATAAGCTTTGAATATTTTAGAACCGATGGTTATAATAACATTGTTACAAGAAATATGTCCTTTTCAGGAGCCACTAATAACGGGAGAGAAATCTTTACGCAGGTATTTAAAAGATATAGAAAAGCAGGTGTAAAGATTGATCCTGTGGAGGATGTTGATCACATCCTTATAACCCTGTATGAATTAAGCTGGAGCTGGGATCCTTATTTTCAATATCGCCACAATGGCCAGGAAGGATTTACATTTATGTATGATTTTAGCACTGACACCTATGAGATTACCGAGGAGTAAGCATTTCCATTAGTAAGTGTGTAGTAGGTTATTGTTAGTACATAAGTGGTAACTATTTACTGGAACAAGTATCTATTTCACACCCCTCAGCCCATTCCCCTTCCGTTCCTCCAGGGAAAAGCGCTTCCTCTTAAAAAGTCTTGGACACAAGTGCAAAAGCAACAGAAGGTTATTTATAAATGACTTGTTCTGTTCATTCATTATGCTAGTAACTCCTCTCCTATTTCCGGTTATGCTTTTCCACTTAAGTCCGCCAAAATGGATTTTCGTGTTTATTTTAATTCCGCTTCCTGCTCCTGTTTGTATTCTTCCTTTTCCCATTAGAACTCCTGCCCTGCCTTCACTGCCCCTACCTTTTTTTGTGATGCGAAATACCAAAATTCAGAAGTTAGTACGGACTGCATAAAGCCGGTCTCTTCATTCCCTATTTATAAGTCCTCCCTAATTCTAAATTTTGAAACTGTATTGGCATCAAAAAAAGGTAACAGTGAAGGCTCTGCGGGAAGTAAATCTAATGACTGAAAAAATGAAATCATACAACTCACGCAAAAAGGAAGCGGAATTAAAGCATCAAAAAAAGGGAAAACGTTCAGGATGCAATAAGTAAATCTTTAAAAATCAATTATAAACCTTTTAAATCTTATCATTATGAAAACGCTTAGAAACAAAGTACAGTTAATCGGAAACGTGGGAGAACATCCTAAATCCCACCGGTTCGAAAATGGAAATCTTGTGGTTCGGTTCTCGCTGGCCACCAATGATTATTACTTAAAAGATGGTGAAAAAATCCAGCAGACTCAATGGCACAACCTGGTGGCCTGGGGCAAACAGGCTGAACTTGCTGAAAAGTACATCTCCAAAGGAAAAGAAATAGCCATTGAAGGAAAACTGACCAGCCGTACCTATGAAAACGAGTCCGGGGAAAAACATTACATCACTGAGATCTTAGTGCATGAGATCCTGCTTCTTGGCACTTCAGGTAACCAACAGGATAATTAAACTTAGAAAAGCAAAGAGGGCGTCTCCTTGGAAAGCTTCGCCCTCTTTCATTATTCACTTTTAAATCAGCTCATAATGGAACCTAAAGTTAATGAAATCGCCATAAGTTACAGCGGAAACATCAAAGCAAAATCATATCCGAAAATCACTTCTTCCCGGGATGCGGCAGCTATTCTTTTTGAGCACTGGGATAAAAACAATATTGAACTCCAGGAAAGTTTTAAAATGCTCCTCCTTAATAATTCCAATAAAGTCAAAGGGATTTATACCCTTTCCACAGGGGGCATCACCGGTACGCTTGTAGATGTAAGAATAGTTTTTGCGGTAGTTCTTAAAAGCCTTACTACCGCAGTGATCCTTTCTCACAATCATCCTTCAGGCACCCTTCGCCCCAGTGAAGCGGACAAATCCCTTACCCAAAAAATCAAAAGAGCCGGGGAACTTCTCGATATTAAAGTCCTCGATCATTTGATTTTAACTTCGGAAGGGGATTACTTCAGCTTTGCCGATGAAGGTTTGCTCTAGATAAATATTTCTTTCATCCAGTTTAAAAGCCTTTGTTACGCAGAGGCTTTTTTTATGAATTTAACTGAAAAAATGGAATTTTTAAATAAGCAATTCCTCTTTCCGCAGAAGAAAAAAAGCTATCTTTAAAGAGTTGAAACTTAGCTCAATTAATTATTGTTACTACTCTTTTTGACTTCTACAAGTAACAATTACGACGTAAAATTTTAGGCTTTTCCCATTTGACTTTCCACATAACCAGGCAATGGTTTTAATCATTGTTTGAAAAATTTGTCCGCTTTGGGGCGGACAAAAATGAAAAGCAAGAGGGCAACCCGCAAAGCGAGGTTGAGCTATAATTTTTGTTGTTAATATTTTGATTTACAGTTACTTAATTTTTAATCCCTTTTGAGGTCGTTTGATAATTTACTGTAAATGCCCTGGCAGCCCCTGAAAACACGTTGAAATTTACTGTAAATGAAGAAGGAAGGATCCAAAAAACCAGAATTTTCCGCAGTGAGTATTAAAAATCCTGTGGCTAAAAAATTCAGGAAATTCTCAAAAAAAATTGCGGCCACACATTCGGAAACCCTTGCTGTGATGATCGATTTTTTTGAGAGGAACTCCATTTCGCCTCATGATGATGTTGGAGAAAACCTGGTGCGCCTGGAAAAGAATTTACAGAAAAGAATCAATGCGGTTATAGCCATCATGAAAGATATAGAGAAGAACCAGACCAAACCGACCATCTCTATTTTGAATGCGCTCCTGGAACAACCTGAACCTAAAAAAGAGCCTCGATACGTGGAGAAAAAGCAATTTCCTGACAAGGATAATTACTGGAAATAAAACCTGAAAAATAATTCAAAAACCCACTTCATATGTATATCACCATAACCCCGCAGAAACTTGGAGACAATTATTCCCAAAGCGCTGCCGACTTTGTCGATTACCTGGAAAAAGAAAACCTGGAGGCGGAACGCCTGGACCTCGAGGATAAGGAGTTTTTCTTCAACCAGTACGAGGATAAAATTTCCGCTAAAGAAGTGGTATCGGAAATCGATGCCAACACCGCCAAGCTTAAAAAGGTGGAGCCGAAATTTTATTCCATTACGGTAAGCCCCAGCAAATATGAATTAAACCGATTAGAAAATGACAATGAAGCGTTGAAGCAATATACCCGTGAGCTGATAAAAGATTACGCGGCTTCTTTTAACCGCGAGATCAACGGCAGGCCAATAACGGTAGAAGATATTAAATATTACGCCAAAATTGAGCACCAACGAACCTATAAAGGAACCGATATCCAGGTGAAAGAGAACCAGCCGTACGCTACTCAAATCCTTGAACTTAAAACGGAACTTCGGAAGATCCAGCGGGGCGAAATTTCCGGGGATACTAAAAACATCGAAAAGCAAATAAATAAACTGGAAGCTTCTGCGCCGCATCAGCTCAACGGCCAGCGTATTGTGCAGGGCATGAAGAAGGAAGGGAACCAGAGCCATATTCACATTATTGTAAGCAGGAAAGATGTTTCCAACACTTTCAGCTTATCCCCCGGCAGCAAGTATAAAGCTTCAGATGTTGAAATGAACGGAAAAATAGTAAAAAGGGGATTTGACAGGGATGCTTTTTTCACCAAAGCCGAAAATACCTTTGATGCCACTTTCGGCTATAAACGAAATTTTGTGGAAGCTTACCAGTCCAGGAAGCAATTTATAAATGATCCTCAAAAATATATTCGCACTTTAATGGGGTTAACCGCAAGTGAAAAGGCGATAGCCCATAAAATCCTAAGAGAAACAGGAATACCCATTATTTCCATTCCCACGAACAAAGTCCAGCTTACCCTTAAGTCTATTAACAGCTTAAAAAGAGGATTGGGTGTAGCTATAGAATCCTCTTCCATTGGAATTTAATTCTGCTAATTATGAACATCAGCCTCTTTATTTTATGCCTCCTGGGAAGCGCTTTTATGTACATGGTATACAAAATTATCAGGTATGCATTCCTTACAAACCTCATTTTCGTTGGAGGTGTCCTGCTCAACATACTCTTATTAAGCGGATCCTGGAATAGCGCTTTATTGTCTGTGCTTTTAGTCATTTGTCCGCTGCTTTTATGCAACATCCTCTTATATGTATTTCTTCAGAAAAAAGAACTTGATAATGATTCCAGGTACCAGGTGAAATTCAAACTGGAACCCGGGGAACTGAAGATCAAAAATATTAGAAGGGGTGCTTCCATAATTGGGGCAGCCGGCAGCGGAAAAACGGAAAGTATTGTGTATGGTTTCCTGAAGCATTTCCAACAGTATTCTTATTGCGGGATCATCCACGACTATAAAAATTTTGAGCTTACTGAAATCGCCTATCCCCTTTTTAAGGAACAGGAAAATTCCTTTTATATCATCTCCTTCGACAAGATCTTTAACCGGGTGAATCCCATTGCGCCTCGTTACCTGGAAAATGAAGAGAGCGTAAATGAAGTTTCCAGGGTTTTGCTGGACAACCTCCTGGAACAGAAAGATTCCACCACGGTAGGTTCCAATAAATTCTTTTATGATGCTGCGGAAGGACTGGTGGGCGGACTCATCTGGAAACTTCGAACTGATTATCCTCAATTCTGTACCATCCCGCATCTTATTGCTATTTACCAGAATCTGCCCAACGATGGTTTGCTCGCCTTCCTGAATTCCAATACCATTTCCCGGGCAATGGCCAGTGCTTTTCTAACCGGGATAGGCTCCGAAAGGCAAACGGCAGGAGTCAAAAGTACGCTGGCCAATGCACTTAAAAAGATCTGTACCAAAAACATCTTTATGGCTCTATCGGCCGATGAAGTTCCCCTGGACATAAATTCCTCTCAAAACCCAGCGGTTATTTCCGTGGTCAATAATCCTAAATATGAAACTGCTTATTCTCCCGTGATAGCGACCATTATCCATACCATCACCAAGCAAATGAGTGTTCGCAATGCGAAAACCTCCTTTATCCTTATGGAAGAAGCGCCTACTATCCGGCTGCTAAATATGCACCGCATTCCTGCTACTTTAAGGAGTTATGATATCGCCACGGTGTACGTGATGCAGGATAAGGTACAGAATGATATAATTTACGGGGATAAAGCCAGCAAAGCGATCCTTTCCAATCTCTCCTACCAGTTCTTCGGAAAGGTGAATGATCCTGATACCGCGAAATACTATGAACGATTTTTTGAAATTGTAAAGAAAGAGACCACCAGCATCAACCGTGGCCATAATTTAAATTTTGATACAAGGGTAACCACCGGCGAAAAAGAAGTATCCAAAATTCGGGCTGATGAATTTTTCAGGCTCAAGGAAGGAGAGTTCATTACCTATGCTGATGGTAAGGACAGGAAGGTACAGTTTAAACTGCCTAAAATTATAAGAGAACTACCCCAGGAAAATCAATATACCCTAGAGCAGTTGGATGTCAATTTTGCCAGGATCTATTTGGAAGCGAATTCTATTTTTAAACGGGAGGAGGATTAATGGAAAGAAAAAAATATTACTCATTACCAAAACGCTCTGTTATTTCTTACTCATCTGCAAGATTAATCCACAAATGATAAAGGTTTATATGCTCTTGCTTCTCCTTACCCCATGCCCTAGAGCTTTTCGATAAAAACTTATCCACTCCAATAGATTCACTCTGCGTCCGAATTAATTTATCTTGCTCTGTCCAAACGTCTGGATCTGAATCCAGTAATTCTAATATCCAATCGTTTATTTTTAAAAACCAATGATCTGCATCTTCTTTTTGTATATAAGCAATTATAGCTGCATATTTTAAAGGTTTACCGTGAATTCCATTTTTGAATCTTTCAATTCCACCACTTCGTCTATCTTGGCCAATTACATATTCTCTTTCACGGTTATGTCCTGGAGTTGGCAGCCTTTTGGCTTCTAATGAAAAAAAAGAATCCCATTCACTATAGTTTCTGTCCCCAATTTTAATCTGTTCGCTTCTAGAAACTGTACCAATATCAATTTGAGGACTTTTTCCTGTAGAGTGATCTTCAACGTTTTCATGGTGAAAATAAAATGGATAATTTCCTGCATTACGATTGAAATATTTACACAGTTTATCAGTAAGAGACTTTTCACTAGCAGTGACTTCTCCCTTGATTTTTTCCCGAAACTGAGCAAAGTGAACTTCTATAAAATCAACGACCGAAGTAATTGAAGAATCCAATTCAATTCCATGGGTTAGCTGACCGCTAGTTGTATTTTTAGAAGTATCTGCCAGCATTAGAACCCTTGTTTTCTTAAATCTGAAAAAGTTTCATCTGCATCTCGGAGAGCAATAGATTTTAACCAGTAACGGAGCTTTTTCGGCTTGATTAGGTAAATGATATTTCCTTCATATAATCTTACAATTCGAGTTAATCTTAAGCTAAGTCCTGAGTTCTTTTGAACGAGTTTTTCTATGTGCTTTTCGGCTTGTTCGGAATCGGTAAAATCAATTTCAGGTTTCTCTCCAAAATAGAAAGGGAAACAGATATAGGAATCGGTTTCAAAAGGGTGAAAAGGTGTTATTGATTTGTAAATTGACCGTAGAACATTACGATATGTGTCTCCAAAATCTGAAAGATGCTGGATAGATGCATCCTGTATAGCAATTGTCGATTTTTCTCCGTTGCGTCTGAATTCAATGAGGTATTCAACAAAGTCTTTAACGACAGTTTTTTCCGAATCGTTTAATTCAATTTCCTTATGATCTTCAGGATAGGGAAGGTTCTTAATGTCGGTAGCCAACAAGGAAGAAGATTTATTTACCATAAACCTTCCGCTAATGCCAGCTAAATAATAAGGGAATAATTGATTGTTAGAAAATCGATTTTTAACTTCAAGTAGTGCTTCTTCTGAGTGGCCATGAATACCATAAATTGAATTTTTAAAAACCAAATCATCATTTCGAAATGTGACAGGAATGGAAAAAGAAGAACTCTCTATTATTTCTTTAATTAATAAATGTGGGGCATCATATATTTTAGGGTCTCCCTTACTATGAAAATATTGTAAATTCAATGACTCTTCAATTTGGGATTCATCTACACCCAAGGAACTAAGGGCTTCAACAGGTAGATGTTTTTTTCCAGTTAAAAAAGGAGCTTCTAATTTATTTAATTCCTTTTGATATGATTCTTCTGAATCATATGAATTGAATCTTTCTGATTTTAGTTTGTCCAGCTTTTTTATATCGGATTTTATAGCAGCGGTGAAACCTTCTGAATAGGCCCATCCATTTTCATCTTTTTGTTTAATCAGAAAATCTTCGAAAGTTGATAATTTAGAAAGTCTTTGAATTATTTGATGATGTCTATGACCTCCTAAAAAGTTTGATTTCCAGATTAAGGAATCGTTATAAGCCAAATTAAATGGCACATGATGAAAATCATAAGTATCAAGTTCAAAGTATAGTTTTTCCTTATGGGGCTTTGTTCTTCTAACGGTTACATGAAGTAACCCATTCTCTTTAGAACTTTCATTTTTAATAAAAATAGCCGCAGTTGCTACATCTCCATTCTTGCCAAAAAGAATTCTACTTATATGTGTAAAATCTATTATTTGAGGAATGTTGTACTTTTTCAGCAGTATTTGTCTGAATTGGAAAGAAGAGTTGTTGTAGAGTAAAGGCCCAGAAGGTTGAATAAGACATACAAGTCCTTCCTCTTTACAAAGCTCCACAGATTGCTCAAGAAAAAGTAAAGCTATTTGATTGTCAGGTAGTTTTACAGGTGTTTCCTTTACCTTATTATCATCTAACAGAATAGAGATTTTTCGTTCTCTACTTTTAATTATTTCAATCTTTTTAGCTGCTTCCGTCAATTTTGCTTCAAAGGGAGGATTTCCAATAATTAAGTCAAATTGCTTTTGCAGTTTCTTGTCAGAAATAACATTGAAAAAGTCATCATGGAGAATATTCTCTTTGTGAAGGTCATCAAACTTAAGTTCTTTCCAAATTTGTAAGGGAGTTAATTCATCACATAAAGCCAAGCTTAAACTGAAAATTGTAAGATCCGCAGCTTCTTTTTTGAGTTCAACACCATAAATATTTTCACGGAGTAATTTTTTTAAAGTTTCTAAATCCGGATCACACCATTTGTTTTTTTTCCGCCATCGATATATTAAACGTCGGTATGCTCCAACAAGAAAAACGCCCGATCCGCAAGCTGGGTCAAGAATTTTAAAATCTGTTTCTTCACTGCTAAGAGGCATTGACTCATCAAGCAGGAAGTTAACTAGATAAGGAGGGGTATAAACAACTCCTGGTTGTTTACCTAAAAACTCTTCATATATATTACTGATGAGTTCAACAGGCAAATCATTGAACGAATAAAGTCTCCAGAATACGAACTGAATACCTTCCGTTTCTCCATCTAAAAATTGGCCAAATCTTGATAAATCTTTATTCGCTATAAATTTTCGCTCATCATCTTCAAGTTGGAAAATACCTCCATTAAAATGTGTTGCGAGATAATCTAGTAATTTAAGATATGATCCCGTCTGATTTAAAACATCTGAAAATTTTGTAGCATTTTTGGAGAAGCGGGAAAAGAAGTTTTCTGGAAATACTTTGTTCCCTTTTTCATCTTCACGTTCCTCCAAATACTTTATTAGAATAGAAACCACCATTATTTTACGAGCAAAATTTGCTGGCAGAATATCTTGATTAATTATATCTTTTAAAGCCTGTTTGAGTTCAGTTAGTAGTTTTTCATAAGCACTATTAATAAATCTAAATTCATCACTGTATTTTGAATTCTCCCAAAAAGTTCCATTATCAAAATATTTTCCGGAAAACGCTTTAAATTTTTCTTGATTTTCAGAATCAAGTTCTTCGGATAAATCGGATGCAATTTTTATAGTGGTGAGAGGAGTATATTTTAGATTTTTACCTTTCGCTGGTGGTTCGAAACAATTGAATATTCGAACATCTTTTTTGGTAAAAACAAAAAACATTGGGATTTGACCAGAACTGTACAGCTGCTTATGCAAACTCGTCAATTCATCCTCTTCTACATCTAACTTATTGGTAAAGTCGTAGAGATAAACCTGTGCAACCGATGGGCGATTTTCGAATTTTCGGAAATAAACATAATGGGCACCATATTTATTAGCATTTTCCAATGCGATATATTCTTCCGGCGGTAAATCTCTATCAGAATATATATACTGAACAGGAACCAATCCAGAAGTATGCTCAGAATTATTAAGCATTTCTAATTTGTCTAGACTATATTTTAATTCCTGATTCATTAAAACTTGCTGTTTCTTCTAGTATTAAAATCCAAAGCAAATATATCATTCCGACACGGTGAGCTATTATAAATTAACAACTAATCTCAAAAAAGATTGTATAGTTAATAGTAAGGAATAATACATTTTATTTTCTTGCTAAGTTCAACCCGCTAAATTCTCAATTATTGGCGCCCAATCATTTTTTCTTTCAAAATCATCAGGAGCAAAATCTGCAAAGTTATACCATCTAAAATTCACTTCTTTTTTTGGCTTACCTGTAATATGGTGAGGCTTATCTATATAGGCCTGATAGGTACAATTAACCTTCTCAACAAACTTGTCATATTGATAAACATAGAAATCACTGTTTCCACCCTCTGTTAAGTTAACCAGAACCAAAAAAAGATTGGGATTATTTTTATATACCTGGATCTGCTTATTTAATTTCCAGCCCTGTTTATTACCGTGCCCCATAGTTTTAACCTGAATTGCCACATATCTTGAGCCATCCTGATTGGTAGCAATAATATCAAATAATGGATTATTTTTTGGGGTTAAAAGAGGCAGTATGTCTCTTTGACTTAATTCAGAACATACAAAGTATTCACCTGCAGTGCCAGTCAAATTGTAATTGTAACTCATAATGTAACTTTATAGCTATCCATAAGTTGTTTTAAGGAACATAGGCCGTTATGGACCGACGTATTTTCGAAGAACATTTTATCAGTGATATTAAGTGGAACAAAATTATTAGCTACAAGATTATCTCTTATATAATCAAGTTTGTTCTCGGTGGGTGGCGGAGTTTTATCCATTTTTTCTTCTTTTTTAAAATCCCAGAACTCAACATCGTTGTATTGCCAAGTTTTAATTTCACATTTTGGAATATTATAATCTATACTTCCTTCAATTTTATCTAATTTCCAATCGTTTACCAGCTTAAATTCTATAGTATAATTTTCATCAGGATGTGAGAATTTCAAAATCATTCCTTTACTCAATAGAATAGTGGTTTCAGGAATAGGAAAGAAACTTTTAATCTCATCTATTAAATCAAACACCTTCTTAAGTTCTATCGTATAAACAGGTTCCGACAAATTATGATGAGCCTGCCGGTTTAAAATAAAAGTTTTAGACTGTTCAAAGTGATCATTCATCTCTGGATTTAAGACATCCATATCGATTCCTAATGCCATAAAATGTTTTCGAAACTCCGCCCAGTAATAAGCTAAATTAGGAGGCTTCCCCTCTATCACTTTAGTATATTCTATAGGCAATCTCTCTTTCACTACTTTCTCGAACTCTTTTCTCAAATAAAGTGACGTAGTTACATAATCTTTTGCTTTAAAATACTTTTTTGCTTTCTCATAATTATCATATTCGCTTTTAACAAGGGTAGGCTGTGATCCGTTTCCTTCAGATTCATATATTTCCTGTATACTCCATTCCTTTTTTTGATTGTATTGCTGAATTTTATACAAACAAAATTCAAAAAAAGATTTTTCGTGGGTGAAAAGATATATTTTATATTCACTTGCAAATTTGCCTAATAGAATATCCAATACTTTATCACGATTGCTCATATCCAGGCTCACTAGCAAATCATCTAAAGCTAAAAATTGCTCTGGAAAAGTTCCCATTCTTTGTTCCGTTAAAGCAAATCTTATGCTTAACGCTATTTGGGTAAGTTTAGCTTCATTAAAGTAAGATTGCGGCCTCTGTATATTATGCCAAGTACCATCCTCTTTTTGATTTTTTATATTTAAACTTATAAAGGGACTGTTAAGTACAATATGCTTTTTGGAAGGAAAAAAATATTTTACTCCTCCTCTTTCTTCTGATTGAGTTACCTCTCCAAATTTCAATTCGACAGAATATTCAAGGCTGATCTCAATTTTCTCTTCATAATCTTCCTTGAAATGATCCTCATAAAATTTGTTGACCAGGTTATTAATAGTTGCTAATTCGGATTTCAATGCCCGATTCAGAGAATTAATACGGTCATTAGTGGCATTTCGTTGGTGATGATTTTTCTGTCTGACTTTAAATGTCTTACGAAGCTGACTGAAACTCCAGAAGGGTAAGGTCTCTTTTATTTCTTTAAAGAGTTGAGATAGTGTCAACTTTCGAGTATTATGAGTAGTAGTAAGAAATGGAAAAATATCCCTAACAAACACCTCCCATAAGTTTATTTCTTTTGAATTTCTAAAGTTATAAAAGTTGATTAGCAACCTATGAGCAATAAAATCACTGGAACTATTAAGTGCTTCTAAGTAATCATATTGTCGGATCGTTGTGCCCTCTAATGAGTAACCATTCTTTCCGATACTATGAAAGGTGTTTACCTCGTCAATTGCAGAGATCTTAATAAATGAATCATCGGATCCAGAGAAAATATTCAGAAGGTTTTCACTATTATTTCTATCAAAGTATTTCTCAATTTCTTCTTCCCTTTTTGTAGTACTTTGGAGAAGGGTATAAAGAGACCAATAAATAGAGCTTTTACCACTTCCATTTTCGCCATATAAAAGTAAATGTCGACCTCCTATTTCTATGGTAAACTCTTCATTAAACGCTTTAAAGTTTTTTATTTTTAATAAATCAATAAAACTCATTAGCTTTCCAAAATAGGTTTAAGAGTTTTGGGACTTTTTATAGAGAACATCTGGATTCGTTTTTGAACCTCTCCTAATTTCATATTATTATAAAGAAGCTTAATTCTTGAATTCATATCTTCAAGTTTTTCATTTTCAAATTCCTTAGATAGCTTAACGCTTTGTAGTTCATTAATTACCATATCGATTACAACAAGGTTTCTTTCAAGCATTTCTTCCTTAAAATAAATTTCAAAGAAACACCCATCAATTACCTCTTCAAAAAATTGGGCTAATTGATCATTTCCAATCTTGTCTATAATACTTCCCTTACTGCAATAAATGAAATGAACAACATCAAAAAGCTCAATAAAAGGACTGTAATTATCAGGCTTGTGAATAGGGATATTCATTAATGGCTCCTTATCTACCTGAAAATTATTCCCTTGAAGTTTGCCTTCATACTTCAGCCAAAATGAAATTAATTTAGAATTTAGAAAAGTTGTTAAATACTTCAGGTTAATTCTATCGGAATTAATAATGTAAAATGCAGCTGAAAAATAATTCGGTTCTTTTGAATAAGTGAATGTAGGAGTAAGACATTTTCGAGTAGCGACTATCTTTTCGTTTAAAAAAAAGCTTTCTTTTCTCGTTCGGTGCAAACCATAAGGTTTATTATCAGAAGTAATTACCTCTTTAAATCTATCCAAATGTTTTTTGAGGTTTGGATATCCGTCTAATGAATTTGGATCTTTAAAATCTGAAGAAGTATATATAACCCACTCATCATTTTTAGAATCGAGAAAATACCTATTAACTTTTTTAGTTTTTGAATAGTACGGTTTTATTAATTCTTTTTCGTCAGTAGATAAATTTAAATTTTCAAGTTCTTCAGTTGATAACGCAAATATCCCATCCCCAACTTTAAAATTGCTATCCAATTTTTTCAACATAGCTTTAGACAAATAATCGTGATGAGTATGAATACCGTTAGTTGCTTCATTAGGCTGCAATTTAAGTGAACACAGATCTCTTATTTTTTGAAGTATTTTTCTAACAGCAGGAGTATAGAAGTTTATATAACTATTTAATAGCTTTTCTGGCTTGAAAGGTTGAGTATATTTCTCAAAATATTCACTTTCTGACTTTTTACTTTGTAAAAAGTCGGAAAGTTCTATACTATCAATTTTAGAAGATTTTAGGGCACCATAAAGTACATTATATTCATTTGAAGGCTGGTTCTTTTTTTGAATGAGGTAAATCATAGTTTGAATACCCGCTGATTGAAAGACTTTATAGTCTCCAAAATCAATGAAAGTTTTAATTTCAGAATGACTAAGAATTTCGTTTCTCAGAATTGAAGCCCCAGCGCTTGTAATCCAATTGTTTTGAGCAATAAAACATTCTACTCCTCCATCTTTCAGCCAATCCAGACCCTTACAGGCGAAACCATACCATAGATCCATCTTTCCTTGGTAATATTCCGTATTTCTGAATTCATCAAAGGCATTTCTATTTGTATATTCTTTAATATATGGCGGATTACCAATAATAATATCAAAACCACCCTCTTTAAAAACATCTGCAAAAAATAAATGCCAGAGAAAGAATGGTTTCTCTTCTTTATACTGCAGCTCCTTTAATTCTGCCTTATTTTTAATTAATTCGTCTCGAATTGAGAGCCATTCATTATATTTTTTATTTTGCTTTTTAGTTCTTTTGGACTCATCTTTATTTTCCCGCTCAATCTGATCAATAAACCGATCTATTTGGTTTTGTCGTAATTCGATATTGTATTCTATAAACTCCAGAACTAAATCATTTATTTGCTTTTTAAGAATTGGTTTTTGATCGACGGAAGCAGTAAAATACTTTCGGGTTTTCTTTTCTATGCTGTTTGCAACTCCTACTTTATCAAATGTTAAATTGATTTGATCACTTTTAATATTACCAAATAGGTCTCTGTCTAGCTCAGCAATTTTCACATTTTTACCCTGAGAAACATTGCTTAAATCGATACCCTTGAAGCTTTCCACTACACTATTACCTTGCATTATCTTATAATCAAGGTTTGGTAAGGGTTGTGGTTTATCCTCATCAACTACCAATGATAACCAGAAACGAAGTCTTGCAATATCAACCGCTCCTTCTTCTATGTCAACCCCATAGATTGAATTTTGAATAATATCCTGTTTAATTTTAGCCGGATTCCATTCGTCATATCCTAGTTCATAATGTAAAAACGCTTTTAGATTAAAAATTTCCTGCAATAAACCCATTGGAAAGGCTCCTGAACCAATAGCAGGATCACATATCTTTACTTTATCTATTAATGATTCGATAATCATTAAATCTTCCCTGGAAATATTACCTAACACCTGATTTCTAACCAGGTTTTCCACTTCTTCTTTCGTTCTACTTAAATGAGTACTTAGATACTCAATTAAACTCTCCTGAGTCATATAATGAACAATCTCTTTTGGAGTGTAAAAAGTTCCTTTATCATTATTATCTTCCAGAAGATTTTCAAAGATATTACCGAGCATCTCAGGGTCAACAGCTACCGTATGATCTTCAGGGCTATTTTCATAGATAGTAAAATTATAACCATTAAAAAATGAAAATAACTCTTCAAATAAATAGTAAGGCAATCTTAATTCCCGATGGCGCTTTGGTTCCTGATTTTCTTCAAATAACCCTCCATTCAAAAATGGAATGCAGAGATTCTCACCATCAGGCATTAAAAATCCATCATTAGATCGGTTAGGGGTATTAAGAGCACTAAAAAATAATTTACTTAACCATTTGGTGTAAAAATTTTCTTTATCTGCCTCGAAAAGTTTAGCAAGAAAGTTAGTATCTCCATCCACATAATCTGTATTAGACGCTCCCAGCCAGTGTTTCTTTTGTAAGAAATATAAAAATACAATACGTCCTAATAAACGTTTTACAAAATTCCTTATATCCTTTTCTAAATCATCTGATTTTTCTTCTTCAAAAATTCTTCTGGAAGACTCATCTTGTGATATGTAATTTACAAAGTCAACATAGAAGTTTTTGTACTCCTTAAAGAAACTATTCGAAACCGGTTCCACATTAAAAGCTTCAAAGAAATCTTCAAGTTTAAACGTAGATTGTTCCAGATTATATAATCTATCCAGAGCTGTTCGATGTTCCTCAGGAGTTCCGAATATGTATGTGAATTTTTTTGGATTAGTCTCAACGTCTTCTACTTCTTCAAAGAACTCACTGCCTCCGAATTTACTAATGAAAGAAAACCTCCATTCCTGATGACTGTCGTCTGAATAATGAAAAGTTGCAATAGCTCCTTTACCAGCATCTCTAAGAATATAATCCTTTATTAATGGGTTAACCCCAACCTTATTATATTCTATTTTAATGTTATTATGAAGTTCGATTTCAAATATCGGCAACTGAACTCCATCTGTAGTAGTAAGTGTACCCAGCTCATATAGTTCTTTAACAATTTTAGAAGCTTTTTGAGTACCAAGGACGATTTCCTTTGGTTCTAAACGCTGTTTTAATAGATCTTTATTTCCAGACAAAAAAGAAAGGACATTCCTCCAATCCTCTCTTTTATAACCGCTTTGTAAAATTGATTTGAGTTTATCTCTATTCATATTATGCGAAGGTCTCTGTTATGACAATTTTGGGATCTTCAAATTGTCGTTTGCTTTCTTTTTCCTCCTCCCAACGTAAAGCATCCATTCGTGCAATCTGTTTGATAGGATATTTGTTCATCAATGTATTTAACTCACTAATGATCTTAGGTAAAGGCATTTTACGCTTTTTTTGTCTCCTTGCCAATGCTGATAACTCATTTCTAAATTTCCTGAACACTCCCATATATATTATTTTGAGGGAAGTGTTTAATAATTCTTCAAATTGATCAGAGATTTCATTTGGGAAAGATTTTTTTAAGTCTATAATTGCCTTTAAAAACATTACTGAATTTCTTTCCTGAACTGATAAATTTGTTGTGTCATACTCTTCCATTGAAAACATAGAATTATAGACAGTTTTGAAATGTTTTATAGCATTATTCACTGCATTAAAATGTCCTTCCACAAGTAAGGTAGATTTTTCCCTCTTCTCGGCTTCAAATAACTTTACAGCCTGTATAAAGGTAATTTCAACGCATTCGCTTTCATTACACACATAAAAACTTTCCTTTATTTTATTTCTCAAATAACACAAAGTTCCTTTTTCCAAAGAGTTAGAAATAACATCTTTCGCTATCTTATGTTTTAAACAAGCCTTTCGTCCTACTCGACTTTTTACCGGAAGATCTCTTAATCGTATATATTCTTTGGTCTCATTCAAATATAACTCCCTCACTATTTCTAAATACTGAAGGCGCTCATCAATTTCTTCCTTGGGTTGTAAATCTCCTAAAGTATTTTTGATGATTTCTTCCTGTTCTGAATAAATTTTACTGTCTTCTCCAAAAGCTGAATGGAAGCCCTGCAACTTTTTAAGAGCTTTTTCATTTAATTTAATTAGAGCATTTGATTGTGCTGTAGGATAAAAGTTGTAAATCAAGATTTCCTTAGCTTTTGTTCCAATTCGATTCACACGTCCGATACGTTGCATTAATCTTGT
This sequence comes from Autumnicola aciditolerans, assembly GCF_041679265.1. Classification (NCBI taxonomy): domain Bacteria; kingdom Pseudomonadati; phylum Bacteroidota; class Flavobacteriia; order Flavobacteriales; family Flavobacteriaceae; genus Autumnicola; species Autumnicola aciditolerans. The sequence continues at coordinate 21,225 of NZ_JBGFSM010000021.1, forward strand.
TGCATTCCAAGGAATATCATAATTTAAAATCACATTACTGCGGTGAAGGTTAATCCCTTCTGCTAGAACCTCTGTGGTAATTATTATGTTATAATTATTTTCTTTTTTTCCGGGATAATTAGCGTCAAAATTTTTACGAATTGTATTAAAGCGTTTTTTAACATTGGTGGCACTAATTGAAAGAACATCCTTTCTGCCTTCTTTTTCTAAAGACTCCGCTAAGTAATTTACAGTCTCTTTAGATTCCGAAAAGATAACCAGTTTTTTTTCCATATTTCCATCTGAAAAAAAGACTGAATTAAGATCCTTAATAAACTTCTTAATCTTTGGGTCTTCTTTCACAGATTCCCATTTCTGAAAAAGATCGTCAATTATTTTTTGATCTTTTTTCAAACCCTCTATTAATTCAGGTGAAAAATCATTTGATTTATAAATTGCATTATTGGGTGACTGCTCATTTAATTCATTAATCTTTTCTTCAATCTCATCTTCCTTCCCCTCATCATAGAATTTATTTAAATCTAGATCTGGAGCCACAAAAACTTTATCATTTTCAAACATTTCAATCATCCTTTGATTGGAGGCCTGTAGCCTCGACAATGAAGTTTTAAAAGCATAGAAACTACTTTCCAAACGTTTTACCATTTGAGTCTTCATTATCATTGCCAGCTGCCTTGATATCAAGGTTGCATTATCATAAATATCTGAATATTCTTCATCAATAAATTCAATCGCCCTATACCTATAATAGCCTAATTCGTCAATAAGACTAAAGACAGTTTCATAAAAAAGATCATTCAAGTTTTTATTAAAAGCATATTCTACCTTTATTGGCTGCCTGATATCAGGGAATGCCATTCCCTGCGCATCTACATCTTCTTTATATCGTTTTATATTTTGAATATCAGCCCTTGTTCTACGGATAACTAATTCGGTGAAAATCTTATCTCGAATAGGCAAATAAATATCTTTAACCTTTTGAATAAGCTCTTTGTGATCCTTAATTTGATAAAGTTTTTTATAGGCTTCTATTTTGGGTGAAAAAAAGGATTGTAAGTTGGGAACTCCCTCAATAGTTGATTTTCGAGAATCCTGAAACAAATAAACCTGGTTAGCTATATCTTCAGGTTTATTATTTAAAGGTGTTGCTGAAATCAGCATCACTTTCTTTTTTCTATTTATATCATTACCAACTGAAATGCGCGGGGTTTTACATATTAGCTCTAACAAACCATACATATTTGAAGTAGCAGATCTAAATTTATGGGACTCGTCTACTACAATTAAGTCATAATTTTCAGGGTTGTTATAATTAATATTCTCGCCATCAATAATTTTATGCAGACTCCCAACAGTGATAAATTGTACATAGTTGGAAATGGCAAAATCTTTAATTGTATTTTTCCAGTTAGCTTCCAAGGCATTAGGATATACCACCAAAACCTTAGTGTTATAACCGTTTTTTTCGATGTACTTTTTTATAATTCTGGCAGCCACAACAGTTTTACCTAAACCAACAACGTCGGCCAGAATGAATCCGTTATGCTTCATCAATTTGTCAAATCCTTCTACTACAGCATCAGCTTGGTATTGTAAATTCGTATATCCTTCTGGAAGATCTTTACCTGATATTTTATCTCGAATTACAGCATCGCCAAAATATTCAATAAGCATTTTAATATATAACTCATAAGGGGTTATATCGTCATTTAAATATGTATTCTTTTTTAACCCTTTTAAATCTACTGGTAATAGTTCTGTAGATTCCTCCCATAAATCTTCAAATTCTTCTGTAGCAAACACCACATCTTCATAATCCTTGAGCAAAACATTGAATTCATAGTTTGAGGAATCCTCTCTACTTCCTAAACCAGCATCAGTAAGGTTTGACGAACCGGTTATAACGCTTCCGTGTGTATGATGATTAAATGGTTTTGGACGAAAAATATAAATTTTGGCGTGTAAATTTCTTTTACCGTGAGCCCTAACTATAACTTTCTTTGATATAATGTCATCAATAAATTGCAGAATACCCTTTTCTATCTCTTCATTGTAATCTGCTTTGGAAATATCCTTCATCACAAAATTCAAATACTCTTCTTTTGTGAGATTCGTATCCTCTAAATATAATTGACCTTTTTTTTGCGCTTCATTTATAAGAGCGTCAACATTTATTCCCACCAAAATTCTTATTTCTGGTACTTTGTCTAGAAAAGGTCGAATTTTAAAATATCCCGAAGCTCTAAAGTAACCTACTAAAGCGTCAAAATGGTGAATATTCTGATTTTCAAAAACTCCTTTGAATTTATGAAAGAGACTGTTATTATGATTATTAGTAAAAAATTTACTGGACATTACAACTTGTTAAAGGAATGGTAAATATAAAAAATGTATTTTCCTTCAGTAGCAAGTATCAATATATTTTCAATTTGAAATGCGCATGTTATAAACTTCTATGACTTCAAAAATGGAACCTCAAACAATGAAGAACTTCCCTGTAGAAAATTCATAATCGCTCAAATTAAAAGATTTATTTTAAAACGGCCCCTTCTCCCGGATTCCAATCTCAGTGACTTTCCATTGGTCATTTTCCTTTACTAGCTTAAAAGTTTCGGGTTTTTCCTCGTAGGCCGTGGTGAATTTAACCCAGGCGATCTCCCCATCCTCCTGTTCCTGTAAAACTTTAAAATCAGAATCGGCAGCCTCAGGAGTGGCAAACATATCCTGTACAGCTACAAATGCCTGGTAGCTCTGCTCGGTGGTGTATTTTTTAAGGGTTTTAAGATCCTTGTTATAAAAACTCTCTACCACGATCTGCGCAGTTTCTGTATAGGATTTACCAGTTTCGGCACAGGCCAGGAAGAGGATTAGCGTCGGTAATAGAATAAGCTTTTTCATAACATATCAATTAGGGTTATTTATAAATCGCTTTTTAATTTTAAGTTTAATATCCCGTTCCCCATGCTCTTCCTTCAGGTCGATTACCACCACCTTATCTTCGGCAATGGAGAACTTTGGCAGCACATAAACAAACCGGCTGCTCTTTTCCTGCGGAATTATTTCCGGCAACAGGTATTTATAAACAGCTTCCATCGGCAGCTTCTGGACTGACTTCTTTCTTAACTTCTTCCTGGTCTCCACAGAGACATTCAGGAAAGCAGGCTCATAATCTATGGGCGAGCCATTGTCAATCTCCATTACGAAATACAGTTTAGAATCATGGAAAACTATATTTTCGACTTTCAGCTGTACCCCATCCTGGCTTTTCTTTAAATTTCCAAGGTGCTGTTTACTTTGCAATAAATAGGAACTAAAATTCTTATAGTAAGTTTCTTTATCGGCCAATACTTCTTCAGTTGTAGAATCTGAAATTAACGTATCGCCTTTTTTATATTCCCCGGAAGAACGAGGATCTTCGTCCCCAATCTTACCGGATTCTGCTATAAAATAATTAAGCTTTTCAAGCTTCTCTGAATACTCTACAATATACGAAAAAACCGAACCTGTTGTACTGATCACTAGTAAATTACTTTCTTCCCCCGGCTTTGCCTGCAGCAAGCCCAGGTGCTGTTCTTTCTCCCTGTTATAGGTGAAAACAAAATTCTCGGCACCCGCAATTCCCTGGCGGATAGGATCAGGAAAAAATAGGGCAACATTCATTTTATCATTGGCGTAGATCGTATCCAATTCTTTAGGAAAAGATAGTTCTTCCTGGGCTGCTAATCTGGTAAAAGCGGCCATCATTAATCCGAAAATCAAAACTTGCTTTTTCATATGTAGATAATATTTGTTTTTTAATGTTCATATACAATTCACACATCTTTATTCGTGATTGTATCGAATTCTCAATATGCTCATTTCATAATTTCTATTGCCTTACGGACTTTAATATAAGTTTGTAATTATTGGTCACCTGCACCTTTACGTTCCTGTTGTTTCTCTGGAACAACTGTTTAATTCCTCCTATTTGGGGAATCCCGGCAACATTGATGTCCTGGATAATATCATCAATCACTTCCTTACTGGCATCTGCACGAATATTGTTTTCAACATAAATGCCTTCACTACCATCCTGCAGATCATAAGCTTTTAACTTCACCGGATGATGCGCAATATTCTCTATTTCGATCAATGCCCTGTTCGGCTGAAACCTGATAAAGCCATAAACGGGAGTATTAGCGGGAACTGGGATATTATTGAGGGTGGCCTCTTCACTCAGCCTCATCCGGAGCCGGTAACCTGCCTGCACCACCTGGTCGCCATCCACTTCCACTAAAATTTCTTCCTCTGTATTGCCTGCTGAGGGAATAATGGGATTGACTTCCGGGTTGGAAGCATAAAAAAGCTGGTGTTCCAGGCCCATTTCCTTTGCAGCTACAGCGGTGGAAACTGGTTCCTGCTGTTCCACTTGGTTCTCTTCAGGATCATAACTTTCCTCCTCATAAAAATCATTCTGAAAATCATATTCTGCATAATGGCTGCCGGAACTCCTGTAAATACTGTCCAACATTTCTCCCTTTTGCCGCTCCGGAAGTTCAGGATCGTAATAGCCCATGGAATCCAGGAACTTTTCATCATAGATACTGGGCGTAGTGGTTTCCCGCACCTCCTTTAAAGCATTTACCGCATCCAGCCTGGACTTAAAATCTTCCTGTTCCTGTTGCAGTTCGGGAACCAGGGTTTGCTTCAACTGGGGCGATTCCTCTTCATCCTCTCCCAGGATGAGCATGCTGTAGACCGCTATGAATATTAAAATCAGGGCCAGCACAGAGCCAAAGACGACTTTCTTTTTGTCAATTTTCATCATTTAATTTTTTTAAGGTGTTTTCAAAATAATTGGTGATCAACAACCCGTGGGTGTTGTTGGGAAAATTCCTGTCTACATTTATCAGGTTCCCGGAAGAGATCAGTTCATAAGTATCCACAATTTTTCCGCGGTTGATTTCAAAGACGGTCCGCGTCCTAAAACTGTATGGCTCCTGCTCAATGTTGACTTCAGATTCAATACTCTTTACTTTCTGAACCAGGGAGTATTGTAGCAGCCGGTTATAAACCCCGTCTGCCTTCTTTTGCCTGTAAAGATTATCTATAGAGCTGTCGCCAAGCCAAAGCGCCTTTTCCAGGTTGCGCTCATAATTACTGGCATCGATATTATAGAAGTAGGTATGGAACAGTTCCAGGTGGGCCAGGGCTTCCACCTCAAGATTTTCTTTTTGGGTGACCCATTTTAGCGGAATTACGCTGCCATCGGTATTGATGGCGAAGGAATTGTTTAAAGCAGAGCGATGTATATCAAAAACCATCCAGCCAAAGAAGATGCTGGAGATCACTGCCCCGCAAACGGCGGTAAGGACAATAAACCTGTTGATCTTTAAAACATTGTATATATTCTGGTAAGGTGTGTTCATAATTTAATTTTTAAATGATTGGATCAAAAAATTCTTCGGAAAAAGCTGTATAACTTATCCCGTAAATAACCTGATCGTAAAAGAGGTGGCACGGGAGTACAGTTTGAATTTCAGGAAGACGATAAATGCGATAGAGCCTGCTTCTACAATGATGCGGATGATATTATTATCGGTTGATGTTCCCAGGAGATTTGACCAGAAATTAGTATTGATCTCTGCATACAAATTATTGACAAAAACATTCACCAGGAAGAATGCAGGTACGAGCATATAAACCGCCGCGTACAATCTAAAAAAGGAATAGGCCATACTCCTGAATTTCTCAAATACCGCCAGGCTTAATACCAGGGGAAAGAAGGCCTGCATAATTCCCAACAGGAAAAATCTTTCTGCCAGGAAAAGCGGGTAGATAAACAGATCCAGCACCCATAAAAACAATCCCACTACAAAGGAGATCACCTTCACCGGGTATAGTGGTGTCACAAGTGCTTCGTATAATAAAGCCATTGCTTTTTTGGCTACTTCCAGCGCGCCCACTTCCTGTTCGATATCAATATCCTGCAGCTGAAGCGGAATAAGCGCTGGGGCCGTGTCTTTATAATCCGTTTCTATGCTCACCAGTATTGCGTCAAAAAAATTTAGGATCTGGGTGGAAAAAATCACCAGGAGCACAATCACAAAGTTCTTGATCAGTTCTCCCGGACTCAGTCCCCAGGTATGCCCTCCTACTTCTGCCGCTCCTTCAGTATATTTTTTGAGGATATTGACCAGGAAAAATAGTACCGCGAGCGATTTCATTCCCGCAATGGTGTACTGCGAAAAATTGCTGGCCTTAATAGCCTGGAAGACGGTGTCCACATATTCCAGGCCTATTCCTAAAAAGATACCCGCTACCATTTAATATTTAATTTCCCTGTTATTGATCTTATCCTGCATCTCCCTGAAGGAAATGATGTCGTTGTAGCGCTTTGTCTTTAAGGTGATTTCCGCCACCATTTCGCGGGATTGCAGTTCTCTTTCGCGGAGCACCTGTGCCCTTTCCGCATCAGTCATTTTAAAATAGTCACTAGTGAGAATCTTATCGATAAAATCCAGGTCTTCCAGGGAGTTTTCTATAATGGCATTAAAGGATGCTGAAATTCGGTTTACTTCTTCCTGTTTGATGTATGGGGAATTCAGAATATCCCTTAAATCATCCCGAACAGTTTCCAGCAGTATCTGGTTATTTCGGGTAAGTTCCCTCACTGCCTTTACCTGCCTGATGACGTTATTCACCCGCTCAATATTCTCTTTTTGTGTTTTAAGAAATTCCACTGTTTTAAGCAGCTGCGTGGTCTGCTTAGCTGATTCGATCAAGGACTTGGCAAGGCTTATAAAATTCGTGTTGTCGTACACGGGCATTCCCTGTGCGCCTGCCTTCGCTCCCAACAGGAGCAACAGAGCAAGCATTGCAATTCTTGTTTTCATTTTATATTTTTTTAGAACCTGTAAATTGTCTAATGGCTTCCTCCATATCCTGGTGTTTATCATAGAGTGCCATGATCGCGTCGTTTTCCGCTCCATCGGTTAGGTAGGCTGCATACACTTCTTTGGGAACTTCCAGGCGAAAGACATTGCTCTGCTTCCCAATCTTTATAAAGATCTCCGTATATTTTCTTTCTCCGGTGAAGTTGTTCTTTATGGACTTCAGCTGATTAAGATCGTGGCTGGAAAGGTTGAGCCGCTTCTTAAGTTCATCATAGCCTTTCTCGTTGTGCAGGCTATAGATCACCTGGGTATTTTCCAGAATACTTGCTGAAGTGGAATTGTTAGGTAGCTGGTTTATGGATTGAAGGATGATCCCGATAGCTCCATTTTGCTTCCTGATGGCCTGGTAATAAAACTCCACGCTTTCCAGCACGTTTTCAAACTTCAGCTGCTTGGCAAACTCGTCAAACAGGATAATCCCCTTCTCTGCCCTGTTCCTCCAGATGGTACGCTGTATAGCCGATTTAATCAGCTTCAGCATTACGGAAAGGATCTCCTTATTATCCTTTACTTCATCAAGTTCAAAGACGATAAGGCGTTTATCCTCGATCTTATAAGTCTGGTCCTCCCCTCTTTCAAAAAGAAAACTGTAGATCCCTTTATCTACGTATTCAGACATGATGTGCAGGAAGTTGTTGATATTGAAGTAATCGGGGTGTATCTTAAGATCGTTCAGAAGATCAAGACTATGCCTTTCCACATAGCGATAGAAGCTTTGGAGAGAATGTTTGTCGTGAACATTTGTGTAATAATCCCGTAGAATCTTTTTGACCGAAACAGACTGGGCTTTGGTCACTTTTAGATCTGAAGCGAACAATTCGAACAGAAATTCCGAAAGGTCCTCCAGCCGGTCCGCAGTAAGATCATCCCAGCTGCTAATATAAAAAGGATTAATTCCAAGCGATTTCCCGTTCTCATAGCGCAGAATGGTATGCTCCTTCTGATAAAGCTTTGCAAACTTGGTATAAGATCCACCAAGATCAATAATCACCAGGCGGACGCCACTCTCAAAATATTGCCGGAGAATATTGTTGGCTAGGAAAGATTTACCTTCTCCTGTAGGGGCGAATATGGCAAAATTCCTGGCCTTGATCCTCCTTTTCTTTTCATCCCACACATCCTTTAAGACCGGAATATTATGCTCACGATCATTGAAAATAATTCCTTTGGGATCTGACTTATAATTGCTGTTATTAATAAGCAGGCAGAGGGCGTGCTTTAGATCGGTCACATAAAGATCTTCATTGGAAAAATTGGAAGAAAAACAGCAGTAACTGTTCAAAAAGTAATTCTTGCGCTCCTCCCCTTTCGGATAATACGGAACAATATCCAGTTCCTTAAATTCGCTTTTGATCCTGGCAGCCGTAACCGATAGGCTGGCTTTTTCCCTGTCCCAATAAATCACATTCAATTGCCCCCTGATGATCCTGGAGGTTTCATCGGAATTCACCTGGTCCAGGATGTGCTGGATCTTCTTAAGCACCACTTTGTTCTGCGAACCGAAATTGGAACTTTTATTCAGCTCCTCTACTTTCGCATCTAACAGCTTTCTCCATTTCTGCTTGTCGTCCAGGTAAATGATCTGGTTTATAATGTGGTTTTCCTTTAAATTCAGCCCCAGGCCATCTATAAATCCCTGTTGAAAAACAAAATCATCTGAAGTAAACCTGTCATTGGTTTTACTGGTCTGTACCCCCTCTCCAAAACACAATTCGCTGTTTACCGCCAGCACATCAAAATGATGGTCGCCAATACTGATGTCATTCTTCTCCAAAAGGATATTCGTGTCCAGTCCTTCATTAAAGCCGTTAAAATAACCTGTGGTAAGCCCGTTTATTTCTTCCTCCCCCATAGGAACCAGTTCCAGTTTTCGACTATTATTTATAAAAGAAACAGCATCGTTTACGGCATTCTTAAACCTTCTGATATTATCATCCAGGTCAGCAGTAATTTTCTTGCTGATCTTTTGAAACGGATTCACATACTTAGGGTTGTTCAGGGACTTATTCTTTGTCAGGATAAAGAATAGATAACTGCGATGTTCCATATATTCCCTGCCTTTAAAGTGGGACCAGGTGGCCTTTTCCAGGAAGGTTTTATTCGGAAGCTTTTCTGAAGAATAATTCCGCTTAAGATAAATATCCTGTTTATGAATTACTGTCCCTGTGGGGAGGGATTTCAGCGATTGAAACCAGGCAGCATGAAGCTCCTCAAAATCATTTTCAGATAATGAGTAGATCTCAGGCAACACAGCTCCATAGGCTAATACCACATTGCCATTGCCGGCAAAGATGATATTAGCCTGGATATCTGCAATGGGAAGGGAAGCTGCGAGATTAATCTTGCTCATAATACAACTGGCTTAAACGTTTGGAACTAATTGAAGCTGGAAATACCCTTGCAACCTGAAATAACTGCGGCCGACTGGCAAAACGGGTGAGCCCTATGTACAGCAAACAGTTGAAAGCAAGCGCAGTGATAACCACTCCAAAACTGAAGGAGAAGATGATCCCCAGCAGGGATCCTACCACTGCTATCATCATCAAAGCGAAGAGCGATACCGGTAAACCCCAGATCATGGCCCTTTTCCTGATGTTTCTATAGATCTCGAAGCGTTTCATTATACCACAATACCTATTAAGTAGGTGAAGATGCCCACTACTGCTCCTGCGATGAGGACAAAGATCAGCACCCGGGTGATCCCTTTTTTAAGGTCTGCGTTCTCACCAAAGAAGTGCCCCGCGTTAAAAAGGAAGCCTACCAGGAAAATAACCCCAAGTAAAATGGGGAATATTGTCCGGATGGTATCCGCAATATCATTTACGGAATTTTCAATTCCGCCAATCTGTGCAAATAGCGGAAATGAAAACAGCGAAAAAACAATTGTTGGGTAGATTGATTTTTTCATAATGAATAGGATTAAAAATGAATAATTCGTTTCTTGGAAAGTTATCTCAAAATCAACCCTATTTTTCTGACGTACAGTATTTTGTGAATAAAATATTATTTATATTTAGTTGTTCGAATTTGATTTTAAATGAGAACAAATTCCACTTGAGTTTTAAATCCTATTGTTGATAACTAGAAATGCAGGAGAGATAGTGAGGGAAGGAAATGGCGGGTTTGGGTTTTTGGGATAAAATTTTAGATGAATTGAAATGGAAAAATAGCAGAGGAAGAAGCTTCTTCTGGTAACTGTTGTTATCGTGTAAAAGTTTCAAACATCTGAATTATACAAAGACAATTTGGTCTGGCTTCATTCAAAACTGGCTTTTTGTCGTAAAGAGTAAAATTAAATTTATGAGCATTTTACCTTATTCCTAAAAGACGACACAGCATGAATTTAAAATAAACAAATAAATTAAAACATTTTAATTTAAAAATTATGAACAAACCAATCACTTACTTATTGGGCTTCCTAATCTTCATAGGATGTGGAGCATTCGTTTATGGAATAGCACAAGCATGCTTGAAATCTTGGCCACATCATGGCAATGACTATGAAATTGCTGCGTTTTTATCGAACACTGTTACAAGCATAGCAGCAGTTCTTTCAACTAATCTTGGTGCCGTACTAGGTATTACAGTATCGAACCCAACTTCTAAATTCAGGGAATCCAAATCATGGAATCCGTTGAGTTTATTTACAAGTCCATCTCCATCAGCCATTCAAACAATTGCGTGTTATGTCTACATACTTTCACTTATTGCTGCGGCAATTGTTTGGGCTCATAGAGATTTTATAACTGAAACCAATAAAATTGTTCCTCTTATTCCTGAGTTAACTAAGTCTCTTTTGGGGGTAATTGTTGGAGTTTTAGCAATATCATTAAACACAAACTCTCAAAATCCTAAACCATGAAAAAAATTGTAATTATATTTTCATTCATTTTTGTATCCGTAAAATGTTTTTCACAAGAGCAAACGTCTTTTGAAAATGTATTTTCCAGTGAATTATCAACGGACACAAATTTGTTGTCAATATTGGACGCATATGATGAAGATTTAAAAAATGTTGTGCCAAGCTCATATATCAGTAAATACAATTTCAGAATAAGGATATTTAGCAACAATCTTTCCACTACTGATATAAAAACTACTTTGGATCCAAGTGGTTTGAATTATGATATCAATTTGATTAATAAAAGCACAATGGTTTTGTTAAGTCAAATTTTATCTAACGAAATTAAGATTGAGTTTCAGCAGAATGACACAATTAACTGGGTACCGGGTAGTGGTACTGCTAGAAATAAACTTTCAAGATTTAAATCCTTGTTAGTTCAGAATGGCTTATCAGTAGAAATAGATTATGATCCTTTCTTATTTTACTGCATTGAACCTAACACAAAGATAAACTTAACAATAAACTATGAGTTTCAAGCCAACACAGCATTTACCGTTTGGGAACAAAAATCAATTAATATAGCATGTTTAATTGATAATGATGGCATGATTACTTTGCCTCCTTTTTATGAAAAAAATAGTCCGAATGTTCAATATGAAAACACTATAAGCAATCCCAATAATTGGTTTAACGCAATAAATAACTCTTACAAGTTAAAAGTTACAAATAACGGAATTTGTGGAGGTTCAAATTGTACTTCCTATTTTGAAGCTGAAAGACTAATAACTTTATTTTATTTGAATAAACTTAACGGAAAACCAGGAGTTAAAAATATCATGGTTCAACTTGGCGTTCCGGATTATTTTACAACAATAACTGTAATTTATAAAAACAAGAAATTTGTTCTCCCTTATTCAAAACTTTTCTTAAATGATTATTTATCTAATAGTTTAATCAGAAGAACAATAGGCAAAAAGTCAAAAAGAATAAAAGGAGAAGTTTACTCACGTTGTAATGTATTGAGTGGGTCAACAATATATCCCTTTAAAATTACAAAGCAATATTATCCTCCGTTCAAAATTCTTAACCCTGGAGATATTATTTACATAAAATAATTTAAATCTTATGAGCTTTACAATTCTTACAAAAGACTTTAATGGCATAATAAAACTTCAGGGAGTTGAAGGAGAAAGCACGATTTATTCTAATTCATCAAAGTTTTATATTGAAGGCAAAATATCCTTGTGTTTATCCTTAAACGGAAATGAATACTTATCAAACCCCTTAATAATTCCACTGGATAAAATAAGTATTTTAAAAGAAGGTTCTCTATATTTCATTGATTTGGTTTTGGATTTTTGGATTTTTGATTTTAGTAATATTTTAATATTGTTCCGTAATGAAATTTCACCTATACTGTATATTAAGCAAATAGGTATTTCAAAATCAAATTCTTTAGAAATTTCAATTGAAAAATTAGCAATGTCAATTATTGGTAAGATACAAAATGTTGATATTAACAACTCGTATATATATTTTGACACCAATAACCCTCCATTAAGATTAACTAAGTTAAAATCTCCCAGAACTGGTAGATTTGGTTTTTATTTAGAAAATAATTCATACGGTATATGTATTGTTGCAGGTTCTCCAAGCACCTCAATTACATTAGATGATTTTGAATCTGTATCAGTGAATTTATCCAGTGACACAATTATAAATTTTGAGCTAGGCCAACTAAATCTCAAATTTTTATCAACAATGGCTAGTGACCATTTTGTTCAATTTAATGACAATTCTGAATGGGAGTTAGATAAAAATATTGGTGTAGGTTTTTCGTTTCTTGAAATAGATAGCATAGTTTGTTCTGACGGTTGGTTGACTACGCAAAAGTTTAAAGATGTAGAAACTACAATATCAAAAACACATCCTTTAGTAAATCACTTGGAACTACGAACCAAGCTTTATACAAATACTAAACGGTTAACATTTCATTATCCTTTGGTGATTAATAATATCGCACTAAATGATGATAACATACTAGAATTAAATGACAAAAAGTTTATAGATGTACCTCATTTTGTTTATGAAAGTAATTTAGAAGAAACTCCAACATTAACCAATCTGCATTACGGTATTAAAGTGAGGGGGCTTAATAATGAGAAAGGTTCGAGTGTAAAACTTGATGCAAACCTTGCTGTATTAAGGTTAGATACTAATTCAAAGAAACTCTTTTTACAAGCAGGCGATAGTGTTACTGTGAAGGGGGAAAAACAAAATTCAATCGTTCTTCCTAAAATAAACACTCAAGAATCAAACAAAAGGCTGGTAAAGATTCCTTGTATTCCGTCATCATTAGTTGTTAATGGTAGCACAACTAAATCAAGTTTTGTAATAAACACAAAAGACGAGAAATTTATAATAAATTCACCAGAGTTAGAAACTTCACCCTTTGCCCCAGGTAATCTAAAAACACAATTGAATTTAAATTTCGATAAACTAAATTGGATTTATAAAGAAAACAAGGTCGAATTTAAGATTGGTAAAGATGGTGTTAATCCTAATGAAGATTGGCTTGAAAAATTTTCTATTAACCCAACAACCAGTTCATTTCAAATATTAGATAGTCAGAATTTGGACGTCTTATATGACAAACCGGCTCCTAACTTTAAATTCAAGAATACAGAAGTAACATCCACAATAATTACCACGACAACTGTAAACGAAGCAGAAAAAGAAAAACTTATTTATATAGCTTATGCTGGGGCTATTGGATTTAGTGCAGCATATTTAGCAGGAGGTTTGATTTGTGAAACAGCTAATCCAAAAGAAATTTATACCTGTCTTCAAAAGAAAGGGAAAGAGTATGTAAATATAAATTTTAAGAAAGAAGATCTTAATGACCCAAGGGTTAAGGAATGGCTACTAAATCAAAATGTTAATGAACTAACTATAGTATATTATAATTACAATGAGAGAATTAAGAAGTTTATTGACGACAACATTAATATCGATGAACCCACTGAAGCAAAACCAACTTCTATAGGCTTTTGGCCAATTATAAGCTTTATAGGCATTCCTCTTGTCATTAAGAAAAAAGGAGAAAGTGCAAAGTATTGCTTTGACATCGTTAACAATAATTTTCCGAATTCAAATATTATAGTTGGTATTGGATTAGACCAAAACAAAGCAGGTCGAATTGATTTATCCAAAAATTTCGGGTTTAATCCTGTCAGTTTTAAAAAAATAACAACAAAATATCCTTTATTATTTCCAACATACAATGGAAATCAAGCTACAAATGGGAAAATTGATCCAACAAGTGAGAAATTTGTAGGCGTTATCTTTAGGAACATGCCACTAATGGTTCAAGTGCCATCAAATAAAATTTCAACAGTATTAAAAAAACTACTTGACGAGATTAATCGGAATTTATTTTTAGAATTTGGGTGGCGTGATGAAAAAGGAGTTACATGGATTTCTAGAATTCCAGAATCAATAACAAGCAATCCCAACTATACAGGTTTCAATATTGTTGATAATTCAATAGTAAAATTCAATATTTCCAAAATCGAATGTATTGGGCAAGAAAGTAAGTTGTCTAAATTTTCTTTTGACGTTTTTTTGGGTCTCATTAAAACAGCAGCAGATAACCATAAATTTAGTATTAAGGCAAATGCACATATTACATTTAATGACAAAGGAATAGATAATTTTATTATTACTCCAATTACAGAATCCAGAAATCTAATCCGTGTATCTGACACAATCCCAGGTTTTGATTATATAAGATTTAATAAATTCGAAACTAATTTTAAGCAGCTTTTTGCTTCTATAGAACTTTTTCCTGATGAAAAATTAATAAATGTACTCCCAATATTTGAGCAATACAAAAAAATAGATGGCGAACTTAACTTAACTCATGTTTTAAAAACTATAGCATCTTTTGATTTAGAAACTGGTGCTGCTGTCATTTCTATTTTCTTAGATACATCAAAAAACATTAAGGTATTTGGCAAATGGCCAATGGCAATTAAAGTAGTTAATATTTTTATAAATAGCTCTAACAAAAACACTCTTGAAATAGTTGGTGAGTTTAACCTCGGAATGGAAAACTTTTTAAAAGTAGGTGGCAAAATAGTATTGAGCCATGAAGCATCTGGTAGTTGGGATTTTGATATTCAATTAGACAGAGTTGGTGGTAGTCTTGCCTTATCAGATGAACTAAAAATTGAAGGCCTCTTTAAATGGGGTGGTACATATCCGTCCAAATATTATGAAAATCCTCAATCTCTTCCACGAGAGCCTTTAAAGAAAGAATCACTTAATGAAGGAAGTGGGCGACCATTTATGGGGATTTTAAATCTAACGGCACCAAGTATGTTTGGTGATTTTCAAATTTATGCAAAAATTGGTTCAAAAAATGGTATTCCATTTTCTCTTTTTGGTCTTAGGTGGGATAAAGAAATTAATCTCGGATTTGGAAAATTGCATGAACCCGAGTTTTTAGTTTCTAAAAACTCTGACAGGTTAAAAAGTATTGAAAATATAGTAATAAACGGTGCATTTAAAGGCATAGAAGCATTAAAAGGCCCTGTTGATTTTGAACAAAAAATCCAATGGCTTGAAGAATTTGATTACTCTGATAAAACAGGCTTGACTCTAATTGCATCTGGTAAACTTGCTTATGGCAGTGTAACAGAAAAACCGAAAGGCATTACAGGTATATTATATTCATCAAAAGGGTTGCTAAGAATCGAAGGTTGGTTTAAAATCCCTGGCATTAAGGATGAAGTTCAAATTGTTTTCTCGATAGATTTCGTAAGGAAAAGATTATTAGTAGGATTTCAATTACCTACCTTCTATTTCCCAACAGAAGTTAATCCATCCCTTGTATTTCAGCCCGGGCAAGTCTTCTTTGGAACCAATTTTGGTGGAAGTCCATATTTTTTATGGAGCCTAGGTTGGCCTCCTCAAACTGGAGGTAGTGCATATGAAAGAGATTGGAGCAAAGCTAACCAAGCTACTTGGTATCCCCCAACTTTTCCAATGCCTAATATGGTTGCTGCAGGTGTGATGTATGAGTTGGACTTTGACAAAGGCTATTTATTATTTGCTGCAGCGTTAAAAGCTGGCTGGAAATATGAAATTAATTTTGGTATAGGCAAAGCAGGTCTAGAAGTAAGTTTAGGTGGGGTTCTTGTTATTAAAATAATGACCAAAGAATCTAGATTTGAAACACTTAAATTAAAAAACAGATATGCAAATAAAATATACTCTACATATAATTATGAATTGCAAACTTACCATAGTCACTTAACAATCGAGACCGAATACTTTGAAACAATATTTGAAAATTATTCAATGATCAAAAGAGATTTGAATATGGCTTTCGACCTAAATGCCATACTGGGTGAGGTATTTGCAGACCTAAAAGGATATGCTGAGGTAAGTATTTTTGGAATTACATTGGCTGGTGTTTATTTAAGTGCTTATGCAAGGATGAGAGTTTGCGGCAGCACTAAAAATGGCATTACCCATATTGGCGGCTCGTTCGGTACAAGATTCTGTGTCAAAATAGGCTGTGTGACCAAGTGTAAATCAATAGACATTACAGTTACTGTAATTTCTGGACATTGTGAGGCAGCTCCACTTAATTATCAATTTTTACCACAATTTTAATCAAATTTATATGGCATTCGATTTAAACTGTATAGGCATCCTAAGAGAAAAACAAAATCAGAAGTTTGAATTTCTGGTTCGATGGTTTATTGATGAAATAAAAGAAGAGAATAAAGTAACATATTTTCCAAATCCTGAAGGCAAGTTTTACTTAAACATAAGAACCAAATTTTCAAAAGAATACATAAAGGCTGATGGGGCTGTTGATAAAATTCCAGTAGTAGGTAATTTGATATTACCTGAAATACTACCATTAAATTATCTTATGGTTGCACCTCCCACGTCAGGTATGCCCTTAAAACCTATCGACCCAAAATGGAATCCAGAAAACGACCCAGATGCTGGCGTTGGCATTTATCACATACTAGCCGATTCTAGTCAAAGTAGATACTCGAAAAAAATACTTGATAAAACAATCGTAGCTTTAACTAATAATAGATATTTTGAATCTAATAAGTTATTTTCAGAAGTTTCAATAAAATCCTATGCCGAAAACTTCGCAAGCTATTTGATTGTTAATCAGATTCGACCGAAAAATCTACAAGCTATTTTTATAAAAGAATTTCAAAAAATGGAAAGTTTAACTTTCAAGAATTCATTAATAAAAAGAGTAGATCAAATACCTGAGCTTTTTACCTTTCACATAAATAATAAATTCAAAACGAAAAAAACATTCACAAATAGTGAGATCAAAGATACACTAACTAGCGCTTGGAACAATGCTTCGATTCTATTAAAACTTTTTAAAAACATTGAATTTTTAAAAAATATAAATACTGATATAGCAAATGCAGAAAATTTAAAATCTCAACTGTCAATTTTAATTGGACAGGGTGTGGATATTATCGATTATTGGTGTAGCCCTTCTATAAGTCAACCAAACAGAGTTGAAAATGATTGCGGAAAACAGTATCCTTTAGCAGAAGCCTTGGGATTTGGAACTACTATTGGAAACATTGAAATGACAATAATTAAGAAATGGATTGACTCTGGCGATGAAATTTTGATAAGTGTTGAATATGTTCCTCCAACAAAAACTACATTAAATAAATCTAAAGTTTACGATTGGAGGGATCTACATGATGAATCCTTTTTGGAAGACATTCCCAATTTAAAATCTCAGTTAAATATCATTAAAAATAAGGGGAGCAACAGTTTGGAAAATGTATTAAGCTTCAAAACTAGTTGCAATCCAGATAAACCAAAATCAAGTGAAATAGAATATGACTTGAATTTGAAAAGAATAAAAACAGAATTTGAAAATGATCAGGATTTACAAGATAAAATTAAGTATAGTGAAAATTTAGAAATATCAACTGGCGATGGTCGGGTAACTTTTAAAACTACTAAACCAGATGATAAATATTTTCCTGTAGTAAAACCAGATGGAACAATAAATGAAGAGAAATCAAGCATCATTACTGGTGTGAATATTTACGGTATTTGGGAGCCGGAATCAAGTGCTTCACCTTTAAATAGATATTTTACTGATACAAATAACAATCCTGGGTTAGATGAATTGAAACCATGGCTTATATCAAGAAGATACTCCTACTCCAAGGATATTAAACCTTATTTTTTAGCAACAAATCAAAATATAAATAAACTTCAAAGTAATCCTCCCAAATCACCTTCATTTCAGAAAGCAGGTGAAAATTCAAATACAGAAAAGATTTTGAATGTAACTGAAGATGGAAGAGTGTTATATGAGCTCATGCCTAAATCTAAATCAGAGGATGGTAATGGAGATGTATGCATTTATCATTTAAATATAAGAGAGGGCTTTAAAAACAAGTATGATCCAACATTACCTTTAACATGGGATAAATTCCCTTTTAATGAATCTTTAGAACCGAATTGGGCTCCAAATTTATGGAGAGGTAGCTTACCTCAGTCAAAACCACAAGGTTACCGATTCTGGGCAACTTCTGTCGATATTTTCGGCCAAGAAAGCGAACCAATTCCAATTATTTCAAAGGAGACATCCAACAGTGTACCGACAAATCTGTTTTATTTCAAATTTCGTTCTTCTCTACAAACTGCCCCATCCAACACACCTGAGAAGAAGGATTTCATTACCAGTATCTTTGATGAAGAAACCAATAAAATTAAGATTAAATGGGAAAGTCCATTTATAGGTTCATTGGGTAATTATGTGGAAATCCAGCAAACAAATCCGCCATCAGTGGATCTTTCAAAAAAGGAACGCATCAAGACATCTAGTCTTATTGCTAATGTTTTATATATAAGAAAACCTCATAATTCAGAATCTAGAGATATTCCCGATAATGAATTAGATAATTTTATTGATAGGTTTATTGCAACTTTGCCAACCCAATTACAAAATGAGAAATGGAAAATTGGGTTAAAAGAAATCTTTAAGCATAATTCAAATTGGTTATCATTTAAGTCGTTTGTGAATTTATCAAATAATAATCCGAATGAAGTTTGGGAGCATGAATTAATCTTACAGAATATTGATAAAGGATTTGACTATATAGCTCTAATAAATTTTGAAATAAAAGATACTCAAAAACAATTTTGGATAAATAACGATGATAAACGAAAACTTTTTATTGTTGAGCAATTAGATAGTAATGTCACCTCGACATATGAGTACTACCCTGTAAAAGAGATACAAGAAACACCATCTATTAGTAACTTAGCTTTTACCGATTCCTTACATGTTGCAAATAAATTTGCTCCGAGACAATTATTAATTCAACAAGAAGATTTTAATTTTGCAAAACCAGTTCTTGGAATCCAGGGTATTAATAGAGACTTAGTATTATCAAATATACTTACAACGCCAAGTAAAATTAAAGAAGTCGAAATAGACGGTATATTAGAAAAAACTGTAGTCTTTGAGACCAATGAGCAGGACCTACTTTGTACACATAGTCAGAACATCATGCTTGATTCCGCATTGTATAGATGTAACATTAATCCAAAATTTGATTTATCTGACACTAGGCATATTTTGAAAAATGAACTATCCAATCTTAATAAAAAAATATTCCCTGAAAAAAACAAATCAGATAAGGAGCGTTATTTCCTATTTACAAGTGAATCTAATAAAAATATTATTTCAAATGATTTAATTGGGTTCAGAGGATTGAAACATTTTAAAATCAGATACAACAGCATTTTCTCAAATTTTCAACCATTAAAAAATGAAGCCGAAGCATTTAAGTATCACCTTTTTCAGACAAGGCTTAGACTAAGTAATAATTTTGACTTCAGTGTTGCCTTTACAGCGGTAAGTTTTAAAAAATTAAATAATTCGAAATTTGAAAAAGTAAAATTTGAGACTAATGTTAAGCCAGAAAAATATAATATCCCCATAACAATTGCAATTAAATATACAACTGGTTATCTTTTAGCTAAAATTAAACCAATAACAAGCCCAATTTCAAATGAATATGTAATAGAAATTGTTGAAGAAATATACAAAGATCCTACAACATCTGGTTCACCACTTTCTCTTTCATTTATACTTTCCAATCAGATTCTTGAAAAGGAAATAAAAATTACTGAAAACCTTATCTATGAGCAAGATTTATTTATTCCAGTTGGTGGTGGATTTAAAGAATTGATTATTTGGTCAATAATGACTTCATCTTCATTCGGTAAGTTCTCGAATGAGATAGAAAGTAAATTCCAAATTTTTCAAAGTTCGGTACTGCCTCCAACTCCGAATGATTTTATGGCATCTGCAATTAATACCGCAGACGAAAAATTACATTATAGTTTAGATCCCAAAAGGCATAAAAAATGGATACCAACTGAAATACTAAATAATTCTATTTCAGATTTAAAAAGAATTCCAAGAAACTATATTAAATGGGAAAGGGAAGAAAGTATAGCTAGTGAGTATCCACCCCACCAACTGCATCTTGATTAGCTGACTTTCGACCGGTAGCTTTGCTCTAAAATAATATTTATTATGA